>NZ_CP109137.1:3338994-3647160 GCF_035918095.1 Streptomyces sp. NBC_01750
CCCGCCCGTACCGGTGCGACGGGCGTCGACTGCTCGGTCGGCTCGTGCGTCGGCTGGTGGGTCTGCTGGTGCTGGACGACCTGGACGACCTGGACGCGGCCGGTGCCGGCGTGGGCATGGCCGTCGCAGGTGACGCTCACGTTGTACGTGCCGGGCTTCACGGTGGATTTGACCGACGTGTTCCCGAACAGCTGGGTGTTCTGTCCCTCCCGGCGCGACAGCTCGGCGTCCGCGACGAATCCCTGCGACGCGACGGCTCCCGTCGTGCCCTTGCAGCCCGTGACACGGAACTGCACCTCGCCGCCGGGTGAGGCGGAAGCCGGGGCGACCGTGACCTTCACGGAATCGCTTGCGTACGCGGTGGTGGCCGCGGGCGCCAGGACGAGTACGGTGGCCGCCCCTGCGGCACGGAGAGCAATCAAACCTGAACGCATCGTGAACCTCCTGATACCCAAAAGATTCACTCGCGCCGGGCGTTTTCGCATCCGCAGGGGCCGGCTCACTGCTCCATATGGGCCTCTGACGTGCTCAGATACGGTCGACGAGATCCGCGATCGAATCGACCACAGTCGACGGCCGGAACGGATACTTGTCCACGGTCTCGCGGTTGGTGAGCCCGGTCAGCACCAGAAACGTCTCCATACCCGCTTCCAGGCCGGCCAGCACGTCGGTGTCCATCCGGTCGCCGATCATGGCGCTGGTCTCGGAGTGCGCACCGATCGCATTCAGTCCGGTCCGCATCATCAGCGGGTTCGGCTTGCCCGCGAAGTACGGATCCCTGCCCGTCGCCTTGGTGATCAGCGCGGCGACCGCACCGGTGGCGGGCAGCGGGCCCTCGGCGGAGGGGCCCGTCTCGTCGGGGTTGGTGCAGATGAACCGGGCCCCGGCGTTGATCAGCCGGATCGCCTTGGTGAGCGCCTCGAAGCTGTAGGTACGGGTCTCGCCGAGCACCACATAGTCGGGCTCGTGGTCGGTCAGTACATAGCCGATGTCGTGCAGGCAGGTCGTCAGGCCCGCCTCACCGATGACGTACGCCGTACCGCCGGGACGCTGGTCGTCCAGGAACTGCGCGGTGGCGAGCGCCGAGGTCCATATGTTCTCCACGGGCACATCCAGGCCCATCCGGGCGAGCCTGGCGTGCAGGTCGCGCGCCGTGTAGATGGAGTTGTTGGTCAGCACCAGGAACGGCGTCCCGGTCTCCCGCAGCTTCTTGATGAAGGCGTCGGCGCCCGGGATCGGCACGCCCTCGTGGATCAGGACACCGTCCATGTCGGTGAGCCAGGATTCGATCGGCTTGCGCTCTGCCATCTGACGGGACTCCTGCCGTGTGCAGTGTGCAGTGTGCTGTTCTGGGACGCCGGAGGCACGGCTCTGTGGCCCTCCGGCGTCCCAGCCTAATCACGTGGTGCTGATCTTGACCCCGGCGGTGCCCAGGTACCGGTGTCAGCTGCCGGTCGCGGACTTCCAGTCGAGCAGTCGAGCAGTTTCCGGCCGTTCTACTGTGCGGGGCCGCTTTGACGAGCCCTGCGGCGTACGGCAGCGCGAAGGTGGTGGGCCTGCCGCCGTCCTTCGCCGGGAACCAGATGCCGAGATTCGGCATGGACGTGGACTCAAGTCCACTTGCCGTCGCCGGACTGTCACCGCCCTTGACCCTGTCGGAGCCGGAACGCTCAGCGTCGCCCGGCACGCAGCCGCCGGGAGGCCAGGACCAGCGCCCCGCTGCACAGCAGTACGGCACCGAGGGCGGCGCTGAGGCGGAGCGGCGGGCCGATGCCGGTCGCGGCGAGCTCGTCGGGAGTGGCGGTGGCCCCGGAACCGTCGCCGTCCACAACGGCGAAGTGGTAGTCGCCGGACTCACCCACCCAGTCGCCGTCGTCGCCCTGCCGCTGCACGATCGCGGCGTTGACCGTGACCTGGTTGGGCGGGGTATCGGCGGCGAGGGCGACCCGGACCTTGACGGTGACCGACTTACGAGCCGGGACGACGAAGCCGGGGAACCCTCCGTCGAGGACCCCGACGACCTCGTCCTCGGCGGTCGTCTCGAGGGCGACGGGGCGCCAGCGGGCCGTCAGGTCGTCGTAGAACTCCAGGGCGACCCGGGCGGCGGTGAGACCGCTGTCGCGTCCGCTGAAGATCATCACCGGGTGGATGCTGCGGCAGCTCTCGCCGGTGGTGTTGGCGAGGTCGACGGACCACTCCTGGAAGCCGCCGCCGGGCCGGTGGGCGGTGGGGCCGCCGTGGATGCGGGTGTCGATGGGGAAGTCGGGGTCGGAGACCTTGCCGCAGGTGGGCTGCTGGTCCGCGGGCTTTCCGGCTCCGGGTACCGGCACCGGTACGGCGGCGGTCCGGGGCGGCGCGGGCCGCTCAGGTGCTCCCGCCCGCAGAGGCGCCGCGGCCCGCTCGGGTACCGCGGCCGCCCGCAGAGGCGCCGCGGCCCGCTCGGGTACCGCGGCCTGCTCACGCGCCGCTGCCTGCTCACGCGACCCTGCTCGCTCAGGAGCCTCGGCGGGCCCGGGCGCCTGGGCGGGCCCGGCGGCGGTTTCGGCGGCGGCGCGTACGGTCACAGCAGCGGCCATCGCGGCGGAGCCGAAGAGCGCCGCGGGCGCGATCGCGGCCGCGGCGACTCCGACGGCGAGGGCATTGCGCAGTCGCATGGGTGACCTTTGCTGTTCGGCTGCTCACGAACCGCCGGGGATCGCCCGGTCCTCCCCAAGACCCTGCCACGCGCGCGCGTTCGAGGGCGCTCTCCGAGGCCTCATACGGCCGTACAGCCTCCCAATTTCCCCCTATCAGCCTATTTTCGGTGCGGCGGGAGACGCTTCGGCGCGCCCGAAGACAGGCGCGAGGACCAACTGCGCGGCGCCCTCCGCGACGACGTGTGCGCCTGTGCCGGTGACGGCCACCGGGACGCGGACCCGCTCGCCGACTCCGCGTACGAACGGCTCGGCGGCCGCCACGACGATCCGGCCGCCGAGCAGCACCCGGTCGATGTCGAGCAGCTCGACGAGGTTCGCGGCGCCGGTGCCGAGGACGCTGGCGGCCAGGTCGAGATCGCCGCGGTCGACGGCCGCGAGGCAGAGCGCTTCGATACAGCCCCGCTTCCCGCACCCGCACTCGGGCCCGTCGAGCTGGATGACCTGATGCCCGAACTCCCCCGCACCGGTGCGCGCGCCGCGGTAGAGCGCGCCGCCGAGGACGAGACCGGCGCCGAGCCCCGTACCGAGATGGAGATACGCGAAGGAGTCACCCGGCCCGCGCAGTGCGAGCCCGAGGGCCGCGGCATTGGTGTCCTTGTCCAGGACGACGGGCAACCCGAGCCGCGCGGCGAGCGCGTCGCGGAGGGGAAACCCGTCCCACTGCGGAAACCCGGTGACGCGATGCGGGACACCGGTGACGTGATCGAGCGGCCCGGGCATGGCCACGCCGACGCCGAGGACGCGTGCGCCCTCCAGCAGCGCCTCGACCTCCGTCGCCACCCGCTCCACGACCGCCTCGGCCCCCGCGCCCAGATCCAGCGGCGCCGTGCGGACCGCGACCGGAGCTCCCGCCAGGTCCAGCAGCACCGCCGTCAGCTCGTCGCGGTCCAGATGCAGCCCGACCGCGTGGCCCGCCGAAGGGACCAGCCGCAGCACCGTGCCCGGTCTGCCGCCGGTCGAGGCGCGGCGGCCCGCATCCGCCGCCAGACCCTCGTCGCGCAGCCGGGCCGTGATCTTGCTGACCGCCTGCGGGGTGAGCCCGGTGCGCTCGGCGAGCTCCATCCTGCTGATGCCGCCCTCACCCGCCGTACGCAGCAGATCGAGCGCCAGCGCCGCGTTATGGCTGCGCAGCGCAGGCAGGTTCGCTCCCGCAGCTCCCGTACCGCTCCTCACCGTCCTGTTCACGGACCCCATTGTCCCCTCCGCTTGCACTTTGGCAACACCGTTGCTTAAGTGGAATACATGACTGGCACCGGCCCCCGTACCCGTACCCCCCTCCGCGTCGGACTCATCGGCTACGGCCTGGCGGGCTCCGTCTTCCATGCCCCGCTGATCGCCGCGACCGAGGGTCTCGCCCTCGACACGATCGTCACCTCGAACCCGGAGCGGCGGGAGCAGGCCCGCGCCGAGTTCCCGGATGTACGCTTCGCGGCCTCGCCCGACGAGCTGTGGGAGCGGGCCGGCGAGCTCGATCTGATCGTGATCGCCTCCCCCAACAAGACGCATGTCCCGATCGCCACTGCTGCCCTCAAGGCCGGCCTCCCGGTCGTCGTCGACAAGCCCATCGCCGGCACCGCCGCCGAGGCGCGTGAGCTCGCCGCCCTCGCCGAGGAGCGCGGCCTGCTGCTCTCCGTCTTCCAGAACCGCCGCTGGGACAACGACTTCCTCACCGTCCAAAAGCTGATCGCGGACGGCGAGCTCGGCGACGTACTGCGCTTCGAGTCGCGCTTCGAGCGCTGGCGCCCCCAGCTCAAGGGCGGCTGGCGCGAGTCGGGCGACCCGCAGGAGATCGGCGGTCTGCTGTACGACCTGGGCAGCCATGTGGTCGACCAGGCGCTGACCCTGTTCGGCCCGGTGGTACGGGTGTACGCCGAGGCCGATGTCCGCCGGCCCGGCGCCGAGACCGACGACGACACGTTCATCGCTCTCACGCATGCGAACGGCGTCCGCTCGCATATGCACGTCAGCGCCATGACCGCGCAGCTCGGCCCGCGTTTCCGGGTGCTCGGCTCGACGGCCGGCTATGTGAAGTACGGCCTGGACCCGCAGGAGACTGCCCTCCGCGACGGCACGCGTCCCGACTCCGACCCGAGCTGGGGCACCGAGCCCGAGTCGCTGTGGGGCCGCCTCGGCGCGGGCGAGTCCCCGCTGACCGGCGGCGGCCGCCCCGTCGAGACGGTTCCGGGCGACTACCCGGCGTACTACGCGGCCATCGCCACCGCCCTGCGCGAGGGCACGGCCCCGCCGGTCACCGCCCATGAGGCGGCGGCCGCACTCGAGGTCCTCGAGGCCGCGCGCCGCTCGGCCAGTGAGGGCATCACCGTGGAGGTCTCCGCATGACCGTCCCGCCCACCCCCTCCACCTCGCCCACCCCGTCCGCGGCGCCCGTGCCCGCGGCGCTCACCGTCGACGAGCTCATCGACCAGGAACGCCGGCTGACCCTGCGCCGGTTCACATACGAGGACGCCTGGATGCTCGGCAGCCTGCTCGTCGAGCTGGCCCGCGAGCGCCGGTCGCCGGTCGCGATCGACATCCGGCGCGGAGCGCAGCAGCTCTTCCACTGCGCGCTGCCGGGCTCGAGCGCCGACAACGACGCGTGGATCGACCGCAAACGGAGGGTCGTCGAACGGTACGGCCAGAGCTCGTTCCTGGTCGGCACCCGCCACCGCGCGAAGGGCACGACGTTCGAGGAGTCGTCGCGCCTGGACCCGGACATGTACGCGGCCCACGGCGGCTCGTTCCCGATCACGGTCGAGGGCGCGGGCGTCATCGGCTCGGTCACGGTCTCGGGCCTGCCACAGGCGGAGGACCACGCGATGGTGGTCGAGGCGCTGGAGCGTTTCATCGCGGCGTGAGACGAGGAATGAGCCCACCCGGGGCACCCCACCCCGGGACGGACCCACTCCCAGCCCGCCCGGCGCCCTTTCACCCCGCCCGCCGCGTAATTCAGCCCGCCCGCCGCTTGAGGACAACCCACCACCGGACAGACCCATCGCCCGGCGCGTATTTCAGCCCGTCCGGCGACTGAGGACAACCCACCGCCGGACAGACCCATCCCAGCCCGTCCGCCGCCCATTCCAGCCCGCCCGGCGACTGAGGACAACCCACCGCCGGACAGGCCCATTTCAGCCCGTCCGGCGATTGAGGACGACCGGCCGCCCGGACGGACCCGGCCACCAGCGCCCGGCCCGCACCCCCACCCACGGGGATCCCGCACCCACCCCCACAGGGATCCCGCACCCCACCCACGGCCCCTCGCCGGGAGGCGCCTACGCGTTCTTGAGCTCCTGGCGCTGGCGGCCGAGCCCCTCGACCTCCAGCTCCACCACATCACCGGCCCGCAGGAACGGCTTCGGCTCCGGCTGCCCGAGCGCGACGCCCGCCGGCGTACCCGTGTTGATGACGTCCCCGGGGTACAGCGTCATGAACTGGCTGACGTACCGCACCACCTCAGCCACCGGGAAGATCTGGTCGCCGGTCGTGCCGTTCTGCTTCAGCTCGCCGTTCACCCAGAGCCTGAGCGAGAGCGCCTGCGGGTCCGGCACCTCGTCCGCCGTCACCAGCCACGGGCCCAGCGGGTTGAACGTCTCGCAGTTCTTGCCCTTGTCCCAGGTGCCGCCGCGCTCGATCTGGAACTCGCGCTCCGAGACATCGTGCGAGACCGCGTATCCCGCGACGTACGACAGCGCGTCCTCGCCGTCCTCCAGATAGCGGGCCGTACGTCCGATCACGACCGCGAGCTCGACCTCCCAGTCGGTCTTCCGGCTGCGGCGCGGCACGAGCACGGTGTCGTAGGGCCCGACGACCGTGTCGGCCGCCTTGAAGAACACCACCGGCTCGGCCGGAGTCTCCGCGCCCGTCTCGGCGGCGTGGTCGTGGTAGTTCAGCCCGATGCACACGACCTTGCCGATACGGGCGAGCGGCGCCCCGGTACGCAGACCGTCGGCGTCCAGTACGGGCAGCCCACCGGCGTCCGCCGCGGCCCGTATCCGGGCGAGCGCCGACGCGTCGGCGAGCAGCTCCCCGTCGATGTCCGTGACAAGGCCGGACAGGTCGCGCAGCGTCGTCCCGTCCTTGTCGAGCAGAGCCGGGCGCTCGGCGCCCGCCGTACCGACTCGCAGCAGCTTCATGGTCAATCTCCCCTGGTCGAGTGGGAAATCCGGCCAATGGGGCTCCCTGCCGGAGGCAGGGGACGGGTGGCGGCCATCGGGAGGATCGGAGGATTGGCTGATCCTCCAAGACAGCGGACCACTCCGCAAGACCCCGTTCACAACCTGGACCTTTACATCGCGGTAGCAAGCGCGTTCGCGGCAGGCATGTCCCGGTAGAGGAAGGCCCGCTCGACCGCCGTCCAGGTGGTGCTGGTGACCACATAGAGCGCGGCGGCCAGCGGCACCCAGGCCACGGTCAGGAGCGTGGCGAAGGAGAGCAGCGGCATGACCTTCGTCATCGCGCTCATCGCGCCCATCGCGCCCATGCCCGGCATCTGCTGGTCGGACATCATGGGCGCGGCCGCCATCTGACGCTTCGTACGCCGGTAGTTGAAGGTGGCCACGGCGGCGACGATCGCGAAGAGCGCGACGTACACCAGTCCCGCGCCGCCGAAGACCCCGCCGTGCGCGAGCGCGTCCGACCAGCGGTCGCCGAGGGGCGCGGCGCCGAGCGTGTGGCTGAGCAGACCGTTCGGCCCGCCGCCGATCCGCGCGCTGGAGAACAGGTGGTACATCAGGAAGAACGCAGGCAGCTGCAGCAGGCTCGGCAGGCACCCGGAGAGCGGCGAGACCTTCTCCTTCGCGTGCAGTTCCATCAGCGCCTTCTGCATCCGCTCCGGGTTCTTGCCGTGCTTCTTGCGCAGCTCGGCGATCTGGGGCGAGAGCCTGGCCTTGGCCTTCTGGCCGCGGGCGGCCGCCCGGGAGAGCGGATGGACGGCGAGCCGCACGAGCGCGGTGAAGACGATGATCGCGGCGGCCGTGGCGGACGCGTGGAAGAGCGGCTGGAGCAGGTCGGCGAGGTGTGTGACCAGGCTGGCGAAAACGGACATGGGTGAGCCCTCCGAGGGTCTCGTCGTGCCGGGATGAGGACATGGCGGCATGACGACCCGCGAGGGGTGATTCGAGGGGGTTTGTGCGAGTTGAGGTTCCCCTACGCGGCCGTCAGGAGGGAACGGCCGGGTGCTCGGGGCCGGGTCCGGCCCTTGGCGTCGGGATCGCGCTGTGGCAGGAACGCGGTGCGTTGCTCACGGTCGCGGATGGCGGTGCGGACCCGGGTGGGTGGCACGGCAGGCGCGCAGCGTGCGCTGATGACCGCGCAGACGACGAGCGCGGAACCGGCGGCAGCGGTGGCGGTCGCGGCGAGCGCCACCGCCGCGGAGAGGCTGCCGCCGTCGATGAGCAGCACTTCGACGAGGAGGAGGATCAGCAGCGCGGCGGGCCGGAGCAGCCGCGTCGGACGACCGGTCATGCTCCCCCCTCACTCACGCACTCGTCGAATTCGAACCTCCAGCCGTTATACACGATCGGCATCGGGGAGCGGATCCTCCGCAAGTACGTCCTGGTCCGGCCGCGGATCACGACCAGCCGGCCCCGCGTACGTCACCGCCAGCGCCACGACCAGGTTGGCCGCGAGCGCGACCATCCCCGCGTTCACTCCCCACACCGGATCGTGCCCGGTGAAGACCAGTACACAGACGATCGCCACTCCGGCCGCGAGCCCGCTCACCGCGCCGGCGAGGGTCAGCCGCCGCCAGGTCAGACCGAGCAGCAGCATCGGCAGGAGCTGCGCCATCCCTTCGTACGAGACGAGGGAGAGCCGTACGAGCGTGTTGGGCGCGGTGTACGTCATCAGCAGCGCGATCCCGCCCGCCGCCACGACGACGGCCTGCGCCGCGCCCTTCTGCCGCCGTCGCAGCCGCGGCGCGAGCGAAAGGACGCTCCGCCCCCACATCGTCCCGATGACCAGCATGAAAACGGCCATCGGCACGATGGAGGAGAGCGCGGCGGCGACCCCGATGATCCCGACCACCCAGGGCGGCAGCGAGTCGACCACCAGCTTGAACAGGGCCAGATTGGACTCCGCGCCGACGAGGCCGGGCACCACGAAGAGCGCGGCCATGCCGAGCAGCATGGGGACGAAGAGCAGGACGTTGTAGGCGGGCAGCCAGATGGCGTTGCGTCGGAGCGCGTCCGCGTCGCGGGCGCCGAGATAGCCGGCGACGGTGGTCGGGAAGATCACGACGGTGAGGGAGTTGAGGACCGTCGTCGTCATGAACCAGGCCTCGCCGAACCCGCTGCCGCCGTGCCCGGGCAGGGTCAGCCACTCGCTCTTCTCTGCGACGAGCCGCCCGAGGAAGTCGCCGTATCCGTCGAAGTAGTGCAGCGGCACATAGATCGCCAGGAAGGCGAGGGTGACGATGACAAGGCTGTCCTTGAGGACGGAGACCCAGGCGCTGCCGCGCAGACCGCTCACCACCACAAAGCCGGTGGTGACGGCGAAGGCGAGGAAATAGGCCCGGTTGAGGCTGATCGCGCCGTACGAGATCGTCGAGACGACCACGCCCATGCCGGTGATCTGCAGCTGGATGTACGGCAGCAGGAAGACGGTCGCGAGGACGGCGACGAGCGCGCCCAGCCAGGGCCGTCCGTAGCGGTGGGCGACCATGTCCGTGATCCCCACGAGTCCGTGCTTGCGGGCGTAGCCCCACAACATGGGCCCGACCACATAGCCGACGGCGTAACCGCAGGACATGTACGCGACCACATAGAGCACCGGTGACCCGTAGTTGTAGCCCCAGCCCGCGGCGCCGAGATAGCTGAAGCTGGTGTAGCCCTCGCCCGCCATCAGCACCCAGATGAAGACGGCGCCGAGGCTGCGCCCGCCGACGGACCACTCGGCGAGCCCACCGGTCCCGCCGCCGCGGCCGCGGACGGCGAGCAGCCCGAGGGCGACGGTCGCCACCATGAAGACGCCGAAGATCGACGTCGCGATCGCGCCGTTCACCTGCGGCCTCCTCGGTGGTCCCCGCGCCAGGTCAGCCATACGGCGACGGGCGTGAGGAGCGTCGCTCCGAGCAGCCATACAAAGAGGAAGGGCAGCCCGAGGACGATCGGCCGGACGCGGTTCACCAGCGGCAGCGCGCCGACGAAGAAGACGTACGGAACGAGCAGCCACAGCAGTTGAGGACGACGTTTGAGCACGTCCGGGACCCTAGCGCGGTCGCATCGACGTCAACTTCGCCCACACGACAAGCCGGTACTTGGAGGTGTACTCCGGCGTGCAGGTGGTGAGGGTGAGGTAGTACCCGGGCGCGCTGTACCCGGCACCGGTGTTCACCATGCTGCGCGGCACAGCCGCGATCACCCCCGTATCCCGGCTCGAGGTCTGAGCCACCCCCTTGTCCACCTCATACACATAGACCCCCTCCCGGGTCTCGACCCGGACCTCGTCGCCGCCCCTCAGCCGGTTGATGTACCGGAAGGGCTCCCCGTGCGTATTGCGGTGCCCGGCGACGGCGAAGTTCCCGGCCTCGCCGGGCTGGACGGTCTGCGGATAGTGCCCGACGTACCCCTTGTCGAGTACACCCTTCCTCCCGATGCCCTGGGCGACGGGCGCGACGACGCCGAGCCGTGGGATGCGGAGGACGGCGTAGGCCTGGTCCCAGCGGGGAGTGCGGGCGGCGGCTCTGCGGGCGGGCGACGAGCCGGGCGCTTCGGTCGCCGTACCGGTCCCGGTCTCCCCGGCGGCGGGCGTCCCGGCAGGAACGGGCTCGCCGGGCACCTCGACGGACGGTGCCTCCCCTCCCCCTTCTCTCCCCCACTCCCGCTCCAGGGCCTGGACCTTGTGCTCCGCGCCCTGCCGGGCCTCCCGGTTGGTCCACCACAGCTGATGTACGACGAGGAGGAGTACGACGACCCCGAGGGTGACCGTGACCTCGGCGCTCGTCCACAGCCCACGGGCGAACGTGGCCCGCCGCCGCGAGCCGCGCCCCTGCGCCACCACCAGCATCCGTTCCCGTTCTCTCTCCCGCTGCCGCACGGCGGCACGATAGGTGCCGGCCCGTCAACTCACCAGACCCACGACCTCCTACGATGGCGCCGCATGAGTCCCTTCTGGTTCCTGACCCTCGTGCCCTTCCTCGCAGGCCTTGCCATCTGCGCCGTACAAGGCACGAACTACATCCTGGCGGAGCTCGTACGCAGCACCGGCCGCAGCGCGCTCGGCACCGTGACCGGCCACATAGCCACGCGCGAGGCCTCCTACTCCACGGCTCATCCGGTCGTGCGCTGGACGACGGACGACGGTACGGAGGTCGAGCAGCCGCTGATCGACAACAGCGGCAGCCCGCACCGGCTCCCCGAGGGCTCACAGGTCCGCGTCCTCTATACCCCTCACAACCCGCAACACGCCCAGCTCGACTCGCCGGCCGCCCGCTCCACGGCGCTCCTCACGCTGGCGCTGGGCACGGCGCTCTGGCTCGGATCGCTCATGGCCGTACTCGTGAGAATCGGCTCATCCCTGTGAACCGCCGTACAGCAGTACGGTGTCCACCATGCGCCCCGACACGCCTGCTGACCACACCGCCGAAGCCGAGCGCCTGCTGCGTACCGCGGACCGGTACCCCGAGGACCACGAGCCACTGCTGCTCCAGGCCGCGGCCCACCTGGAACTGGCGGGCGACCGCGAACACGCCTCCACCCTTTACGACCGCCTGCTCGCGGCCGGCCCCGAGCACCCGCTGCTGATCAAGGCCCTCCAGGCGGCGAACCTCTGGGAGTACGGCCACGAGGCGGAGGCCCGCGCCCTGATCACCGGCATCCGCACGGCGGCCCCGGCGGACCCGGCGCCCTGGGAGATCGTGGCGGAGACGCTGGAGTCCCATGACGAGCTCGAGGCGTCCCACGACTGCTTCACCACGGCCCTCACCCTGCTCCTCCCCCCGGGAGAGGACGAGGTCCCCTACGCGACCCAGTCCCTCCTCACGGGCCGCCACCGCGTCCGCCGCCTCCTGGGCCTGCCGCACGACGAGTGGGACGCCCAGGCCGACTCGGTCCACACGTCCCACACGGCGGACATCTCGCTGGACGAACTCCACGACCCGAAGCGCCTGTGGGCCCTGGGCTCGGACAACCCGGCAGAACTCCAGGCCGAAATCGCCCGCCTGAGGTCTGAACTGGGCTCGTACCGCTCGGCCCTGTCACGTCCGTTCCCGGTGGCGGTGCTCCACTGGCCGGAGGGCGAACTGAACGAACTCCTCGCGGCGTACCCCGAGTTGGAATCGGAGTACCCGACCCGGAGGGCCCACCTCACGGACATCGAGGCCTCGATGCGGGACCTGTCGTCGACGGGCACGGAGAACCTGGGCATCGTGACGGCGACGGTCCCGTCGTACGAGGCGTTCGCAGCCTCGGAACAGTCCTCACCGGCGAACGCGGACCTGCTCCCGCAGTACGCAACGACACTGGCGGCGAGGGGCCGGGCGGTGGCATGGCCGCCGGCGAAGGGGGCGGCGTGCTGGTGCGGGTCGGGGGCGGTGTACCGGGACTGCCACGGGGGAGCAGTTTCATGACTGTTCCTGGAGCACCCAGGATCGGATCCGAAGAGCCATGAGTCTGCCTCGAACTGATCCACGAACGTCAACCAGTTGACATCATGTGCTCATGGCTAGTGAGTCGAAGCAGGTTATGTTTGGCACCCCCGACGGCGTCTCTGAGGGCGACTGGTTCAAGGGGCACAACGACCTCCACGCTGTCGGGTTGCACCGATTTCTCGGTCGCGGCATCTCCGGGACGGCCAAGACAGGCGCCGACTCCATCGTCCTCTCCGGTGGGTATATAGACGACAAAGATGATGGCGCCGAAATCATCTACACCGGCGAAGGCGGCCGGGACCGGGACACCGGCCATATGGTTGCCGATCAGTCGCTGACCGACGAGGGAAATGCGGCTCTGGTTGTATCGCAGGGCCTCGGCTATCCAGTTCGCGTGATCGAAGGACTGGAGATCAAGGGAAAGACCCGGCGGCGAGCAACTGGCGGTTACCGGTATCGCGGCCTCTACCAAGTGGCAGACCATTGGATTACCAATGGGCAGGAAGGTTTCCGCATCTGCCGATTTAAGCTCCTCAAACTCGCTCCAGGCGAAGAGGCGAAGCCGCAGTCGGTGGACCCTGACGCGGGCGAGGACACCGATCTCGAGGAGGAGGTGCGACGGTACGTCGCCCATAACCGCCTGGCGCGGGACTCAAAGGTGGCTCGGGAGATCAAGGCTCTACATAACAACACCTGCCAGATATGTGGGCTTCGGCTTGTTATTTCACCGATGGGTGAGGCATACGCTGAAGCCGCACATATTCAGGCCTTGGGGAAACCACACTTCGGGCGCGACCGAGTGCAGAATGTCCTCTGCCTGTGCCCTAACTGTCACACTCGGTTTGATCGTGGAGCGCTTCACATAACCGACGAGTTCAAGGTCATCGATAGCTTGACCGGCAAGTTCGTCTCGGAGCTAAGGCGTATCAAGTCCCACAACATAGGGGTGGAGTTCATCCAGAAGCACAGGGCGCGATGGCAGGATCGCTCGATCTAGCACTTCGGGAATTACCCCTGCAACTCTTCCACCTTCCCCAGCTCGGACTCGAAGTGCACTTGGGCGCGATCCAGCACCTCGTCCGGGTCGCGACCATGGGCTCGGAGCCAGTGGAGCAGGTCGGCGATCAGCTCGATCGCCGCCTCCTCAGCGACAGCCGCACTCAGGCGGCCCGAGACGGTCGGCTGCGGATGGCGAGCAGCGCCGTAGAGCGCGAGGTATTCCTCGGCGTGTGCCACTCGCGGACCGCCGGTGTGGCCGTGCGGGTCGGTGAGATCCGTAGCCAACTCGCACCACACCACCTTGGAGTCCGCCCGAAGGATCACACCCCAGCGGTCGGTCACGGCGTCGACGAGCGTCATTCCACGCCCCGACTCCGCCTCGCGTTCTGCGCTGAGCAGAGTGGGCAGTGCTCGCGCGTCTGGGTCGTGCAGCTCGATACGGAGGCGGGTGCCGCTCATGGAAACCGCGAGCGTGGCAGGCGTGCCAATACCCACATGGTTGATGACGTTAGATGTCAGTTCCGTGACGCAAATCTGAGCCGAGTCGACCAGCTCCGGCAGACCCCACAGCGTCAGGTGTAGCCGCAGCACATTGCGCAGACCCGCGATCTCGCTCGGCTCTGCCTCGAAGGACAGGTCCCAAGGTTTCCGCCTGACGCAGTCACTCGCGTAGTTCATTTTGGCTTGCCTCCCAGTGCAGAGCTGCACGGCCCTACTGAGGTTGAACTCGTGGAGTCGTAGGGGCTGACGGCTCGTGGGTCCTGCGGTATCACCAAGAGCATGCGGTATCCACAGGGAGGCGGGCTGACCGCCGAACGACAGCAGTTCCGCGAGGAGTTACGGCTCCAGGCGGCCGAGCGGTTCGCCCGGGGTGAGGCAAGCTCGCTGATCGCCAAGGAGCTGCGCGTCAGCGTCCGGTCGGTGCAGCGATGGCGGCAGGCGTGGGACGAGGGCGGTCCGCGAGCTCTGCGATCGCAGGGGCCGGCGTCACTGCCGAGGCTGAGTGAGAAGCAGTTCGCCCAACTGGAGGCGGAGCTGGCCAAGGGGCCGGCCGCGCACGGCTGGGAGGACCAACGGTGGACGCTGTCCCGGGTCAAAACCATGATCGGCCGACGTTTCCACCTGACCTACACCATCCAGGGCGTGCGGAAACTCCTGGTGCGCAATGGCTGGTCCTGCCAAGTGCCTGCCCGTCGGGCCATGGAACGCGACGACGATGCTGTCGCTGGGTGGGTCAAGGAGGTGTGGCCCTGCGCGGAAGACTCGCGGCGGCCCGTGGAGCCTGGCTGGTCTTCGAAGACGAAGCCGGATTCTCCATGACGCCGCCGCACGCCAAGACCTGGGGCAGGCGAGGGCGCACGCCAGTGGTCCGGGTCCGTGGCCGCTCCCGCAGACGGATATCCATCGCCGCGCTGACCTGCTACAAATCCGGCCACAGATCCCGGCTGATCTACCGTCCACGCAGGGACGACGGCCGGCGCGACGGACGCAAGAGCTTCTCCTGGCGCGACTACCGGGACCTGCTGATCGCCGCCCACCAGCAACTCGGCGGCCCGATCGTACTGGTCTGGGACAACCTCAATGTCCACAAGGCTGCCGGACTACGGGAGTTCGCCGCCTCACGGGACTGGCTGACCATCTACTACCTGCCGCCCTACGCACCCGACCTCAACCCCGTGGAAGGGATCTGGTCACTGCTGCGGCGCGGCTGGCTGTCCAACGTCGCCTTCAGCACGCCGGAGCACCTCATTCGACGCATCCGCCGAGGCTTACGGCACATCCAGTACCACAGCGACCTCATAGACGGCTGCCTCGCCGAGACCGGCCTGACCATCAACCCCTGACCACAGACGACACCACAAGTTCAATCTCAGTAACTGGCGCCGCAGAACGAGCCGTTCAGGACTGACCGTAGGGCTACAACTACAGCGGGTGCAATCCACTCGGGGAAAATTACACCCAACGTGGTTGCGAACCCTCCTTGATCGGACCCAAACTGTGCGTGCATCTAGGGAGGGCGCAGGGTGACGCAAGAGCAGGCACCGCAAGGCAACCGTGCTTCCACTGTGCTGGGACGCCGTCTCGGCGGAGAGCTATACAAACTCCGGGTGGCCGCCGGGCTGACCCAGACGCAAGCGGCCAAGGCTCTGAGCGCGTCCACCGGGAAGGTCGCCAAGATGGAGAGCGGTTGGGTTCCGATGCGTGACCCCGATATCCGCGCTCTGTGTGAGCTATACGGCGCCAAGGACCCTCAGGCGACCCAGCACTTGCTGACGTTGGCCGCGACCGACCGGGATCGCCGCAAGGCACTCGGCTGGTGGAACCAGTACCCGGAACTCCGCTCGCTGGTCGAGTACGTCGCCCTGGAAGACGTCGCAACCTCGGTCAGAACCTGGCAACTGGCCTTTGTGCCAGGTCTCTTTCAGACACCTGACTACGCACGGGCGCTGGCTGTCGGCAGCGCCGCGTGGGAGGACCCGGACGAGATCGAACGGTTTGTGGAAGCCAAGGTCGCCCGCCAATCGCGCCTCAAGGGCGAGTCGCCGCTACTTATCTGGGCCATCGTCGCCGAGGGAGCGCTGCGCCAACTCGTAGGAGGACGCGATGTCATGCGCGTCCAGCTCGATCACCTCGTCCGTACAGCACAGCTACCCAACGTGAAACTTCAGGTCATGCCCTGCTTGGCAGGGGCTCATCCTGGGATGACCAGCGCGTTCAACATTGTTTCGTTCGCCGAATCCGGCGCAATGGACGTGGTCTACATGGACACGACTTCATCTACCCTGTGGCTGGAGAGCGAGAAGGATGCGGCTCACCACGGAACCCTCTTCGACCGTATCGCCCGGCTCTCACTGGCGCAGCATGACTCACGCGCCCTGATCGAGAGCATCCGCAAGGAGATGTGATCATGCCCGCCTTCGAGTTCGCGAAGTCCAGCTACAGCAGCGGCAACGGTGAGTGCGTCGAGGTGGCAACCAACCTCGTCGGCCTCGTGGCAGTGCGCGACTCGAAGCTGTCGGAGGGACCTGTTGTTCGGTTCCCCGCCAGGGCATGGACCGAGTTTCTCCGCCAGGCAATCGCGCGCTGAGCTGGGGCGTGGCACCCGCGCCCACGCAGTCGTGTTCGTCGTGGCTCAGGTGAGGGCCTCCAGTTACGCCGAGAGCCCGCTCTCACCGACGGGTCAGAGGGGGCGCGCGTCCGGGGTCAGTTCAAGGCATCGATTGCCTTCACGATCAGCGCGCGTGCCGCCTGCCCGTACACGGCCATGCTCCGCAGCTCTTCGAAGGCCTTCAGGTACAAGGCGATCTCGGTCGGTTGCGTGATCGTGACGCGGGCGGACAGCAGCTCCACCGACACGACCCTGTCGTCGTATATGTGAAACGTTTCGTGTGGCCAGTGCTTCCGCTCCGCGGTGGCCATCGGGATCACTCCGAGCGACACCGAAGGCAGCGCGCCGGCGGTCAGGAGGTAGCCGAGCTGGGCAGCCATCGCTTCCACTCCCCCGAGGCGGTAGTACAGGGCGGCTTCCTCGATGAGGAGAACGAACCGATGGCCCGGCTCGTGGATGACCCGGGACCTCTGGACCCGGGCAGCAGCAGCCTCGGCCCCATCGTTGGGGATCTCGCGGAATTCGGCGATGCTGCTCAGCAGCGCAGCTGCGTAGCCTTCGGTCTGCAGCAGTCCCGGAACGAGCGTCGAAGAATAGACGCGGAACAGCTGGGTCTCCTGGAAGAACTGCACCCGCCTGTCCTGCAGCTGCTTCAGCCCGTTCCGGACCTGGTGGCGCCACTCGTTGTACATCGACTCTGCGTTGAGGGACTGGGCAATGAGGTCGTCCGCCTGGTCGACATCACCGCAGGCACCGCACCACAGGCGTATGTCCTTGGCGGAAGGTGCGGTGCGAGCGTTCTCGATCCGGGATGTCTTCGCGTGGTGCCAGCCACACCGGTCGGCCAGCTCGGAAACCGTCAGCCCTGACGCCTTGCGCGCATCACGCAACCGCCGCGCGACCAATTCACGTGCAGCCTGCGCAGATGACGACGAGGATATGGGCATGAGCTGGCCTGTCGGATGCTTTCTGCTAGTGGATCTCGTACTGGTCGTGCGGGATAGCGTGCGACCACACCGCTTCGAAGGCCTCGGCACACAGCTTCGCAGCGGCCGGGTCGTCACTGACCTCCCCGCCCATGGACGATCCGTCGCCGGCGAAGTGGTTCCAACGCACCAGCTGTTCGTCGAAGAGCCAGAAGTCATTGCCCGGAAGGGCGATGTTAGAGGCCTGTCGCCGGGGCAGCCACCTCACCTGTTCCCCGGCCGTCACGTTGGTGAACGTGCCCGAGTGTTCGTAGCGGATGTATTCGCTCACCGGCTCGGACACGATACGGGCACGTCGCACAACAACCCCACGGGACACCGTCTCGGCCATGAGGTCGTGCCAGGGCCGCCACCAGGATGCCCGATCGGCGGGATCGTGGCGGAAGCCACTCTTCCAGGCCGCGAACGGGCCCGCCTCGTAGTCGACGGCGTAGGAGTCGCGCATCTCCAGGTGCACGGCGGAGCGCGTGCAGCCGTGGATCAACTCATCGAATGTCGGAACGCTCGACGACATCGCACGCCTCCCTGATCATGTCCACCATCCTGGCGGGGATCCGGATCACTGCCTCGTGGTCCGGGATGCCCTTCGCATGCCCGGGGATCTGGGTGGCCGCGCACTCCGCTTCAAGCTCCGGGCCCGGCTTCCATCCCTGGAGAACGAGTTCCTGCTTCTCCTCGTCGACCCAGACCGTGGGGCTCTCATCCTCACCGGTGTTGGGGTCGATCCCAATGAACACTAATCCCACGTCAACCTCCGTCGATGGATGTGCAGTTGTGTGCACCACTGTGGCGCCGATGAGATGCCTCGTCAAGGATGCAATGTAGCCATCAACCAGCACAGAGAGCCAGCACCGCACAAATCTGCACACTGCTGGTGCGCGTGCACACCGAGTCTCTAACTTCGTCGTCATCGCTGTCCGTTGACCACGGGACGACACATGATGACGATCAAGGTGTATTGGGCGGAATCCCGCACAGGAAGGCGGTTCCGCTCCCGCGCAACCGCGGCCGTGCACTCGGGCGACCCCGAGCGACTCCCGGATTCCCTCGCCTTCCCGCCGTGCTTGTGCCCCCGCTGCACGGCCGCCCGGTGACCTCGCCCACGGCCGACGCGCGCCCGCTGCCCGCGGCCGGAGATCTGAGCTGGGAGCAGTACGCGGGACGAGCCTGCGTGTGGTGCGGCGAGCCGCTGACCGTCGGCGCGCGCAGTGTCGGCACAGCGCGTGGCCGGGAAGGCGCCCACGTCCTCGACATCGAGGTGTACGCGGGTCCCTGCTGCCCCTAGCCACCTGATGAGCCCCGCCTCGTCCGACGACTCCGACCAGGAAACCCCGGCCAAGGCGGTGACGGGCCCTTTCAGGGGCCCGCACCGTCAGGGCACCCACCTACCGCAATCTGCCGGACGCCAAGTGGACCGCCGACCTGACACGCGGGCTGCACCTCGACGCCCTCTTCGCCAACCACACCATCCTGCGCACGGGTCGTCTCACCATCGAGTGACGGCTCGGGCAATCCGCCGCCCCGGTCTGTCTGCGTCCCCCGTCGCGGGCAGGCCGGGGCTACCCCATGCCCAGCGCGTCCGGCTCGAAGAGGACGCAGTGCCCCATGTCGTGTACGCCGATTCGAAGGTGCCCGGAGTCCGGCTGCAGGAAGCCGGACGGGGCGAGCGTCACCGACGCCACACCGTCGCGTGCGCCGCCGCGAAGTCGGCGAAGGAGCGCGGTGATTGACCCGTGACCTCCTCCACCGCAGGGCTGACGCGGTCCTCCGAGCCCTTGGCAATGGACCGGTCCATGCCCGCCAGCACGGCGGCGAATCCCTCGGGCATCCCGGTGGCCGCCAGCCGGTCCCGCATCGCTTCGTACGAAACGCCGCGGTGGTGGATCGGCCGGCCGGCGACGGCGGAGACGACAGCGGCGACATCGGTGTAACTCAGTGCCTCGGGGCCGGTGATGAGGTGGGCGGTGTTGTGCGGGCGCTCGTCCGCCAGCGCCCGTACGCCGACCTCCGCGATGTCCTGGACGTCGACGAAACCGATCCGTCCGTCGTCGGCGGCCGTCACGATCTCGTCGTGGTCGCGGATGCTCCCGGCGTGGAGGTGGTCGCCGGTGAAGTTCTGCATGAACCAGGAGGGTTGGAGCACCGCCCACTCCGGGAACTGTTCGCGGACGGCCCGGTGGACCTCGCCCAGTCCGCCGTCCGTCTCGGCGATGGCCGAGGAGCTGAGCAGCACCACGCGGCGGACTCCGGCCCGTCGCGCCTGCCGCAGGAACGGGAGCATGGGCGCGGCAGGGTCGGCGGCCGTCATGGGCGCTACGAGGTAGACGCGGCGTACGCCGTCCAGCGCGGCGCCGTGGGTCGAGGCGTCCTCCCAGTCGAAGCACACGCCCTCGACACCTTCGGCGGAGGCAGGGGCGGGCCGTCGGGCGGCCGCTCGGACGGGGAGGCCGGCGGCGGCCAGCCCGGACACGATCCGGCGGCCGGTGTTGCCGGTGCCGCCGGTCACCAGGACTGTTTCCTTCGCGGTCATGCCGATGCCCCCTGCGACCCGGAACCCGCGAACGGGGCGTCGCCGCCGCCCGCGACGTCCAGAGCGACCAGCGGGTTCCAGTAGTCCCGGTAGCGGGTGATGAGGCCGTCCTTGACGGTGACGACCACGACGTACGACATCTCGAACGGCTTGCCGGTGGCCACCGCCCGCCCCTCGGCACGCATCTCGACTACGACGACCTCGGGGTCCTCGGTCCGGTGCACCTCGAGGTACGGGAAACCGGCGAGGTCGACGTGGTCCGGGTAGTGGGCCATGTAGGCGTGGACCGCGGGCTTGCCCTCCAGGAGGCGCGGCGCGCCGGGCGGGGCGAAGGGGAACTCGCAGACGCCGTCCTCGACCCACAGCTCCACCCATGCCTCGATGTCCTTGGCCAGGAGGAGTTCCAGTCCGCGCCGGAAGACGCCGGAAGGCGTGGTGTCCGTCATGGTGCGTTCCTTTTCGTACGGTCGGCAAGGTCCGCGCTAATATGCGGACCGTTGGTCCGGATTCAATATACGGACTGGCGGTCCGTTTTACTAGTCCAAGGAGGAACCGTGCCGCCCGCACGCAAGGAACGAGCCGACGCCATCCGCAACCGGGAGGCCGTACTGGCCGCAGCGGCACGCCTGTTCACCGAGCGCGGCGACCCCGACCGCGTCTCCATGGACGACATCGCCGCGGCCGCCGGAGTCGGGAAGGGCACGCTCTTCCGCCGCTTCGGCGACCGCGTCGGACTCGTCAAAGCCCTCGTCGAGCAGCGCACCGAACAACTGCGGGCCGATGTTGTCGCGGGCCCCCCGCCGCTCGGCCCCGGCGCTCCGGCCGGCGAACGCGTCCTCGCTCTCCTCGACGCCCTGCTGCGTCTGAAGCTCGACACCCGCCCACTGATGCTCGCCCTGGAGAGCGCGGGCAGCGGCAGCCCGTACCTGAACGACACCTACGCGCTGTGGCACGCGCAGCTCGCCTCGCTCCTGGCCGATGTACGCGGCGAGCGGGACGCCGACTTCCTCGCGCACGCCCTGCTGGCCGCCGTACGCAGCGACCTCATCGAGCACCTCACGGCGGGCGGCACCTCACCGCAGCAGATCCACGACGGAGTCGCCGCCCTCGCCCGCGCCGTCCTGGCGGCGCCCGCACCGGGCGCGGCGTAGGAAAGATACGCACACTTTCATCACAATTACGCGACGTTCCACGACATTTACGCCGCACAACCTCAAACGGAATGCGATTCTCAGCCCCTCGGAACAGAACCATCTGCCTTGGGGGGCACATGTCAGGGAGAGGAAGTACGCGCGCGAACAGCGCGATCGCGGCCTGCGCCGTGGTGCTGGCGGCCGGGCTCGTGGGGTGTGGGGGCACCTCCGACGATGCCAAGCCCGCCGGGTCCACAACGAGCGCGGCGGCGAAGAAGGCGCCGGCGGCGACGCCTCCGCCCGAGTCGGCTCTCACACTGGTCGATGACGAGGAGAGCGCCGACTCCGCGAAGCCGGTCGTGGTGAAGGTGCTGGACAACGACACACTCACCCGCAAGGGCGGTACGCCGGGCAACCTTGAAGTCGCGCTGAATTCCGGTGAGTTCACGATCAGCCTGACCACCCTGCCGGGTCACGGCACCGCGAGGGTCGACGGGTCCACCGTCGTCTATACGTCTGCCCAGGGGTACGGCGGCGCGGACGAGTTCACGTACCAGGTGGAAGCGAAGGGCTCGCAGCCGCCGACCGGGACCGCCGTCGTACGGATCACCGTGGCCGCGCCCACGCCGACACCCACTCCCACGCCGGCAAAGGCGAAGGCGCCCGCGCCGCCCAAGGCCTATTACGCCAACTGCGACGCCGCACGGGCCGCCGGTGCCGCTCCCGTTCACGAAGGGGACCCCGGCTACGCGCCGCACCTCGACCGGGACGGCGACGGCGTCGGCTGCGAGCCGTACAGCAGCGGTACGTCCGGAGGCAGTGGAGGCGGCGGAGACAGCGGAGGCAGTAGCGGCGGCGGGTCCGGGGACACGTACTACGCCAACTGCGCCGCCGCACGGGCCGCCGGTGCCGCTCCCGTTCATGCCGGGGATCCCGGCTACGGCCGGCATCTCGACCGCGACGGCGACGGCGTCGGCTGTGAGTGATCTGCGTGCGGAGAGTCCCGGGCGGACCGTACCGCATTCCCGGTAGTCACCCGCCGGGGGCAATCGAGCGCGCGACTACCGGGA
This sequence comes from Streptomyces sp. NBC_01750, assembly GCF_035918095.1. NCBI lineage: Bacteria > Bacillati > Actinomycetota > Actinomycetes > Kitasatosporales > Streptomycetaceae > Streptomyces > Streptomyces sp. NBC_01750. The sequence continues at coordinate 3,361,101 of NZ_CP109137.1, forward strand.
ATGGGCATCGCCGCGGCGGCCGGGGACGGTCCACGGCCGCCGCAGGTTCGTGGTGGGAGCACGGAGAATGAGAAACCGATGAGAATTAGGGTGCACGGTTTATGAAGGACGGATTAATTCCGCGGTCTTTGAGACGTCCTTCACATGTCCTTCGGACCGGTGGAGTCAGGCCGCTTTCTTGATGAGCTTGCCGTCCGCCGCGATCACGAACCACTCCCCGTCCAGGCCCTGGCCGTTCACGTCCCCGGGGGTCGCGTCGCCCACGTAGTAGTACAGCGGCCAGTCTCCGTACATCGCCTGTTCCGCGCCCTCGCCGAGCTTCGTCTCCTTCAGCAGGGCGGCGTCGGTGCCGGCGCCCGCCGTCACGTCCTTCGCGGAGGTGAGGGCCGGCCAGACGGCGATGCAGTCGGCGTCGCAATTGCTGGCGCCGGGCTTGTCCTTGGTGAATCCGTACAGCGTACGGCCCGAATCGTCGACGAGGATCTTGCCGAGCTCCGAGTCCGCGGTCTTGACGGAGGCGGTGGCCGCGGGCTTCCGCGCGGGCTTGGCCGCGTCGTCCTTGGCGGCGTCCGCCGAGCCGCCGCAGGCCGACAGTGTCAGCAGCGCGGCCGATACGAGCGGTGCCGCGAGCAGAGTTGTTTTACGGGTGCTGCGCATGGTCGTTCCCCCGGTTTGGTCAGTGGGTGCGAGAGAGTGATGGTTACGCAGGGTTGTACGACGGCAACTGACCCGCGGTTCAAACGAATTCAAGAAATTTTCTTTTGAACGAGCCGACTGCGTGCCCCGTACTCCATCACGACCGGCCCCATACGGAGTCGGTCCCAACGGGAGGATCAAAACAATGCAGAAGCGTTATGCGGCTGTTACCGCCGCCGCAATTGTGCTTGGTGTTGCCGGTGTTACTCCGGCGCTCGCACACGGCGGCCATGACGGGCACGGGGAGCACGGATCAGCCGGCGGCCAGACCTCCGCCGGCAACGCCGGCACCTTCACCAAGCCCTCCGGCGGACACGCCCTCACCTTCGCCGCCCACCTCTCCGGCGCCAACGAGGTGCCGGTCAAGGGCGGGCCCGCCGTGAACGACCCCGACGGCAAGGCCGTTGCCCTCGTCAAGGTCAAGGGCGACCGGGTGACCTTCGCGCTGCAGTGGAAGGGATTCGTGCCGAGCCTCGGGCACATTCACCAGGGTGCCGCCGGGCAGAACGGCGATGTGAAGGTCCCGCTCTTCGGTACCGCGATGCCGGACTCCGTCCACTCGGCGGCCGGACAGGTGGCCATCACCGATGCCAAGCTGGCCAACAGCATCCGTAGCAACCCCTCGGGGTTCTATGTGAACCTGCACAGCGCGGAGTTCCCGGGCGGTGCGGTACGAGGCCAGTTGAAGCCGCTGCACAAGAACGTCAACCCCCTCGACATCATCAAGGGCGGCAAGCTGCGGGCGCTGTCCAACGGCGACCAGGAAGTCCCGAAGAACGACGCGTCCAAGGTCGGCGACCCGGACGGGCACGCGGTGACGTTCCTGCAGCCGAAGGGGACGAACGTCGACTACTCGCTGGCCTGGATCAACATCAAGAGCCCCACCAACGGCCACATCCACAAGGGCACGTTCGGGAAGAACGGCGACGTCGTCTTCAACTTCTTCAACCGGCCGGTGCCGGACGGGATCTTCGCGGTCTCCGGAAAGCTGGAGGGGCAGAACGCCGACGTGGTGAAGCGTGTCCGCGCCAACCCGCGGAACTACTACTCCAACATCCACACCGCCGAATTCCCGGACGGTGCGGTGCGCGGGCAGCTCTTCCACTGAGCCGGGTCGAGCGGGGAGGGGTGGCCGCCGATTCCTGGGCGGTCACCCGCCGGGCGGCCAGCCGCCGGTACGGCCACCGCCGGGCGGCCGGCCCGGCCGGGGATGCCGCAGCCGATCGGGCCGGCTCGCGGCCCGCCGGCCCGTAGCCGTACTGAACACTCCCGTCCCGCCGTACGTACTCAACAGCACCTCCCCAGGTGGCTGGGCGCGTGACCGTACGGGTACGGCAGGACCGGTCACGCGCCCAGCGCGTGTGCCACGGTGTAGATGACCAGGCCGGCCAGCGCGCCGACCACCGTGCCGTTGATCCGGATGAACTGCAGATCGCGGCCGATGTGCGCCTCGATCTTGCGCGAGGTGTGCTCCGCGTCCCAGCTCGCGACCGTGTCCGAGATCAGCGAGGTGATCTCGGCGCGGTACGTGGTGACCACGTACACCGCCGCGTCCTCGATCCAGCCCTCCACCTTCGACTGGAGCCGGGTGTCCGTCGCCAGCCGCGCGCCCAGCGTCAGCAACGAGGCACGGGCGCGCAGCCGCAGCTCGCTGTGGTCGTCCTCCGCCGCCGAGATGATCATGCCGCGTACGGACGACCAGACCGAGGCGATCACGTCCTGTACCTCGGAACGGGACAGCAGCTCCGACTTCATACGCTCCACCCGGGCGCGGGTGTCCGTGTCCGACTGGAGGTCGGCCGCGAAGTCGGTGAGGAAGCGGTCGATCGCGCCGCGCGCCGGGTGGCCCGGCATGTCCCGCATCTCGGTGACGAAGCGCATCAACTCCTTGTAGACACGTTCGCCGACCTTCTTGTCCACGAAGCGCGGGGTCCAGCCGGGCGCCCCGCCCTCGACCGCGTCCATCACCGAGTCCGAGTGCAGGATCAGCCAGTCGTGGGCACGGCCGAGGATCAGGTCGACGGCGCGGTGGTGTGCGCCGTCGGCGACGACCTTCTCCAGGGTCTTGCCGACGCCGGGGGCGATCTCGGCACTGTCGGCGCGGCGGGTGATCGCCTCGCCGACGACCGCCTGGACGTCGGCGTCGCGCAGCACGGTGAGCGCGCCGCGGAGCGCGGTGGACAGCTCGGCGGTGACCCGGTCGGCGTGGGCGGGCTCGGCGAGCCAGCCGCCGAGACGGGCGCCGATGCCGAGGGCGTGCAGCCGGGTCCGTACGACGTCGCCGGAGAGGAAGTTCTCACCGACGAAGGAGCCGAGCGAGGCGCCGAGCTGGTCCTTCTTGTTCGGGATGATCGCGGTGTGCGGGATGGGCAGGCCGAGGGGGTGCCGGAAGAGCGCGGTGACGGCGAACCAGTCGGCCAGGGCGCCGACCATGCCGGCCTCGGCGGCGGCGGCGACGTAGCCGGTCCAGGGGCCGGCGCCGGAGTTCCTCGCCCAGGTGGCGAGCGCGAAGATCAGCGCGACGAGGAGGAGCATTCCGGTCGCGGTCAGCTTCATCCGTCGTACGCCGCGCTGCTTTTCGGCGTCTGCCTCGGTGTAGGCGAAGGAGGGGAGGGGGGTGTGGCGGCCGGGCCCCTCTGCCCGGCCCGCCTGCACCGACCGGCCCGGCTCGGCCGACCGGCTCAGCCGGTCCGCGTCCGCCTGACGCGGCGGGTCCGACTCACGCGGCCGGTCCGACTCTCCTGCGCGGCCCGGATCGCCCGCCCCGCCAGGCAGCCCTCGCCCGCCCGACCGTCCCGGCTGATCCGGCTGACCCGATTCCGTGCGTTCCATCCGCTCCTCCCGTCCGCGCGCCCCGTACGCATTGTCCCTTCCTCACGTACTCCTGGGGCGCTCATGGAGTTCCCGCGCCATGCCGGATGATGTGCTCATGAACAAACGCCGCGGGTACGCGACCCTCGCCGCACTCACCTCAGTGGTCGCCCTCGTCTCCGGCGCGATATACATCGGCGTGGGGGCCGCCCAGGGCCGGGCCGGCGTCCGTACGGCCGTCCCCGCGCCCGCGGTCTGGGTCGGGACCTGGTCCGCCGCACCCGCCAAGGCCGCCCCCGCCGTCGGAGGCCACGCCGGCCGGTCCGTACGCAATGTGGTGCACACCAGCATCGGTGGGACCGCCGCCAGGATCACCCTCTCCAACCTCCTCGGCGAGCAGCCGCTCAAGATCGCCCAGGTCTCGCTGGCCGTGCGCGCCGGCCACGGTCCCGCGGCCGTGCCCGGGACTCTGCGACGGGTGACGTTCCGGGGCGCGGGTGCCGTCACCGTCGCGGCCGGCGGGCACCGCGTGAGCGACCCGGTCGTGCTCGGGATCCCGTACGACGGCGATCTCCTCGTCACCGTGGCCACCACCTCCCCCGGCGGGCAGGTCACCGTCCACCCGCAGGCGCGCCAGAACTCCTACGTCGCGGCCGGCGACCGTACGCAGGACGCCGGCGCAGACGCGTACACCCGGCGGACCGGCGCGTGGCAGCACCTCACCGCCGTCGACGTCCTGACCCGGGACGCGCGCGGCGCGGTCGTCGCCATCGGCGACTCGATCACCGACGGGGTCACCTCCACCTCCGATGCCAACCGCCGCTGGCCGGACGTGGTCGCCGACCGGCTCAACCGCCACGGCAAGGACCACTACGGCGTACTCAACCAGGGCATCAGCGGGAACCGCCTGCTGACCGACGGCCGCGGCCCCAGCACTCTCGCCCGCTTCGACCGCGATGTGCTCGCGCAGGCCGGCGTCAGGACGGTGATCGTCGCGATCGGCATCAACGACTTGCTGAGGGGTACGGACACCGGCGCCGACCGGATCACGGCCGGCTACGCCGAGCTCGCCCGGCAGGCCCACGCGCGCGGCCTCCGCGTGATCGGCGCGACCCTGATGCCCTGCGCCGGACACCGCCGCTGCACTCCGGCCCTCAATGCCGTACGCGAGAAGGTCAACGCGGCCATCCGCACCGGCCGGATCTTCGACTCGGTCGTCGACTTCGACCGGGCGCTGCGCGATCCGTACGCACCCGACCGGCTGCGCCCGGTGTACGACTCAGGAGACCATCTCCACCCCAGCGACGCCGGCTACGCGCGGATGGCCAGGACGGTGGACCCGGCGCGGCTCTGACGCCGGGGCGACTGTGACGCCGGAGCGCGGCTCTGACGCCCCGGCGTGGCTGTGACGCCGCCGAGGGCCTCAGCCGAGCTCCTTGCGCTCGTCCTTCTCCAGCCTCGTCTGCTTCTCCTCGGCCCGCTCCGCCTTCAGCCGCTGCTTCTCCGCCCGGGTGCGCTTGCGTTCCACGCCCACGCCGCCCATGATCGCGAGCCCCGTGATCCTCACCCGCGGCGCCGCCGGGTCCGGATGACCCTCGGTCTGGCCGTGCTCGCCGAAGCCGCCCATCAGGCCGATGCCGTTGACCTCGACATTCAGGTCCGGCGGTACGACGATTTGAATACCGCCCATGATCGTGAAGCAGCGGATCACGGTCTCGCGTTCCTGGAAACGAGCCTCGCGCAGGTCGAGTTCACCGCCGCCCATCACCGTGAGGGAGGTGAACTTCCGGCCGACCGTCCAGGTGCCCTTCCGCACGAACCTGCCCCAGAACGCGAATCCCCCGTTCGACGTCGCCGGTCCACCGACGCGCTGCGCCCAGCCGCCGGACCCCGTGGCCACCGGCGACGGCGCCGTGCCCACCGCCGGCAGGCCGCCCACCGGAAGGTCGCTGACCAGTGGAACCAACTCGCCGTGCGTGCGCGCCCTGTAGGCCGCGTCCAGGCGCTGCCCGAACTCCTCCATGTCGAGCCGCCCCTCCGCCACCGCCTCACGCAGCCGCTCGGCCACCCGTTCGCGCTCGGAGTCGGAGGCGCGCATCTCAGGGAGTTCACTCGTCATGGCGGCAGCCTAGTCAAGGCCGTCCCCGCCTCACAGTGCCGATCACGCAGTCACAAGCCTGATCTCTCCGCGTACATTTTCGCGATCACGGCCTCGATGTCCGGCTCCCGTACCGACAGATCCACCAGCGGGTACTGTGCCGCCAGCGCCGCCACCAGTGGCGCCGCCGACTGCGAGGCGGGGAAGGCCAGCCACTGGCGCGGTCCTTCCACCTTCACCGCGCGGGCGGAGTCCAGAGCGACCGGTGGCAGTTCGCGCTCGAAGTCCACCACCAGTGTCCGCTCGCTCTCGCCCACCTCGTGCAGCCCGGCGAGCGCCCCGTCGTACATCAGCCGTCCGTGGTCGATGACCATCACGCGCTTGCACAGCTGCTCGATATCGGTCAGATCGTGCGTGGTCAGCAGCACCGTCGTCGCCCGCTCGGCATTGAGCTCCCGCAGGAAGTCCCGCACCTTCGCCTTGGAGATCACATCGAGCCCGATCGTCGGCTCGTCCAGATACAGCACCTCGGGGTCGTGCAGCAGCGCCGCCGCGATGTCCCCGCGCATCCGCTGCCCGAGCGAGAGCTGCCGCACCGGCACGTCCAGCAGCTCGGCCAGGTCGAGGAGTTCGACACAGCGGTCCAGGTTCTCCCGGAACCGCTTGTCGGGGATCCGGTACATCCGGTGCACCAGCCGGTACGAGTCCTTCAGCGGCAGGTCCCACCACAGCGTCGTGCGCTGCCCGAACACCACGCCGATCCGCTGCGCCAGCCTCGTACGCTCCCGGGACGGATCGATCCCCGCGACCCGGAGCCGCCCGCCGCTCGGCGTCAGAATCCCCGTCAGCATTTTGATGGTGGTGGACTTCCCGGCGCCGTTCGGGCCGATGTAGCCGACCATCTCGCCGCGCGGCACCCGGAAGCTGATCCCGTCGACCGCCCGCACCTGGTGCTTCTCGCGGCGCAGCCTGCCCGTCCTGCGCCATACGTCGAAGACCTTCTCGACGCCCTCCAGCTCGATGAAGTCCATGAAGTCCCCCCTCAGCTCCCCGTGCTCCGGTACGAACGAAGGCCCACCCGCCACGCGAGCCCCGCCAGCCCGCAGCACACCGCAGCGACCACCGGCGACAGGAAGGCCGGCCACTGCGGCAGATCCAGCGGATAGGGCCGGCCCAGCACATACAGCGCGGGCAGCCAGTTGACGAAGGCCAGCGGCACCACATAGGTCACGCCGCGCACCAGGTCCTTCGCGAAGATTGTCGGCGGGTACTGGAGCAGCGTGTTCCCGCCGTACGTGAAGGAGTTCTGCACCTCCGAGGCGTCCTGCGCGACGAACTGGAACGCGGCCCCGACCACGAACACCGCCGAGAAGATGACCGCCCCGCTGAGCACCATCAGCGGCAGCATCAGCACCCGCAGCGGCGTCCAGTCGATGTCCAGGACGAGCAGGCCGTACCCCAGCACCAACAGCCCCTGAGTGATCCGTCCCAGCCGGCGCAGCGCGAACCGGTCCGCGGCCACCTGCGCGAGCACGGGGACGGGCCGCACCAGCAGTGTGTCCAGCGTCCCGTCCCGTACCCGCCGCCCCAGCCGGTCCATGGACCCCATGACGAGATCGGCGAGGCCGAAGGAGGTACCCGCCGCGCCGTACAGAAACGCGATCTCGGGCAGCGAGTAGCCGCCCAGCGCGTCGACGTGCGAGAACATCAGGAGGATCGCCACGAAGTCGAAGGCGGTCGCCGCGAAGTTCCCGAACGCCGTCATCACGAACGACGCGCGGTACGTCATCGTGGAGCGCATCCACATCGCCGCGATCAGGCCGTACGCCCGCAGCCCGTTCGACAGGGCCGACACTCCCTCAGCCACCCTGGACCACCACCCTGCGTGTCGCGACCGTCTGCAGCGCCCGCCCCGCGGCCAGCAGCGCCAGCGCCCAGCCGCCCTGGAAGGCGTACGCCCCGATCAGCCCCCACCCGGTGTGCTTGCCGAGGAAGACATCAGCCGGGATCTGCAGCAGCGACGACCAGGGCAGCGCCCGCGCCACCTCGCCCAGCGTGCCCGGAAAGAGGTTCAGCGGCAGCAGCATCCCGGAGAAGAACATCCCCGCCAGCCCGCAGATCTGCATCACTCCGGCCCCGTCCAGCAGCCAGAACGCGGAGAGCGCCACCAGGAACCTGACCGCGAAACTCACCACCACGCCCAGCGCCACCGACACCATGAAGGCGATCCAGGTCAGCGGCGACCGTGGGAGCGCCAGATCGAAGACGAGCGCGCCGAGGACGAGCGGCACGATCCCGCGGCCCAGAAGGTGGAAGGCCGCCCGTCCCAAATCGCCGGAGAGCCACCACAGTTGGAGGTCGGCGGGCCGGTACAGGTCGATCGCGACATCGCCGGTCCGGATCCGCTCGATCAGCTCGTCCTCGAAACCGCCGCCCATCATGGCGCAGGTCATCAGCAGTGCCTGTCCCAGCCACACATAGGTGAGGGCCTGGGAGAGGTCGTAGCCGCCGAGCTGCGGACGCTCGTCCCACAGGGCGATATAGGTGTACGCCATGATGAAGCCGAAGACGGTGTTGGTGAACACCCCCGCGGCCGTCGCCACCCGGTACGTCGCGTAGCGCCGGAACCCACCCGCCGCCACGACTGCGTAAAGCCGCACGTCGACCCCCTCCGCCGCCGGGCACCAAAGCGCACGACCCTAGCCCACGGCGGACGGCCGCCGCGACCTCTTTTACGGCCGCCGGGTCCAGGGCTTGCGCCATGGAAACGGGCAATATGAGCGGCATGAGCGAGGAGCAGCGGCAGGGCTGGACACCCAAGGACGGGACCGTCGTCGGACTGGGGCTCGCGTCCGCGCCCGGGAAGAAGGGCAAGAAGGCCGGCGCAGCCCGGACCGGGCGCGCCGGCCTGCGCCGTGCCATCCCGACCTGGCGGTCGGTGCTCGGTACATTCCTGATCGTCACTTTGCTGATGGTCGGCGGCTTCCTGGCCGGCTACATGCTCGTCGACATCCCACCCGCCAACGCCGCGGCCACCGCCCAGTCCAATGTCTACCTCTACAAGGACGGCACCCAGATCGTCCGCGACGGCGAGGTGAACCGCGAGAAAGTGAAGCTCGCGCAGGTTCCGCTGACGGTGCAGCACGCCGTACTCGCCGCCGAGGACCGGGAGTTCTACGCCGAGCGCGCCGTGGACCCCCAGGCGATGGTCCGCGCCGGCTGGAACACGCTGACCGGCAAGGGTAAACAGTCCGGCTCCACCATCACCCAGCAGTACGTCAAGAACTACTACCTGGGCCAGGAGCAGACCGTCTCCCGGAAGGCCAAGGAGTTCTTCATCGCGATCAAGCTCGGCCGCGAGCAGAGCAAGAGGGACATCCTCGAGGGCTATCTCAACACCAGCTACTTCGGACGCAACGCGTACGGCATCCAGGCCGCGGCCCAGGCGTACTACGGCAAGGGCATCGAGGACATCGACACCGCGAAGGGCGCCTACCTCGCCTCGCTCCTCAATGCCCCGAGCGCGTACGACGTCGCCACCCACCCCGAGAACACGGCCGGGGCCCTGGGCCGCTGGAACTATGTGCTCGACGGCATGGTCAAGGAGAAGTGGCTCAGCCCTGCCAACCGGGCGGCCATGAAGTTTCCCGTGCCGCAGAAGGTGAAGCCCCCGACGGGCCTCTCGGGCCAGCGCGGCTATATCGTCCAGGCCGTCGAGGACTACCTCACCAATAACAAGATCATCGACGAGAACACGCTGGCCACCGGCGGCTACCGGATCACCACCACGCTCGAGCCCGAGAAGCAGAAGGCCTTCGCCGAGGCCATCGACGACCAGGTGATGTCCAAGCTCGACAAGGGCCGCGAGGCCGACCGCAACGTCCGCGTCGGCGGCGCTTCCATCGACCCTGCCACCGGCAAGGTCGTCGCCATGTACGGCGGCGTCGACTACACCAAGCAGTACGTCAACAACGCCACCCGCCGCGACTACCAAGTCGGCTCCACCTTCAAGCCGTTCGTCTTCACCGCCGCCGTCCAGCACGAGGCCACCACCCAGGACGACCTGACCATCACCCCCAACACCGTCTACAGCGGAACCAACAGGCGCCTGGTGCGGGGCTGGAGCGGCAAGCCGTACAGCCCGGGCAACGAGGACGAGATCTCGTACGGCCCCATCACCGTGCGCACCGCCACCGACATGTCCGTCAACGCGGTCTACGCACAGATGGCCATGGACGTCGGCCCGGGCAAGGTCAGGCGGACCGCGGTCCGCCTCGGGATCCCCGAGAACACTCCGGACCTGACCGACTCCCCCTCCATCGCGCTGGGCCCGGCCACCGCCAGCGTCCTCGATATGACGGAGGCGTACGCGACCCTCGCCAACCACGGCAAGCACGGCACGTACACGCTGGTCGAGAAGGTCAGCAAGGACGGCGGGAATGTACCGGTCCCCAAGGCGGCCGCCAAGCGGGCCGTCAGCCGGGAGGCCGCCGACACGACGACATTGATCCTGCAGAGCGTGGTCGACGGCGGCACCGGCACCGCGGCCCAGTCCGCGGGCCGCCCGGCGGCGGGCAAGACCGGCACGGCGGAAGAGGACCAGGCCGCCTGGTTCGCGGGCTACACCCCGAACCTGGCGACGGTGGTCGCGGTGATGGGCCAGGACCCGGTCACGGGCGCGCACAAGCCGCTGTACGGGGCGCTGGGGCTGCCGCGGATCAACGGTGGCGGTGCGCCGGCGAAGATCTGGGGCCAGTTCACGCGCGAGGCGCTCCGGGGCACCGAGGCCGAGGAGTTCGACCTGGAGGTGCAGGAGGGTGCGGAAGAGGAGGAGCCCTCGGAGGAGCCCTCTGAGGAGCCTTCGGAGACCGAGGAGACGGGCGAATCGTCGGAGGAACCGTCCGAGACGCCGGAGGAACGGGAGGCGCAGGAGCCGGCCGAGGACCAGGACGAAAGCGAGGACGAGGACCGGACGAAGAGCTCGAGCGACGAAGAAACGGACACCGGCGGCGAGACCGAGGACGACACGGACACCGCCACGACCCGGAGGACGAGCGACGACGACGAGACGGACAGCGGCCGCACGGCCGAGGACGGATCACGCAGCAGGTTCTCCCGCACCCTCCGTCGTCAGTGACCCGAGGTCGCCTTCAGCCCCACCACGGCGACCAGCAGCAGACAGACGAAGAAGATCCGGGCGGCGGTCAGCGGCTCGTTCAGCACCAGCATGCCGACCACCGCCGCACCGGCCGCACCGATACCGACCCAGACTCCGTAGGCCGTACCGATCGGCAGGGTCCTGGCGGCGTGCGACAGCAGCACCATGCTCACGACGATTCCGAGCCCGGTGAACACGCTCGGCCACAGCCTGGTGAACCCGTCGGTGTACTTCATCCCGATCGACCAGCCGACCTCGAGCAGACCGGCGACAACAAGCAGAACCCAGGCCAACGACGACACCTCCGAGACGCGGACTTCAGTGGGTGCGTCGTCTTTGCCTGACCCGGTACGGCGCGTCTCGTCGGGGAGCACACAAACATAGCAAAGGCGACGTAAAGAGCCGATGAGAAAGGGCCGGCGACCTCTACCACCAGCGCTCTCCACCTACGCAAAAAGGGCCGGCGACGTCTGCCACCAGCCCTCTGCCCACGCCTTTGACCAGGCCTTTTGCGCTTCCTACAAGTACAGCCCGGTTGAATCCTCGGACCCCTGGAAACGGTCCGCGGCGACCGCGTGCAGATCGCGTTCCCGCATCAGTACGTACGCCACCCCGCGCACCTCGACCTCGGCGCGGTCCTCGGGGTCGTACAGCACCCGGTCGCCCGGCTCCACGGTCCGTACGTTCTGCCCCACCGCGACCACCCCGGCCCAGGCGAGGCGCCGGCCGACCGCGGCGGTCGCCGGAATGACGATGCCGCCACTGGAACGCCGCTCACCCTCCGGGATGTCGGTCCTCACCAGCACGCGGTCGTGCAGCATGCGGATGGGCAGCTTGTCATGGGTGGTGTTGTCGCTCACACCTCGAACCTACCTGCCTGGGACCGTTCCGTACGCCGCTGGGTCACGCCCGGCGCCTTCTCACCGACAAGGCGAGCACCCCCACAACCGCCACGGCCACCAGAGCCACCGGCACCAGCCGCTCCAGCCTCGGCCCGCCGTCCTCCGAGACGAACTGCGCCTTGACGTCGGACACAGTGCGGTTCACGACGACGACCGCGCGCCCGGCGGTGTGATCCACGGTCGAGGCGATCCTCGCCTTCGCGTCGCCGATGACCGTCTTCGGGTGCATGCGCACCCCGATCTCGTCGAGGGTCTCGGCAAGCTGGTCGCGCCTGCGGACGATATCCGCCTCGATCTGCGCAGGGGTCCTGGCATCCGACACCGCGCTGCCTCCGTGGTCGTGTCCGGTAATCCTTCCTCGACAGTCTGTCAGCTCCTCCGCCGCCACACCCCACGGCACCCCTATTACGCTCGACGGCGTATCCCTTCACGTCCCCTCAAGGAGAACCATGAGCGAGCGACTCCAGCCCGGCGACACCGCCCCCGCCTTCAGCCTGCCCGACGCGGACGGCAACGAGGTCTCGCTCGCGGAGCACAAGGGCAGGAAGGTGATCGTGTACTTCTACCCGGCGGCGATGACCCCCGGCTGCACCAAGCAGGCCTGCGACTTCACGGACAACCTGGAGCTGCTGACGGGCGCCGGCTACGACGTGATCGGCGTGTCCCCGGACAAGCCGGAGAAGCTGGCGAAGTTCCGCGAGAAGGAGAACCTGAAGGTCACGCTGGTCGGTGACCCGTCCAAGGAGACGCTGGAGGCGTACGGCGCCTTCGGCGAGAAGAAGCTGTACGGCAAGACGGTGACCGGAGTGATCCGGTCGACGATCGTGGTCGACGAGGAGGGCAGGGTCGAGCACGCGCTCTACAACGTGAAGGCGACCGGCCATGTCGCCAAGATCATCAAGGACCTCGGCATCTAGTACTCCAGCGCAGATCGCGATCTTGCCTCCGGAGGTCGGTACGGAGACGGGCGCGGCCACCGCTGATCATCGGTGAAGACTGAAGATCATGTGGTGGCCGCAGGTCACAGCGCAGACTCCGCCCGTTGGCAGGAGGCGTCCGAGGCCCTGACAGGCCGGACAGCGTGCCGGTTTCTCCCCGCGCGCACGGCGACCGGTCACCAGGCGGCCAGGCGGCGCCGAAGCTCCTCCTCCGAGACGTCTTCCACGTGGGTCAGAAATACCCATATGTGACCCGAAGGGTCCTTGAGGATGACGGTGCGGTCGCCGTGGAACATGTCCTTCGGCGGCTGGAGGATCTCGGCGCCGGCGGCTTCTGCGCGCTGCGCCAGACTGTCGACGTCCGGCACGAAGACATGCAGCGTGACGGACGTGCCTCCGCCGAGCGAGGTCGGCGCGGCGAATGAGGCGGCCTCCGCCTCGTCCGTGCTGGCGTCGCCCAGCATCAGGGCCGACCCTCCGATGGTGATCTCGGCGTGCAGAATCCCGCCGCCCGGAGCGTCGATCCTGAAGTCCTCACGGGCACCGAACGCCCGCTGGTAGAAATCGATCGCCGCAGCGGCGTCGTCGACCATGATGTGCGGGACCACCGCGTAGTGGTAGCGGTCGGGGATCTCGATGTGGGCTGTGCGCTCGGTCATGGCGAACCTCCTTGAGAAGGACCGCTGGTCGGTTCCTGCGGCTCTGCAAGAAACCTAGAAGCTCAAGTTTGGTTGAGGTCAAGCGCCGATGCAGCCCAGCAGGTGCCTGCTCGCAGGGCACCTGCAGGCCCTGCCCCGGCAATCGGAAGGCGCAGCTCGCCGACTCGGGCGCTCACTCGAGGAAATCGACCACGTCAACGGCGATCGGCTGGACAACCGTTGACAGAACCTCCGCTACCTGTGCCCGTCCTGCCACGGCCAAACGGCGACATTCTCCCGTCGTTTCCTCTCACGCCGCAGAGGGCAGTACTCTTTTCCATGCCTTGCGCCCGTACGCCATCGGTGAGCGGCGATCTTTAGGTGGTCGTGTATGTCGGTTCGAATCCGACCGGGCGCACCACGCGGGCGTGGCCCGGCTTCCTCCGGACCGGAGGAAGCCGGGCCACGTTCTGTCAGCCCAGCAGATCCCGACTGTCAGCCCAGTAGTTCCCGAACCACGGGTACCAGCGCGCGGAACGCCTTGCCGCGGTGGCTGATCGCGTTCTTCTCCGCCGGGGTCAGCTCCGCGCAGGTACGCGTCACTCCCTCCGGCTGGAGGATCGGGTCGTAGCCGAAGCCGCCCGTGCCCGTCGGGGTGTGGCGCAGAGTGCCCAACAGGCGTCCCTCGACCACACGTTCCGTGCCGTCCGGGAGTGCCAGGGCCGCCGCGCAGGTGAAGTGCGCGCCGCGGTGGGCTTCGTCGATGTCGGAGAGCTGAGCCAGGAGCAGGTTGAGGTTGGCGGTGTCGTCGCCGTGGGTGCCGGCCCACCTCGCGGAGAAGATGCCGGGCGCGCCGCCGAGGACGTCGACACAGAGGCCGGAGTCGTCGGCAACCGCCGGCAGGCCGGTGGCCCGGGCCAGGGCGTGGGCCTTGAGGAGTGCGTTCTCGGCGAAGGTGACGCCGGTTTCCTTGACGTCGGGAATGTCGGGATAGGCATCCGCGCCGACGAGGTCGTGGGTGAGGCCCGAGTCGGCGAGGACGGCCTTGAGTTCGGTGATTTTCCCGGCGTTGCGGGTGGCGAGGATCAGACGGGTCATGCCCCCGATTATCCGGGTGTGCAGACCTTGCCGATTTCGCCCGCCGCTTCGGTGACCGGTGTGATGTCCGGGGTGTTGTCGCCGGTCTCGATCGACTTGCGGACGTTGTCGACGCCGGTGTTGAGCTTGTCGACGGCCTTGCTGAGGTCGGCGTTGTCGGTCTTGTCGCCGAGGCTCTTCAGTTCCTTGTCGATGTCGTCGAGGGCCTGACGGGCCGTGGCCGGGTCATCGGTGGCGCTGGAGACGGCCTGCTGGAGCTTGTCGACGCTGGTGGCGATCGCATCGGCGGTCTCGACGCAGTCGAGGGCCTTGTCGATGGCGGCGCAGCCGACGGTGATCGGTACGACCAGTACGGCGGTTGCGAACGTGAGTGCTGCTATGCGGCGACGCGCAGACATGGAACGGTCCTCCCCGGATACGGACGGGCGCACGGTTCGGCCCGTGCGCCCGTGAGTGTAACGACGCTCTGCGGATTGTTCTTGGTTCCCTCTTTACCTTTCCAGCGTGCCCTCGAGGGCGACGGACTGGAGCGCGGCAAGGTCGGCGCAGCCGCCGGTGGCCAGGTCGAGGAGGGCGTTGAGCTCCTTGCGGTCGAAGGGCTCGGCCTCGGCGGTGCCCTGGACCTCGACGAAGCGGCCGTCGCCGGTGCAGACGACATTCATGTCTGTCTCGGCGCGCACGTCCTCCTCGTAACAGAGGTCGAGGAGCGGGACGCCGTCGACGATGCCGACGCTGACGGCGGCGACGGTGCCGGTGAGCGGCTTGCGGCCGGCCTTGACGAGCTTCTCGCCCTGGGCCCAGGTGACGGCGTCGGCGAGTGCGACGTACGCACCGGTGATCGCGGCGGTGCGGGTGCCGCCGTCGGCCTGCAGTACGTCGCAGTCGAGGACGACGGTGTTCTCGCCGAGGGCCTTGAAGTCGATGACGGCGCGCAGCGAGCGGCCGATGAGCCGGCTGATCTCGTGGGTGCGACCGCCGATCTTGCCGCGTACGGATTCGCGGTCGCCCCGGGTGTTGGTGGAACGCGGCAGCATCGAGTACTCGGCGGTGACCCACCCTTCACCGCTTCCCTTGCGCCAGCGCGGGACGCCTTCGGTGACGGAGGCGGTGCAGAAGACCTTGGTGTCGCCGAAGGCGATGAGGACGGAGCCCTCGGCGTGCTTGCTCCATCCGCGTTCGATGGTGACCGGGCGGAGCTGTTCGGCGGTGCGGCCGTCGATTCGAGACATGGTGCGGAGCCTATCGGCAGATGCGTGAGGGGCCCGTTCCGGTGTGGAACGGGCCCCTCACGAACGAGTTCAGCGGCTCGGCGGCTCGGCGGCTCGGCGGCACACTGGACCGAGGGCTCAGCGACTCACATCATGTCTTCGATGTCGGCGGCGATGGGGTCGGCGTCCGTGCCGATGACGACCTGGATGGCGGTGCCCATCTTCACGACGCCGTGGGCGCCGGCGGCCTTGAGAGCAGCCTCATCGACCTTGCTCGGGTCCACAACTTCGGTACGGAGGCGGGTGATACAGCCTTCGATCTCTTCGATGTTGTCGATTCCGCCGAGCCCGGCGACGATCTTCTCAGCCTTACTGGCCATGTCTTTCTCCCTGCGTCTCAAGAGCGCTGAGCGCTGCCTCGACCCACCGTCGGTCCGCTTCGTCACGGTAACTCACGGTTGGCCCATCTTCGCGGGCGAGTAACCGCCTCGTACCGAATGATGACGATCACCAGTGCCGTGTCTCGCGACCGGGCACCGGGGCCGTATCGCAACTGGTCTACACCAGTCTGCATCGGCTGCCAAGCCAGGCCCGTTTCCGGGAGGACGCCGATGAGCTCCGACAGCGCTGCCCCGCCGCGGCAGAAGTGGTGGAACGGGCTGTTCCAGGGGCTGCAGAAGGTCGGACGCAGCCTCCAGCTCCCGGTCGCGGTTCTGCCGGCGGCCGGCCTGCTCGTCAGCCTCGGCAACCTGTTCTCGGCTTATCTGACCGGCCCCTTCTGGGACAAGACGGCCAAGGTCCTCACGCTGGGCGGCACAGCGATCCTGGACGGCGCGTTCGGTCTGCCCCTGCTGTTCTGCATCGGTGTCGCGATCGGCTTCGCGAAGAAGGCCGACGGTTCGACCGCACTCGCGGCGGTCGCCGGCTTCCTGGTCTACAGCAACGTCCTGAAGGCGTTCCCCGTCGACGGCACGGTCACCGAGCTGCTCCCGGACGGGAAGCCGCAGAATCCCGGCGTCCTCGGCGGCATCGTGATCGGCCTGCTGACCGCGGTGATCTGGCAGCGTTACCACCGCACGAAACTCGTCGACTGGCTCGGCTTCTTCAACGGCCGGCGGCTGGTGCCGATCATCATGGCGTTCCTCTGCACGATCCTCGGCGTGCTGTTCGGGCTGCTGTGGGAGCCGGTGGGCGACGCGCTGACCGCGTTCTCCAAGCAGCTGATCGGCATGGGCGCGTGGGGCGCGGGCATCTTCGGTGTCGCCAACCGGCTGCTGATCCCGATCGGGATGCACCAGTTCCTGAACACGTTCTTCTGGTTCCAGGCGGGCGAGTACACGACACCGGACGGCAAGGTCGTCCAGGGCGACCTGACGCGCTTCTTCGCGGAGGACCCTTCGGCCGGCCAGTTCATGTCGGGCTTC
The DNA here is from genome assembly GCF_035918095.1 of Streptomyces sp. NBC_01750. NCBI lineage: Bacteria > Bacillati > Actinomycetota > Actinomycetes > Kitasatosporales > Streptomycetaceae > Streptomyces > Streptomyces sp. NBC_01750. The sequence continues at coordinate 3,378,072 of NZ_CP109137.1, forward strand.
TTCCCGATCATGATGTTCGGCCTCCCGGCCGCAGCCCTCGCCATCGCGCACTGCGCCCGTCCCGAGCACCGCAAGAGGGTCATGGGTCTCATGATTTCCGTCGGCCTCACCTCGTTCGTCACGGGTGTGACCGAGCCGCTCGAGTTCTCGTTCCTGTTCGCGGCTCCCCTGCTGTACGGCGTGCACGCGCTGTTGACAGGTGCGTCGATGGCGATCACCTGGGCCTTGGGCGTGCACGCGGGCTTCAGCTTCTCGGCCGGCCTGATCGACTACGTCGTCAACTGGCACCTCGACACCAAGCCATGGCTGATCATTCCGATCGGTCTGTGCTTCGCGGTCGTCTACTACGTGATCTTCCGCTTCGCGATCACGAAGTTCGACATCCGCACCCCCGGCCGCGAACCGGAAGAGATCGAGCAGCAGCTGGACCAGGAGAGCATCAAGTAGCCCCCGGGCCGACGGGCCCTCCGACCCACGCCCGTATCCACCCATAAGGCACCGGGACCCCCTGACCTGCGGTCAGATATCAGGCATTTCACCCTGTGGTTGAGTCCGTAAAAATAGAAGGTTCCTTATCTCACCCTCACCGTGCTAAAACTGGTCTACACCACTCAGTGGTGTAGACCACGCGGCCGTCGCCGCGTTCCCCTTGAGACGCCGCCCTCCCCCGTGTCTGTCCCCATGGCGGCGCCTTGCCCACTGGAGGAAGTTGATGTCCACGGCTAGCGCCGCCCCCGCGGCGGACAAGAAGAACAAGGGCGCAGGCGCGATGGCTGTCATGCAGCGCATCGGCCGCAGCCTCATGCTGCCGGTCGCGGTACTGCCCGCAGCCGCGCTGCTGGTCCGTTTCGGCCAGCCCGACATGCTCGGCAGGAGCTCGTTCCCGACTTTCGTCACCAAGATCGCCGGATACATGGCAGCCGGTGGCGACGCGATCCTCGCCAATATGGCGCTGCTGTTCGCCGTCGGCATCGCGATCGGCTTCGCCAAGAAGTCGGACGGCTCGACCGCGCTCGCGGCCGTCGCCGGATACCTGGTCTTCAAGAACGTGCTGGCCACGTTCACCGACCCGAACCTGGACAAGGTCGCCAAGGTCATCGACGGCAAGATCGTCATGACCGAGGCCCCGGTGGACGCCAAGGTCCTCGGCGGCGTGGTGATGGGCATCATCGTCGCCCTGCTCTACCAGAAGTTCTACCGGACCAAGCTGCCCGACTGGGCCGGCTTCTTCGGCGGCCGCCGCCTCGTACCGATCCTCTCCGCCTTCGCGGGTCTGGTCGTCGGCATAATCTTCGGCCTGATCTGGCCGGTCCTCGGCACGGGTCTGCACAACTTCGGTGAGTGGCTGGTCGGCTCGGGCGCGGTCGGCGCGGGCATCTTCGGTGTCGCGAACCGTGCGCTGATCCCGATCGGCATGCACCACCTGCTGAACTCCTTCCCGTGGTTCCAGGCCGGTTCCTACGAGGGCAAGAGCGGCGACATCGCCCGCTTCCTCCAGGGCGACCCGAGCGCCGGACAGTTCATGACCGGCTTCTTCCCGATCATGATGTTCGCCCTCCCGGCGGCCTGCCTCGCGATCGTGCACTGCGCCCGTCCCGAGCGCCGCAAGGTCATCGGCGGCATGATGTTCTCCCTCGCGCTCACGTCCTTCGTCACCGGTGTGACCGAGCCGATCGAGTTCACGTTCATGTTCATCGCCCCTGCGCTGTACGCGGTCCACGCGGTGCTGACCGGTGTCTCGATGGCCCTGACCTGGGCGCTGGGCATGAAGGACGGCTTCGGCTTCTCGGCCGGTGCGGTGGACTACTTCCTCAACCTGGGCATCGCGTCCAACCCGTGGGGCCTGGCGCTGGTCGGACTCTGTTTCGCGGCGCTCTACTACGTGGTCTTCCGCTTCGCGATCACCAAGTTCAACCTTCCGACGCCGGGCCGCGAGTCCGACGAGGAGCTCGCCGAGCTGCAGAAGGCCGAGGCGAAGTAAGCCTCGTCGCATTACGGACCGAAGCCCCTGCCTTTTCGTACGAAAGGCAGGGGCTTCGGCGCGCCTGGATCCTAGATCTCGTAGACCGCGCCCGGCGTGGCGATCTCGGTCGGTCCTTCGTAGACCGCGCGGGCGTCGCCCAGGTTCTGCCGGGGGTCCGTCCACGGCGGGATGTGGGTCAGCACGAGCCGGCCGACATTCGCGCGCTGCGCCTGTGCGCCGGCCTCGCGTCCGTTGAGGTGGACGTCCCGGACGTCCTCCTTGCCATGCGTGAAGGACGCCTCGCACAGGAACAGATCGGCACCGTCGGCGAGTTCGTGCAGGGCCTCGCAGACGCCGGTGTCGCCGGAGTACGTGAGCGTTCTGCCGGCGTGCTCCAGCCGGATGGCGTACGCCTCGACCGGGTGGCGCACCTTCTCCGTACGGACGGAGAACGGGCCTATGTGGAAACTGCCGGACTTGAGCGTGTGGAAGTCGAAGACCTCGCCCATCGCGGAGGGGGAGGGGATGTCCGCGTACGCGGTGGTCAGACGCTGCTCGGTGCCTTCCGGGCCGTAGACCGGGAGGGCGGCGGCACGGCCGCCGTCGTGGCGGTAGTAGCGAGCGACGAAATATCCGCACATGTCGATGCAGTGATCAGCGTGGAGATGGCTGAGGAAGATGGCGTCGAGGTCGTAGAGACCCACATGGCGCTGCAGCTCGCCCAGGGCGCCGTTGCCCATGTCGAGGAGCAGCCGGAAGCCGTCGGCCTCTACGAGGTAGCTGGAGCAGGCCGAATCCGCGGACGGAAACGACCCCGAGCAGCCGACGACGGTGAGCTTCATGGAGCTTGAACCTCCGTTGACGGGGAGGGCTGGGGGAAGGTCGTGCGGTTTGTTGAGCGTAAGGCGCAAAAGGGCCGGTCGCTCCTCGGTGGCGGGCTGTTGTGGGGGAACTCACCTGCGCTGTCACCGGTTCGGGGGGAACCAGTCATGTGGTGAGCGTGGGCCGGGGGCGTTGGGGGTTGCTGTCCGGTGGGTGGTTTCCACCACCGGTTCGCGGGGGCGCCGCTCATGTGGTCGAGGTGAGCCGGGGGCGTTGGGGGGGTGCCGGGACGGCGGTCCCGTGTGGGCGTGGGGGTGCTGTCCGATGGGTGGTTTTCGCCGGCGTACCCGGAGGCGCGCACGCGGCGGTCCGCCGGTAACGTCTGGGGTATGGACACGTCGTGGTGGCTCGCGGTGCTCGCCGTGGTGGTGATCGCGCTGGTCGCCACGGTGAGGGACGGGCGAGGCCGCGGCGCGGGCCGCCGCCCGGGTGGACGCGCCCGCCCGCCGGGCCGGCCGACGGGCCCCCGGCGCGGGCCGAAGCGGCGGCCGCAGCCGGGCGAGATCTGGTGGGCTGCTGTGCCGTACGAGGACGGGCCCGGGTCGAAGGACCGGCCCTGTCTGGTGCTGTCGGTGCGAGGCCGGACGGTGCAGGTCGCGAAGATCACCAGCAAGTACCACGATGAGCGGTCGGGCGTGATCTCGCTGCCACCCGGCACGGTGGGCGACGCGCGCGGGCGGGCGAGCTTTCTGGAGACGGATGAGCTGCGTGAGCTGGGGGTGTGGGACTTCAGGCGACGGGTCGGGGTGGTGGACCCGAACGTATGGGACCAGGTCCGGCACTTGGCCGCGTGAGCCGTCCGAGGCGGCGGGCGTTGCCCGTGACCCGGGCCGTGGGCGCCGCCCGAGCCCTGGCGAAAGCCCGCCGACCGCACACACGTCGCGCGGCGCACAGACCTGGCTGACCGTGGCCCGGGCCGACGCCCCCGCCTGCGCCGCCCGGCGCCGAGGTGAGCGCGCCGACTCACGCCCCCGTACCCGCGGATGCGACGGCGGGCGGGTGGGGAAACCCCCGCACCCGCGATGCCGCTACGCCCAGAGCTGCCCCTGCAGCGTCTCGATCGCCGCTTCCGTCGTCTCCGCCGTGTAGACCCCCGTCGACAGGTACTTCCAGCCGCCGTCCGCGACGACGAACACGATGTCCGCCTGCTCGCCCGCCTTGACCGCCTTCTTGCCGACACCGATCGCCGCGTGCAGCGCCGCTCCCGTCGAGACGCCCGCGAAAATGCCCTCCTGCTGGAGGAGTTCACGGGTGCGGGTGACCGCGTCCGCCGAACCGACCGAGAAGCGGGTGGTCAGGACCGAGGCGTCGTACAGCTCGGGGACGAAGCCCTCGTCCAGGTTGCGCAGGCCGTAGACCAGGTCGTCGTAGCGCGGCTCCGCGGCCACGATGCGGATGCCCGGAACGTGTTCACGCAGGTAGCGGCCCACGCCCATCAGCGTGCCCGTGGTGCCCAGGCCCGCCACGAAGTGGGTGATCGACGGGAGGTCCGCGAGGATCTCCGGGCCCGTAGTGGCGTAGTGCGCGCCCGCGTTGTCCGGGTTGCCGTACTGGTAGAGCATCACCCAGTCCGGGTGCTCGGCCGCCAGCTCCTTGGCCACGCGTACGGCCGTGTTGGAGCCGCCCGCCGCCGGCGAGGGGATGATCTCCGCGCCCCACATCGCGAGCAGCTGACGGCGCTCCTCGCTCGTGTTCTCCGGCATCACGCACACGATGCGGTAGCCCTTGAGCTTCGCCGCCATGGCCAGCGAGATGCCGGTGTTGCCGCTGGTGGGCTCAAGGATCGTGCAGCCCGGCGTCAGGCGGCCGTCCTTCTCCGCCTGTTCGATCATGTGGAGCGCGGGGCGGTCCTTGATCGAGCCGGTCGGGTTGCGGTCCTCGAGCTTGGCCCAGATGCGGACGTCCCCCGACGGGGACAGGCGCGGGAGGCGGACCAGCGGTGTGTTGCCGACCGCCGCGAGCGGAGAGTCGTAACGCATCAGCGCATGCCACCGGCGACGGCCGGGAGGATCGTGACGCTGTCGCCGTCGGTGAGCTTGGTGGAGATGCCGTCCAGGAAGCGGACGTCCTCGTCGTTGAGGTACACGTTCACGAAGCGGCGCAGCTGGTCGCCGTCGACGATGCGCTCCTGGATGCCGTTGTGGCGGGACTCGAGGTCGGCGAAGAGTTCGGCGAGAGTGTCACCGCTGCCCTCGACGGCCTTGGCGCCGCCGGTGTAGGTGCGGAGGATGGTCGGGATGCGGACCTCGATGGCCATGGCGTGGGCTCCTGTCGGGAGGGTGGCGGGGGTGCGGGTGTGGCACAAGGGGCGCGCGGCTCCGCCCCCCGCGCGAGGGGTGGTGCTGTGGGTGCGCTCGGCCCGTAGAGCCGTGGGTCTGAACGTCAGAACGCGGCGCGGGCCGTACACATCGCGCTGGCGAGACGGCACAGGTCGACGTGCAGCCGCGCCACGAGCAGCACGGTGCTCGGCGTCCTGTCGCTCACGTCATGGGAAACCATGCGGTCATCGTATCGATTCCCTGTCCGTGCCCCGGAATGTGATCTCGCATCATGGACGCAATGCGCTCAGCATGTGGGCCGCACGAGCCGGCGGAGACGTACGAGGGACCGGGCCGGCGCTCAGTACGCCGCTACGACCTGGACCTCTTCCTCTGCCACCACGCCGTCCACGATGCGGAACGAACGGAACTGGAAGGGGCCGGCCTCATCGATGTCGGCGGTGGAGACCAGGACGTAGTGGGCGCCCGGCTCGTTGGCGTAGCTGATGTCCGTACGGGAGGGGTACGCCTCGGTCGCGGTGTGCGAGTGATAGATGATCACCGGCTCCTCGTCGCGGTCGTCGAGCTCCCGGTAGAGCTTCAGCAGGTCCACCGAGTCGAACTCGTAGAACGTGGGCGAGCGGGCCGCGTTCAGCATCGGGATGAAGCGCTCGGGACGGCCGGCGCCCTCGGGGCCCGCGACCATGCCGCAGGCCTCGTCGGGGTGGTCGGCGCGGGCGTGCGCGACGATCTGGTCGTACAGGGCCTCGGTGAGGGTCAGCATGCGGATCAGGATAAACAGAAGGGCCCACCCGTACCGAGGGGCGGTACGGGTGGGCCCGAATGCTGGACATCAGTCAGTGGCCACGCGGGCTTCAGCGCTTGATGAAGGCCGCGTTCCCGGGGTTGCGCTGCTTCAGCACCAGATACGAGACACCGAGGATCAGGGCCCACAGCGGCGCGCAGTACAGCGAGATCCGCGTGTCCTTGTCGACGCCCATCATCACGATGACCATGCCGATGAAGAGCAGCGCGAACCAGCTGGTCCACGGGGCGCCGGGCGCCTTGAAGGTGGACTGCGGCAGCTCGCCGCGGTCGGCCTTGGCGCGGTAGCGGATCTGGCAGACCAGGATCATGATCCAGGCCCACATACCGGAGATCGTGGCGAAGGAGACGACGTAGGTGAACGCGTCGCCGGGCCACTGGTAGTTGATCCAGACTCCGACCAGCATCAGCGCCGCGGAGACGGTGGTGCCGACCAGCGGAGTGCCGCTCTTCGTGAGCTTCGTGAAGAACTTGGGGCCCTGACCGTTGAGCGCGAGGTCGCGCAGCATCCGGCCGGTGGAGTACATACCTGAATTGCAGGAGGACAGCGCCGCGGTCAGCACGACGAAGTTGACGACGGCGGCACCGACACCCAGTCCCATCTTCTGGAAGGCGGCGACGAACGGCGAGACGCCCGGCTGGAACTCGTCCCAGGGCACCACCGAAAGGATCATGATCAGCGCGCCGACGTAGAAGACCGCGATACGCCACGGCACGGTGTTGATCGCCTTGGGCAGCGTCGTCTCCGGGTCCTTGGACTCGCCGGCGGTGACGCCGACCAGCTCGACCGCGAGGAAGGCGAACATCACGATCTGCAGGGTCATCAGCGTGCCGCCGATGCCCTTGGGGAAGAAGCCGCCGTCGGCCCAGAGGTGCGTGACGGACGCGGTGCCACCGGCGTCGGAGAAGCCGAGTGTGAGGATGCCGGCGCAGATGAGGATCATGCCGATGATGGCCGTGACCTTGACCATCGAGAACCAGAACTCCAGCTCGCCGAAGAGCTTCACGGAGATCAGGTTCACGGCGTACAGGATGATCGTGAAGACCAGCGCGGACAGCCATTGCGGGATGTCCCACCAGAACGTCATGTACTGGGCGGCCGCGGTGACCTCGGTGATTCCGGTGACGACCCAGAAGAGCCAGTACGTCCATCCGGTGACGAACCCCGCGAACGGGCCGACGAACTCACGGGCGTACTCGGAGAAGGAACCCGAGACGGGGCGGTACATGAGCAGCTCGCCCAGCGCCCGCATGATGAAGAAGATGACCAGGCCCGCGATGGCATAGGCCAGGATGAGGCTGGGTCCGGCCTTCGAGATGGCCTTGCCCGCGCCGAGGAAGAGGCCGGTACCGATGGCACCGCCGATCGCGATCATCTGGATCTGCCGGGCACCCAGTCCGCGCTGGTAGCCCTCGTCCGCGCCTGTCGCGGACCCCGCGGCCTCATTGCCGTCTTGCTTGCCGACCTGCACCGAGGTCATGGTGATGCGCCCTTTCTCCATGCTGATCCGCGCCCGCTGCGTCTGCCGCGCGGCTGCGGATCAGGTCCTGATCCCCCCGGATGTGGATGGAGTGCCACCGGCGATCAGCCGGCCCCAGCGCCCCCGGGGACATGGGTGGCGTCCCCTGGTGGTCGTGAAGATTTATCACGGTCGCAACACCGACCGGCCGTGGCGGCTGTGACACACGCCACAGGAAGAACCGGACAAAGATCCACCGGCACCGCAAACCATGCCGATGCGGTGACGGGATCGTTATCCGGATTTGAGTGTCCGTTGAGCGAACAACTCGAGGCGTCCGAGTGTCGGAGCCGGGGCGCCGGCGTCAGGCCATCAGGGTGTCGACGAGCGTCTCCTGGAGCGCTCCCAGCCAGAGATACGCCATCACCATCGGCTTGCGCGGATCGGAGTCCGGCAGCCGGTAGAGCTCGCCGCTCTCGTCCTCGTCGCTGACCTCGAGACGGGTGCCGATGGTGAGGCGCAGGTCGTTGAGCGCGCCGAGCCAGTGCAGACAGTCGTCCGGGGTGAGTTTGAGTACGGCACCGCCCTCGCCGGTGGCGGTCAGCGAGTCCAGGGTACGGACGACCGCGACCGCGTCGTCGCGCTTGCGGGAGCGCAGATCCGTCTCGGTGAAACGCCTGAACTCGGCCGAGGCCGCGCGCAGTTCCTCGTCCTCGACATCGGTGCCGGGACCGCCGTACGCCTCGGGGAAGAGGCGGGCGAGCGCCGGGTCGCTGGGCGGCTCGCTCGGCCCCTCGGCAAACAGCGCGGCCAGCGGGTCCTCGCCGTCGACCGGCTCGTCACCGGGTCCGATGAGCTCCAGGAGCTGTACGGCGAGCGAGCGCAGGATGGAGATCTCGACCTCGTCGAGCGGGACGGCCGCGCCGCCGCCCGGAACGGGCTCGAAGTGCCCGGCCATCAGGTGCGGTCCTGGGAGAGCGTCGCCCACAGCCCGTAGCCGTGCATCGCCTGCACGTCACGCTCCATCTCTTCGCGGCTGCCGCTGGAGACGACGGCCCGGCCCTTGTGGTGGACGTCGAGCATCAGCTTGTGCGCCTTGTCCTTGGAGTAGCCGAAGTAGGCCTGGAAGACATAGGTGACGTAGCTCATCAGATTGACCGGGTCATTGTGGACGAGCGTCACCCAGGGCACGTCGGGCTCGGGGACGGCGAAGGTCTCCTCCGCCGACTCGGGGCGTTCGATCTCTGTGGGAGCAACACTCACTCGGTCCATGCTGCCACCCGCAGGGGGGCATCGCACAAACGGGGCTTACATCTCGTCACTCTGACGAGATGTGCGGTAGCATCCTCGACGAGGCATCTTCCGGGGGCGCTGTATCCGACAGCGGCTCCGCCGCGGGCCGGACCGCGAACCGACCGGTCGGCGGCCCACGACGAAAGAGCGAGGTTGACCGTTGTGAACGCTGCGGACCTTGGGCTGCCGGTGGACGTACCGTCGACAGCGCTCTTCACCGATCAGTACGAGCTCACCATGCTCCAGGCGGCGCTGAGGTCCGGCACCGCGGACCGCCGCTCCGTCTTCGAGGTCTTCACCCGCCGGCTGCCCGACGGACGGCGCTACGGAGTGGTGGCGGGCACCGGCCGGGTACTGGATGCCGTCGAGAACTTCCGCTTCGACGCGGGCGTGCTGGACTTCCTGCGCGATCGGGGGATTGTCGATGAGTCGACAATCCAGTGGCTCGCCTCGTACCGCTTCGGCGGCGACATCTGGGGCTACCCGGAGGGCGAGGTGTACTTCCCCGGCTCACCGATCCTGCGGGTCGAGGGCTCCTTCGCCGAGTGCGTCCTGCTGGAGACCGTGATCCTGTCGATCCTCAACCACGACTCGGCGATCGCCGCGGCGGCCTCGCGGATGTCGACGGCGGCGGGCGGTCGCGGGCTGATCGAGATGGGCGCGCGGCGTACGCACGAGCTCTCCGCGGTCGCCTCGGCACGCGCCGCCTACGTCGGCGGCTTCGGCTCCACCTCGGACCTGGCGGCCGGTTTCCGTTACGCCATCCCCACGGTCGGCACCAGCGCGCACGCCTTCACTCTGCTGCACGACAGCGAGCGCGACGCCTTCCGGGCGCAGGTCGATTCGCTCGGACGGGGTACGACGCTGCTGGTCGACACGTACGACGTGGCCGAGGCCGTCCGCAGCGCCGTGGAGATCGCGGGTCCCGAGCTCGGGGCCGTACGCATCGACTCCGGGGATCTGCTGCTGGTCGCGCACCGGGTGCGGCAGCAGCTGGACGAGCTGGGTGCGGCCAACACCAAGATCGTGGTGACCTCGGACCTGGACGAGTACGCCATCGCCTCACTCGCCGCGGCGCCGGTCGACGCGTACGGCGTGGGCACACAACTGGTCACCGGCAGCGGGCACCCCACCTGCTCGATGGTCTACAAGCTGGTCGCCCGCGCCCGCTCCGCCGATCCCAGGGCGCCGCTGGAGCCGGTGGCGAAGAAGTCCTTGGGCGGGAAGACCTCGGTGGGCGGCCGCAAGTGGGCCGCGCGCCGGGTGGACGCGCAGGGCGTCGCCGAGGCCGAGGTGATCGGCACCCAGACGGTCCCGCCCGAGCTCGTGGACCGGCAGTTGCTGGTGGAGCTGGTCAAGGGCGGCGAGATCGTCGCACGCGAGCCGCTGGACGCGGCGCGCGAGAGGCACGTCGCCGCGCTGGCGGGGCTGCCGATGTCGGCGCTCCAGCTGTCGAAGGGTGAGCCTGTCCTGTCGACGGAGTACGTGTGAACGCAGCCTCGAGCCCTCTCCCGCCGGGCGGTTGAAGTCTCTAGGCTCAGTACATTCGCTAGGCGCCCACCGATCTCCCCCCATCGAAGGACACCCGCCATGCACCGCGCATTGATCGTCGTGGACGTTCAGAACGACTTCTGCGAAGGCGGCAGCCTCGCGGTGGCGGGAGGTGCGGATGTCGCCGCGGCGATCACCGACCTGATCGGCCAGGCCCAGGCTGGCTACCGCTATGTGGTCGCCTCCCGCGACCACCACATCGAGCCGGGCGACCACTTCGGTGAGCGCCCCGACTACGTCAACAGCTGGCCGCCGCACTGCGTCGCCGGCACGGAGGGCGTGGGCTTCCACCCGAACTTCGCACCGGTGGTGGCGTCGGGCGCGATCGACGCGGTCTTCGACAAGGGCGCGTACGCGGCGGCGTACAGCGGCTTCGAGGGCACGGACGAGAACGGCTCGACGCTGGCGCAGTGGCTGCGGGCGCGGGAGGTGACGGAGGTCGACGTGGTGGGCATAGCGACGGACCACTGCGTACGGGCGACTGCGCTGGACGCGGTGCGGGAGGGCTTCACGACGAATGTGCTGCTGGACCTGACGGCGGGCGTCGCGGAGGCGACGACGGAGCGGGCGCTGGAGGAGCTGCGGGGAGCGGGCGTGGAACTGACAGGCAAGCCTGTGGTGTAGGTCACCCGGTCACGTGGTGAGCGTGGTCCCGACCCGGGCCTGAGCCACCAGCACCCGCACCGCGCCGGAGGCGTCACGCTCCCGCGGTAGCAGCAGTTCTATCGGGCGCCAGAGTTCCTCCGGGCGGCTGCGCCACAGCAGGCCGTCCGGGTGGTGGAGCACCGCCGTGATTTCGTCCGGTGTCGGCGGCTCCGCGTTGCCCCGCAGATACACCGCCCGCAACCCCAGATTCCGCAGCCGCGTCAGTGCCCTCGCGCGGTTCGCGGCATACACCAGGAAGCGGACCGTACCGCCGTCGCCCGACGGACTGGGCAGGCTGAGCGCCACCACCACACTGCCGTTGGGCAACTTGCTGAAACCTCCGCCGGGCATGCTGAACCACTCCCCCGTGAGATGGCATGTCAATAAGGATCTGGTAGACGCACCTAAACACGATCGGCCGCCGCCCGCTAGAGGGCGACGGCCGATCATGGTCTGACCTGCAGTGATACGAATTACTTGGCCGACGGACCCACCTTGACCGTGATCGACTGGCCGTTCAGCGGCTCGCTCACGATCGAGATCTTGGTGTTGGTGTCAGTTACCTTCACACCCGCCGTCGGGTTCTCGGCGAACCAGTACACACCCTTGCGGTCGTCGAAGACCGGGTTGCCGGCCTGCGCCTTGATCCGAAGCGCCACGTCCGCCTTGTGCAGCGTGAAGCCGTCGGTCGGCCACAGGCTGAACGCCGAGTCGAACGTCTGGATCTTGTTCCGCAGCAGCGTGCCGTCCGCCCACTTCAGCGGCTTGGCGTGCGCGTCCACGGGAAGGACGAGACCCTGGCCCGGGTGGGCGCTGGTGTTGTTGTCCTTCTGGGAGGTGTCCCAGAGCCAGACCACGAGGCCGTTCTGGTACGGGTAGTGCTCGACCCACGCGTCCTTCGGCGCCTTGAAGCCGAAGTTGTACGGGCCGACCTTGAGGGTCTTGTCGTACGACACGTACTGCCGGTTCTCGGCCAGGTAGTACTGCTCGTACTCCTTGGTGAAGGACTCACCGATGCGCGAGAAGCCCTTCGAGGTCCAGCCCGCGTCGTCACCCTCGGCGTTGTCGGTGAACAGCGGTGTACCGTCCGCCACCACGCTCAGCGCGTCCGCCGCGAAGCCCTTGCCGCCCGCGCCGCCGTCCGTCTGGTAGCGGAAGCGGACGTCTACCTTCTTGCCCGCGTACGCGTCCAGCGAGTACGCCAGCTTCTTGTACGCGCCCGAGACACCGGTCAGCGCCGGCTTGTCGCCCGCGTCACGGGTGATCGGCTTGCCGTCGGCCGTACCGTCCACCGGCGTCCAGTTGGCGCCGCCGTCCGTCGACACCTCGGCGTAGAGGTAGTCGTAGTTCGCCTCGATGTCCCACCAGCCCGAGAGCTCCAGGGACGCCTTGGACTTGCCGGTCAGGTCGACCGGGCGGGACAGGGTGTTCTTGAGGTCGTCACCCATGTCGCTCCACCACTGCTTGGAGCCCTCGGCGGGCTTCACGACAGTCGTGGTGACCGGCTTCTTCGGCAGCTCGACGACGAGGGCCTGCGGCAGCTTGGTGTTGTACTCCGCCACACCCAGCTTGTGGGTGGACTTCGTCGCCGCCTTGGCCTTGGTGTAGTTGAGCCAGCCCAGCTGCAGCTTGTCCCAGGCGTTCATGTCGCCCGGCAGGTCGCCGATGGAGTCCTTGCCGGTGCCGAGCCAGGAGCCGCCCGACATCAGGGTCCAGAAGCCGGTCGAGTTCTCGCCCTTGCCCGAGGTGTCGTAGTGGTCGGGCAGACCGAGGTCGTGGCCGTACTCGTGGGCGAAGACACCGAGGCCGCCGTTCTCGGGCTGCATGGTGTAGTCGCCGACCCAGATGCCGGTGGAGCCGATCTGGGTTCCGCCGGCCCGGTTGTTTGCCGGGCCGGTCCTGCCGGCGTCCTGGCCGTACGCGTACCAGCGGTGCGCCCACAGGGCGTTGGTGCCTTCGGCGCCGCCGCCCGCCGACTCGTCCTCACCGGCGTGGACGATCTGGAAGTGGTCGATGTAGCCGTCGGGCTCGTTGAAGTTGCCGTCGTTGTCGAAGTCGTAGCGGTCCCAGAGGTCGTACTTCGACAGATCCGCCTTGATCTGCTCGTCCGTACGGCCCTTGGCCTTCTGGTCCGCGGCCCAGGCGGTGACGCCGTCCCTGACCGTGTCCCAGACGTTGGCGCAGTTGGTGTCGCCGCAGTAGTTCGAGCCGTAGCGGCCCTCGTTGTAGTCGACCTTGACCCAGTCGGCGACCTCGCCGTCGACCGAGTAGCGGCCCGAGGAGGTCTTCTCGTAGAAGGTCTTCAGCGAGTTCTTCGGCTGGCCCTTGGCGTCCTTGCCGGTACCGAAGTACAGGTCCTGGAAGTGCTTCTGGTTGTAATCCGCCTGCCAGGCCGTGGAGTTGTCGTTCTTACGGTCGGGCTTGGCGATCTTGTTGTGCAGCGGACCGGGCGTGCCGCCGTACTTCTTGACGGGTGGCTCGGGCCCGTCAGGACCGTCCGGGTCGAACATCGTGGTGTCGTCGACCTTGTCGCCGAACTCCACCAGGATCGTGAATATCTTGTCCGTCTTCTCCCGGCCGAGCTCGACGTACTTCTTGTCGCCGAGCTTCACGACCTTGGACGCGCCGCGCTGCTGCACGGTCGCGTCGCCGGATATGACCTGCTCCAGCGCCGCTTGGCGCTGCTGGTCCTGCTGCTTGCTGAACGGGCCGTCGAGATCGTGCTCGACCTGCCCCTTCTGCGGCGCCGGGTCATGGCGTTCGATGGCCGCCGGACCCGAGGTCCTCGGACTGTCGGCCTGGGCGCTGGTGAACGCCGAGGCCGACGCGGTGGTCGCGGCCAGGGCCACAATCACCGCGGACGCTCTGATCGTCCGTCGCTTGATGGTCACTTGATGCTGTCCTCCCCCGCGCTCCGTCGCAACGGACCGAATGTGGGGTCGTCCGCGCGCGGTGTCGCGTCACAAGTGACGACATTCGATCGGAGTTACTGAAGAAAAGACAGTCCTTGACTTGCACAGGCCAACTGCACTATGCAGGAGCGCAGTTCCGCTATCCGGACGACGCCCATACCGGACAACAGGCGCATCGGATCGCTCCGTCGGGCGCCCTCATGACTCCGTGCGCCCCCCGTGCAGCAGCACCGTGGGTAAGGTCACGCTTACCGCCGGTTCCTCCAGGGCATCCACCGTCGTAGAGTCAGTTGACAGTGCGACCTCGCTGAGAGACCCCCTGACCAATGTCCCGAGGACGGATACCGTCATGCCGCGTCCGACTGCCGCACAACTCGCCTACGGTTCGGCCACCGTCGTCTTCTCGACCCTCGCCTTGCTGCTGTTCACCCGTACCACCAATGGCATCGCCGTCGCCGCGATAGGTGTCGCCTCGATGGCCCTCGGTCTGATGGTCGCGGCCGCACTCCCCATGAGCAGGACTCTGCGCGGAGCGAGGAAGGCGACGCACACGGTCCGTACACGTGCCGCCGCCTCCGGCAACCCCGCCTCAGCCACCTCCTCCGACGGTCTCACCACGCGCGTGCCCACCCTTCGCGCCCATGTGGGAGCCGAGGCCGGCGTCGGTCAGCACTCACTGCGCCGCTGACACCACCACCGTCTTGCCTGCCTTGTCGTGCAGACCCTGTTTGTACGGCTTGTCCATCAGGATCGTCATCATGATGACGAACCACCAGACGCAGAAGCAGCAGACCAGTGCGGGCACCCAGAGCACCGCGGCGCGCAACAGCGAGGAGCTGGTGTCCGGCACGCTGCCGTCGTTGAGAATCGCGACCCGGATCTTCATCAGGCGCTTGCCGAGGGTCTGACCGTTCCCCTTGGCGATCATGAGGGTGTCGTAGCCGACGTACGCGATCAGGGAGAGCAGCGACCAGAGCCACTGTCTGCCGGTGTTCACCTGTTTGGTGATCTCGTCCCAGCTGTCGCCGTCGTTCATCGTGACGTCCCAGGCGCCGAAGGCCAGCGAGATCAGGAACAGCGGCACGGCGACGATGATCACGTCGATGACACGGGCCAGGAACCGCTTGCCGAAGTCCGCGAGCGGTGGCATCCCGGCGAGCGGGTCCGCGCCTCCGTACTGGCCGCCGTAGGCGTTCGGATCGTACGGAGGGGGCTGTCCGCCGCCGTACGGGGAGCCGCCTCCCGGTGGACCGTCGTACGGGGAGCCGCCGCCGCGCCCGGAGCCGTACGGGTCCGACGGGGGGCCTTGCGGCGGTTCCTGACCACCACCCGACGGCGGCCTGGGTTCCTGCGGCTGCTTTCGGAAGGGATCGTTCTCTGGCGGCTCGCCGGGCGTCGGCTGGTCGTTGCTCATGGGGGCAGTGCACCGCGCCCCGAGGGCCCCCGCAACGGCTCGCGCGCCGTTCGGGGGAACCCCTCCCGAGAATTCTCCGGGTGGCGGGTCAGCCGGTCACGAAGGTGTGCGCGGCCTTGTCGTGCCAGCACTGCCGCCACGGCCGGTCGAACAGGCACCAGAGCACATTGAGCAACCCGACGGCGAGGACGCCGAGCAACCCGTAGACCAGCCAGCGGCGCAGCGCGGCCCCGAACGACGGCGGCTCGTGGGACTCGATGTCCCAGACCGTCAGACCGCAGAGCTTCTTGCCGAGAGTGCGGCCCCATGTGGCGGTCGGCAGCGCCTCGTACAGCGCACCGAGGACCAGCAGGGCGCCGAGGATGATGCCGAGGTGAACGGCGGTGGTGCTGTCGACGAGCCAGACGGTGACCGTCTCGCCCGACTGCTTCGCCGCCTCGATCTTCTCGTCGATATGGGTGCGCGCCCGGGAGACGACCGGAACGGCCACGGCACCGACGAGCGCGCCGAGCAGCAGGGAGTCGATCAGCCGCGCGGCGAACCGCTTGCCCAGCGACGCGGGACGGGCCGCCGCCTGAGCCTGCGCGGCCTGCAGGAACGGGTCGTTGACCGGGGGCTTCCACGGCACGACCGGCTCGCCCTCGGCAGCGGTGCCGGCGAGCTGGTGGACCTGCTGGGCCCAGGAGGCGGAGCCGCCGCCGGGGCCGTTGGTGACGGGCGCCGCGACGGGCTCCTGCGCATGCGCCGGCACCTGTGGCTGGGGCCGTTGGCTCTGCTGTTGCGGCTGGATGGGCCCTTGGGGCTGCGGCTGACGCTGAGCCGGGGCCTGCGGCTGCGCGGGCGCGGTGGGCGTGCCGCCGCCGAGGCGCTGTGCGCCGATCCCGGTCGTACCGTCCGTCTGAGGCCGCTGGGGCAGGCCGCGGGCCGTTGTCCCGCCCGCCGGAGCGGGTGATGCGGGATCCGCGGCGGGGACACCCGTGCCGGCCGTCGCCTGCTTGGCCCCGCCGGGGCGCATTGCGCGGATCGCGACCGTACCGTCCACCGGAGGCTCGCCCGAGTTCGACGGCCCGAGTGAGCGAACGCCGGGCAGGGCGCCGCCCGTCGGATCGGCGGACGCACCCGGCGCGGCGGACCGGCGCGGGTCGGCGGGCGCACCGGAGCCGCCGCCCTGGGGCGGCGTACGGGGGTCCTGGCCGCCTCCCCACGCGACGCGGTTGTCGCGATCGCCGCCGAAGCCGGTCTGGCGCGAGGTGTCTGCCTGCCAGGCGGTGGCCGGCTCCGGGCGGGACGGCGCGTCGAACGGCTCCTCGTCGAGGAAGACCGGGCCGGTTTCCTCCATCGGAGCAGGGGTGTGCGCGGACGCGGCCGGGCCGGCCGGCGCGAACTCGGATGCCGACGAGCCGGGTGCCGAGGGCATCGCCTCACCCGTCTTCGGCGCGGGCCGGCTCGTACCGGGCACCCAGGAAGCGCCGTTCCAGTACCGGACGTAGCCAGGAATGGATGGGTCCGGGTAATAGCCGGACGTGGGGCTGCCGTCTCCGGTGGCCGGGGTTGGGGCGCTCATCACCGTGGTCCCGTATCTCCTCGAGGCCTCAATTCAAGGCTCCACATCTATCAGACCCTCGAGCACCCCCGGGCCGGTCCTGCTGTAACGACCACTTTCCGGTCACTCGGCGATCACAGAAAGTAGTCTCCGAAAGTCGCGTCATCACCGCGCCGCAGCGCGCTCTCTCCTTGCACGGCCCGTCACAGGGCCTCGTACAGGAAGGCACAAGGCCTCGTACAGGAAGGGAAGGGCACCCTCATGCACACCGTGATGGAACGCGAGCTGGAACTCAATCTGGTGCTGTCGCCCGAGCTCAGCATCCCCGTCCCGGCCCGGCTGACCTACCGCACGGACGACCCGTACGCCGTGCACATAGCCTTTCACATCGGCTCCGACACTCCCGTCAAGTGGAACTTCGCCCGCGAACTGCTGGTCGAAGGGGTGTTCCGCCCGAGCGGGGAGGGAGATGTCCGGATCTGGCCGACCGAGGCCGAGGGCCGCAGCGTGGTCATGATGGCGCTCAGCTCCCCCGACGGCGACGCGCTCCTCGAGGCGTCCGCCGCGGTGGTCTCCGCCTGGCTGGAGCGGACGCTGCGGGTGGTTCCTCCGGGCTCCGAGTCCGAGCAGCTCGGCATGGACGACGGTCTCGCCGAGCTGCTCACGCCCACCGCGGCCGACGATCTGTCGCTGCGGGAGCTGCGGCCGTCGGACGAGTCCCAGGACGGCGATGCCCAGGGATACCCAGGTGGACCGGGGGCGCCTAGGAGGTGATGTACGTATGCGTAATGAACTCGATGGAGTGGCCGTCGGGGTCGTCGATGTAGACCCCGCGGCCCCCGTAGTGGTGGTTGATCCGCTGCGGCGTCGCGTGCGCCGGATCGGCCCAGTACGGGAGTTCGCGCTCGGTTATCCGGCCGAAGATCTCGTCGAACTCCTCCTCCGAGACGAGGAAGGCGAGGTGCTGGGAGACGATCCGCTCCCGTTCGTCGAGATAGTCGAGGGTGACGCCGCCCGCCAGCGGCAGGCTCGCGAAGGGGCCGAAGGGCTTGGGATCGGGCTCACCGATCAGCTCGGCGAGAAAGCGGGCGCCGGCGAAGCGGTCGCGGCTGCGGACGATGGTGTGGTCAAGACGTGCTGGCACGGCTCCTCCTTCATCGACCTTCGTCGATGTCTTCACGCTATGCGGGGAGCCGGTGCCCGGGCCATCGGGCAATGGCCTTAGGCCTGAGGTCTCACACGGAGTCGCGCCTGTCGGAGCGGCCTTTAGAAGATCTTGCCGGGGTTGAGCAGGCCGAGGGGGTCGAAGGTCTGCTTGATGCCGCGCTGCATCTCCACGCCCACCGGGCCCAGTTCGCGCGCCAGCCACTCCTTTTTCAGTACGCCGACGCCGTGCTCTCCGGTGATCGTGCCGCCGAGTTCCAGGCCGAGGGCCATGATCTCGTCGAAGGACTCACGGGCGCGACGGGACTCGTCCGGATCGGCGTGGTCGAAACAGACGACGGGGTGGGTGTTGCCGTCGCCCGCGTGCGCGCAGACGCCGATGGTGAGGCCGTACTTCTCGGCGATGGTCGCCGTGCCCTCGATCATCGCGCCCAGCTTCGACCGCGGCACGCAGACGTCGTCGATCATCGTGGCGGATTTGACGGTCTCCAGGGCGGTGAGTGACAACCTCCTTGCCTGGAGCAGCAGTTCGGACTCGGCGACGGTGTCCGCGGGGACGACCTCGGTGGCGCCCGCCGCGCTGCACAGCTCGCCGACGGCGGCCAGATCGGCTGCCGGGTCCGGGGTGTCGAAGGCGGCGAGGAGCAACGCCTCGGTGCTGTCCGGCAGGCCCATGTTCGCCATGGCGTTGACGGCCCGGACGGTCGTACGGTCCATGAGCTCGAGGAGCGAGGGCGTGTGGCCGCGCTCCATGATCGCGCAGACGGCCTCGCAGGCAGCCGCGGCGGAGTCGAACTCGGCGGCCAGGACCAGCTGCGCCGGCGGCTGCGGCCGCAGCGCGAGCACGGCTTTGACAACGACGCCGAGGCTGCCTTCGGAGCCGACGAAGAGCCGGGTGAGGTCGTAGCCCGCGACACCCTTCGCGGTGCGACGGCCGGTGGTGAGCAGGCGTCCGTCGGCGAGAACGACGTCCAGGCCGAGCACGTACTCCGCGGTCACCCCGTACTTGACGCAGCACAGGCCGCCGGACGCGGTGCCGATGTTCCCGCCGATGGTGCACATCTCCCAGCTGGAGGGGTCCGGGGGGTAGTACAGGCCGTGTTCGCCGACGGCGCGGGACAGGACGGCGTTGATGACGCCCGGCTCGACGACCGCGATCCGGTCGACCGGGCTGATCTCCAGGATCCGGTCCATCTTGGTCAGGGACAGCACGATGCAGCCGTCCGAGGCGTTGGCGGCGCCGGACAGGCCGGTACGGGCGCCCTGCGGGACGACGGGGACGCGCAGCGCGGTCGCGGTGCGCATGACGTGCTGGACCTGCTCCACGGTGCGCGGCAGAACGACGACGGCGGGGGTGCCCGCCGCGCAGAAGCTCGCCATGTCGTTCGCGTACGAGGCCGTGATGTCCGGGTCGGTGATCAGTGCCTCGGCGGGCAGACCGGTTCGCAGCCGGTCGAGAAGATCGTCCATGCAGCAAGCCTCGCACCGAGGGCCATCGGTGTGAACCCGTCCGCCTTCCGCTTCGCCCTACCGAGTGTGTTCTTCGTATCGACTGCTTGTTGACGCACAGTGAGCGCCATGAAGAGCGAAACGGTGAAGAACGCCTCGGTCAGCATGCTGGTCGGCGCGACGCTGGTCACCGGGGTGATCATGCTCGCGCCGGGCTGGGGGGAGGACGGCCCGCCGCCGGCACCGGGACCCGCCGCGCGGGCGATGGCCGCAGTGGGCGCGGGGGCTCCGCCTTCCGTCTCCGATCTGGACGCGCTCATCCGCGACCGCGAGAAGTGGCTGGGGGCCCACCCCGGTGACGGGGAGTCGTGGGCGATGCTGGGGTCCGCGTATGTGGAGCGGGGCACGCAGCTGGCGGACCCGGCGTACTACTCGCGGGCGGAGAGCGCGCTGCGGCACTCGCTGGAGGTGGTCCCGGACGACAAGGGGAACGTCGACGCGCTGGTGGGTCTCGCGGCGCTGGCAAACGCCCGGCGCGACTTCGGCGCGGCGCGTACCTGGGGCGAGCGCGCGAAGAAACAGAAACCGGAGCGGTGGACGGTGTATCCGGTGCTGATCGACGCCTACAACGGCCTCGGCGACTACCCGGCCGCGGGCAAGGCGATGGACAAACTCGAGAAGCTGCACTCGGGCGGCCAGACGCTGGGGCTCGCGTCGCAGATCTTCCGGGAGCGGGGCTGGCGCGAGGACGCGGCATCGCTGGCGTACAGCGCGGCCGCGGGCGCCGACGCGCCCGCGGAGAAGGCGGCGGCGCTGCAGCGGCTCGGCGAACTGGCCTGGGAGCGCGGCGAACCGCAAGAGGCGCTGGACAACTACGACGCGTCGCTGCGGTTCGTGAGCAAACACCATCCCTCGCTGGTGGGGCGGGCGCGGGCGCTCGTGGCACTGGGGCGCACCCGGGAGGCCATCCGCGACTACCGGACCGCGCTTCAGCTGGCATCGCTGCCCGAATACGCGCTGGAGACCGGCGAGTTGTACCAGTCGCTGGAGCTGGAGGCCGATGCCGCCACGCAGTACGAGCAACTGCGCGTACGGGCGGCGAAGGCGGAAGAGGACGGAGTGAACGAGCAGTTGGTGCTCGGCCGCTTCGAGGCGGACCACGGGGACCCGGAGTCGGCTGTGGAGCGGCTGACGGGCGAGTGGGTTCGGCAGCACCGGAGTGTGCACGTCGCGGACGCGCTGGGGTGGGCGCTGTACCAGGCGGGCAGGGCGGAGGAGGCGCTGCCGTACGCCAGGAAGGCGACCGGACAGGGGCTGCGGAGCGCGCTGTTCGCGTACCACCGGGGCGAGATCGAGCGCGCACTGGGACAGCCCGGCGCGGCCCGGCGGCACCTGGCGGAGGCGCTGCGGATCAACCCGTACTTCTCGCCGCTGCTGGCCCCGGTGGCCAAGGAGGCACTGGACGAGCTCGGGGAGCCACCGCCGGGCGGCCCGAAGGACGTGACCGGAGAGGAGGAGGCCGCGGGCGAGGCGGAGCAGCCGTCGCCCGGGCAGTCGCCGTCGGAGCAGTCGCCGCCCGAGCAGCCGGCGGCGGAGCAGTCACCGTCGGAGCAGCCGTCGCCCGAGCAGCCGGCGGCGGAGCAGCCGCGCGAGGACTCGGCACAGGAGAAGTCGCAGGAGCCGAAGCTGCCGCCTTCGGCGAATCCGGCTCCGGGCAAACCGTCGGCGGAGGCCGGGACCGATCGGCCGGCGAGCCCGGACGCATCAGGGCCGGGCCTGGACTGACGCGGCGGGCGCGGGTGGAATGTGCGGCGCGGCGCCGTGCGGCGGGACGCCTGCGACGGGCCGTTCCCCTGCCCCGCCCGCCGGCGGACGGAGCGCCGCGCCTGCCCTGCCGCGGTCGGTCGGCTGCGCGGTCGGTCGAGTGTCGGTCCGGTGCGCGGTCGGTCGAGTGTCGGTCCGGTGCGCGGTCGGTCCGGTGCGCGGTCAGTCGGCTGCGCGGTCAGTCGGCTGCGCGCCGCCCTACACCGCCGCCGTGCCGATCAGGGCGTTGCGGGTTACCAGTGCCGCCAGTTCCGCTTCCGTCAGGGAGTCCGTGCCGTCCGGGCGGCGGGGCAGGACCATGTAGCGGGTCTCCGAGGTGGAGTCCCAGACCGTGATCTCCGTTTCGGGCGGCAGCCGCAGGCCGAACTCCTCCAGCACGGCACGGGGTTCCCGGACCACCCTGGAGCGGTAGGCCTCGCTCTTGTACCAGCTCGGGGACGGGCCCAGCAGCCGGATCGGATAGCAGGAGCAGAGCGTGCAGACGATGACGTTGTGCGTGTGCTCGGTGTTCTCGACGACGTGCAGCCGCTGGGGCTGGACTCCCCCCGCGGACAGGCCGAGTTCGGCGACGGCCGCGGTTCCGTCGGCGAGCAGCCGGGCGCGGAAGCCGGCGTCGACCCAAGCCCGGGCCGTCACCCGGGCCCCGTTGGCCGGGGAGGCGCCGCTGAGAAAGGCGTCGATGGCCTCGTCGAGCGCGCCGCCCGCGACGAGGCCGCGCTCTTCCAGGAGCGTCTCGAGGCGGCGTACCCGGCGGGAGATCAGGGCGTCGGCGTGGGTTCCGGTCACGGCTGGTCGTCCTCCAAGTAGCTCTCGAACAGGTCCAGTACGACGTGGTGGTCGCCGTCGCCCCACAGGTCCCGGGCCTCGAACCGTACGGCGTAGACCTGCTCGAAGGGGGCATCCTCGCGCCCCTGGGAGCGCACGTCGGCGAGCGGCGAGCGGCCCTCGGGCTCGACGACCGTGCCGTGCTTGCCGCGGGCGTAGCGGGGCAGCCGGGTGTGGTGCGGCGGGTCGTGGTGCACGGTCCGTACCCGCGCGCCCGGAGCGAATCGGTCGGTGGCGTACGCGGGCTCGTGCGCGGGCTCGTGCGCGGACTCGGGCGCGGCTTCAGTCATCGAGCTCGCCCGCCTCGATGACGCCCTTGCGCTCCAGGAGCGTACGGATCGCGTAGAACCAGCGCTCGTAGTACGAGGCCGCCAAGTACTCGGCGGGCTGCATGGACTCGACGGCGTCGCGGAACTCGTCCAGATTGAAGACCTTTGCCGCGATGAGAGCGCGGTTCAGCGCGAACACTCTGGCCTCCCAGTCGGCGTGGAAGGGTTCGGTGGCGTCCGTCGTATCGATGGGGCCGAAGCCCTGCATACCGCCGACGTCGTTCATCCTGGCCATGCCCGACAGCCTAGATCTTCGTCGCCCGCGCGAGCCGGTGGTTCAGCAGGCCGACACGCCACGGCGCCCGAAGCGTGCGCGAGGTCAGCGCAGAGTGGCGTAGACGATGAGGTTGTCCACCGGGTGGCCCTGCGCGTCGAAGTCTCCGGCGCAGGTGATGAGGCGCAGCGCGCGCTCGGTGGTCGGGCCGTAGACCTTCTGGGTCAGAAACGCGTTCTTGCGGACCGTGTCGGTGCCCGTGACGGTGAAGTGGAGCGTGGTTCCCCGTGTCGTCCGTACGGCGATGTCCGCGCCCTTCGCGATCTTCTTGAGGTCATGGAAGACCGCCCTGCCGAAGCGGGTGTCGTTGTGGCCGATGATCACGGCGGCTCCGCGCTCGCCGGGCACGGCTCCGCCGGTGTACCAGCCTGCGGTCATGCCCTTGTCCGCGGGCGGGACCTCGACCGTTCTGTCGTCGTTGAGGCCGAGCCGCATCAGAGAACTGTCCACGCCTATCGAGGGGATGGCGATGTGCGCCGGGTCCGCGGCCTTCCCCTCGACAGTGGTGGGAGAGGCGGCGGACGGAGCCTTCGCGGCCTGCGGTGAAGTCTGTACGGCGTCGGCCGAGCATCCGGCGACGGTGGCCAGGACGAAGCCGGCGCAGGCGAGCGCGGGCAGCGCGGCGGCCCGCCGCCTCCGGTGGGGTGTACGGGACATGGAGTCTCCAGAGCGGGGACGGCGCCGGCGGGACCGGCGCCGTCCGCAGGCAGGGAAGCGGGTATCAGCCGTTGCGGTGGGAGGCCGAGCGGCGGCGCACCACGAACGTGCCCGCGCCCGCGACCAGCGCGAGGGCCGCGGCCGATCCGGCGAGGGCGGTGGTGTTGCCGCTCGCGCTCCCGGCCGGCCGCTCACCGGCGTTGACGCCACCACGCGGCGCGGCGACTCGCTTCCCGCCCCGTGCCGGGGCGGGCTTGTCACCGGCGGCCACGCCGCCGCGCGGCACGGCCGAAGGCATGCGTTCCTGCGGGGGCGCTGTGACGATGCCGCTGCCGCGGGTGGGCTCGGGGGCCGGCTCGGTCGCCCGCGGCGTGGGCGTGGGGGTCCGCTCGGTCGCCCGCGGCGTGGGCGTGGTGTCGGCGAAGGCGGCCGTGGACGGGACGATCACCGCGCCGGCCACGGCGGTGGCGACGACGAGGGCACGCAGGGACAGACGGTGGGACATGGGGGTGGCTCCATTCCAGCTCGGCCTTGTTGGCACTTGGCGACAGGCTGGCGTGAAGTTATGAAGAAGCTGTCAGAACGCTGTGGTCTTCGGATCAGGGCCAGGACCGGAGCCAGGACCGGGGCCAGGCGGGGCACGAGAATCAGAGCCGATCCGCGGTCTCCTCCGCAACAGGCCGTCCCGCGGCCGGTATCCGCAGCGTGAAGACCGACCCCTTCCCCTCCGCACTCACCGCGTGCACCGTGCCGCCGTGCGCCTCCGCGAGCTTGCGGACGATCGCGAGACCCAGACCGCTGCCGCCGGTGCGGCGGCTGCGGGACTTCTCGGCGCGCCAGAAGCGGTCGAAGACATAGCGAAGATCCTCGGGCGGCATGCCACTGCCGGTGTCGGCGACATCGACGACCACCACATCCCCGTCCGGAGAGGACGCGCTCAGTGTGACGCTGCCGCCGGGCGGGGTGTGGCGTACGGCGTTGGAGACCAGGTTGCCGACGGCCTGCCGCAGCCGCACCGGGTCGGCGCTCAGCTCGGGCACGTCGGCGCCCGGCTCCGTCCCGGCCACCGTCAGCGTGACCTCCGCCGTGTCCGCCTGGGCCTGGTGCGCCGCGGCCACATGTCCGAGAAGCTCCTCGATCCGGACCGGCTCGGGATGCAGCCGCAGCGCGCCCGCGTCCGCCTGGGCCAGGTCCTGGAGGTCGCCGATGATGTGCTGCAGCTGCATCGCCTCCTCCAGCAGGGAGGCGACGAAGGCGGGGTCGGGGTCGGCGACGCCGTCCTGGGCCGCCTCCAGCCAGCCGCGGATATTGCTGAGCGGTGTGCGCAGTTCGTGGGCGACATCGCTGACCATCGCCTTGCGCTGCCTCTCCAGACGCGCGCGGTGCGCCGACATGTCGTTGAAGGCGGCGGCCAGCCGCCCGATCTCGTTGTCCGCGGTGACCGGCACCGGAACAGGGTCCGCGTATCCGCCGTCCTTCATCCGCTGGGCCGCGCCGGTGAGCGCGCGCAGCGGCCGTACGAGCCGGGTGGCGGCGAACAAGGACGCGCCGACGGTGAGTGCCAGCACGAGGGCCGCCGCGCCCGCGATCCGGGCGGTGTTCGCCGGGGAGAGGTCGAAGCCGGGGACGGTCGCGCCGCCGGGGTCGCCGATGAACAGCAGCGCGGGCGTGGCGACATAGGAGCTGAGCTGTTCGCGGCGCGCGGTGCCGACGCAGGAGGCGACGGCGCGGTCGTCGTCGTTGGTGGTGGGCGGGGCCGACGGTTCGGGGGTGGGCGTGGCCTCCGACGGGGTGGTGGGCGTGGCCTCCGTCGGGGTGGTGGGCGTGGCCTCCGTCGGGGTGGTGGGCGTGGCCTCCGTCGGGGTGGTGGGCGTGGCCGAGGGTTCGGGGGTGCTGACGGCCGGCGCGGTGGGGATGCGCCCGGTGGGCGCCGGCCGTCTGTTCCAGGAGAGGTCCAGGTTCAGCTGTACGGCGTGCCGGTCCTGGCGTTTCAGACAGGCGTCGGCCAGCTGGTTGAGGGCGGTGAGCGCCTTGGTCTCGGTGGCGGTGGGTTCCTCCAGCGCGTCGATCGAGCACCGGGTGCCCTCGATGCGGTCGAGGTCGTTGCCGACGGCCTGGATGCGTGGGCGGCCGCTGGGTGTCCCGACGATGTCGGAGGTGACACCTTCGTCGCGCAGGCAGGAGACGATCCGCTCGGCGGTCTCCTGCAACCGGGCGCGTTCGGCCGCCGGCAGCCGGAACGGGCCCACGGCGCGCGGGTCGACGCGGTCCGCGGCGCTCTGGCCGCCGCCGGCCGGGAGCGTGCCGTCCACGGAGAGCGGGTCGACGACGGCCGACGTCTGCGGCGGCAGCGCGGGCGGCTTGTCCTGGGTCGCCGAGTCGGCGAGGGGCGCACGCTGCGGCGTGGTCAGCGCGATCCGGCGCCCGGTCTGCCGGGCCAGATCGGTGACGGTCCGGTCCACGCCGTCCCACCGGGGGTGGGTCGCCGCGTAGCCGAGGAGGGTGTTGTAGATCCGGGCGTCGTCGGTGAGGTTCTGTCCCTGCTCCTGCTTGATGGCGCCGGAGGTGGTCTGCACGGCCAGCCAGGCGGTGGCGGCCACCGAGCAGGCGGCCACCAGCGCGGACACGGCGAGCAGTCGGCCGAGCAGGCTCTTGCGCAGCGGCAGCCGTCGCTCCGGGGACGGGGTGCCACGAGGAGGTGGATCGCTACGAGGAGGCACGAGCCGCGCTCTTCGCCGGGTCGGTCAGCTTGTAGCCGACGCCGAAGACGGTGAGCAGCCGGGCGGGCCGCCGCGGCGCGGGCTCGATCTTCTTGCGGAGGTTCATGATGTGCACGTCGACGGTGCGGTCGCTGATGTAGCGGTCGAAGCCGTGCAGTTCCTCCAGCAGCCGCTGCCGGGTGAAGACCCGGTCGGGTTCGGCGGCCATCGCGGCGAGGATGCGGAACTCACCGGGCGTGCAGTCGACCGGGCCGCCTTCGACGCTCACCTCGTGCCGGTCCGGGTCGACGACGAGCGTGCCCACCGCGAGGACGGCAGCGGCCGGCGGGTCCGCGCCCGCCGAGAGCCGGGTACGGCGCAGCAGTGTGCGCACCCGGGCCATCAACTCCCGTGGGCTGTACGGCTTGGTCATGTAGTCGTCGGCGCCGAGGTCCAGGCCGAGCAGCAGATCGTCCTCGGTACTGCGGGCCGTCAGCATCAGCACGGGCAGCTCCCGGGCCTCGGCCCGCAGCACGCGCAGCACGTCCAGGCCGTCGGCCCGCGGCATCATCACATCGAGCACCAGCAGGTCGGGGGCCTTGTACCGGACGGACTCGATGGCCGCTCTGCCGTCGCGTACGACCGTGACGGTGTGGCCCTCCCGTTCCAGATAACGGCGGACCAGCTCGGCCTGCTTCTCGTCGTCCTCGGCGACCATGACGTTTGCGCACACGTCGCCGATCGTAAGCAGTTCGGCGGCCCCACGGGTCAGGATCCGTGGGGCCGCCGCGACTTGAGGGTCAGCTGTTGCAGATTGTGGTTCAGCTGCTACAGGTTTCCGCGCTTCTCCTGCTCGCGCTCGATCGCCTCGAAGAGCGCCTTGAAGTTGCCCTTGCCGAAGCCCATCGAGCCGTGCCGCTCGATCATCTCGAAGAAGACCGTCGGCCGGTCCTGAACCGGCTTGGTGAAGATCTGCAGCAGATAGCCGTCCTCGTCACGGTCGACGAGGATCTTCAGCTCGCGCAGCGTCTCGACGGGCACCCGGGTCTCGCCCGCCCACTCGCCGAGGGTGTCGTAGTACGAGTCGGGGGTGTCCAGGAACGCGACTCCCGCCGCCCGCATGGAGCGTACGGTCGCGACGATGTCGTTCGTGGCGAGCGCGATGTGCTGGACGCCGGCCCCGCCGTAGAACTCCAGATACTCGTCGATCTGCGACTTCTTCTTCGCGATCGCCGGCTCGTTGATCGGGAACTTCACCTTCAGCGTGCCGTCGGCGACGACCTTCGACATGAGCGCGGAGTACTCGGTGGCGATGTCGTCGCCCACGAACTCCTTCATGTTGGTGAAGCCCATGACCTTGTTGTAGAAGGCCACCCACTCGTTCATCCTGCCGAGCTCGACATTGCCGACGCAGTGGTCGATGGCCTGGAAGGTGCGCTTGGCCGGCGGCTCGACGATCGGGTCGGCGGCGGCGAAGCCGGGCAGGTACGGGCCGTCGTAGCCGGAGCGGTCGACGAGGGTGTGCCGGGTCTTGCCGTACGTGGCAATCGCGGCCAGCACCACCGTGCCGTGCTCGTCCTTGATCTCGTACGGCTCGGTGATGCCGCGGGCGCCGTGCTCGGTGGCGTACGCGTACGCGGCGCGCGCGTCCGGCACCTCGATGGCCAGGTCGACGACGCCGTCGCCGTGCTCGGCGACATGGTCGGCGAGGAAGCGGCCCCAGTCGGTGGCGGTCTTGATCACGGAGGTGAACACAAAGCGTGCGGCGCCGTTGGTGAGGACGTAACTCGCGGTCTCGCGACTGCCGTTCTCCGGTCCGGAGTAGGCGACGAGCTTCATGCCGAAGGCCGTGGAGTAGAAGTGCGCGGCCTGCTTGGCATTGCCGACGGCGAAGACGACCGCGTCCATTCCCTTCACCGGGAAGGGATCTGCCTTACGCGCGGTGGTCGGGGTGTGATCGATGGTCTCAGTCATACGGGCAGGCTCCCCCCGATCCACAAGGTGCGCAACAGTTTGAGTTTCCACTGGGCAATATGCACAGCAGTCAGCGAGCATGACCGGGCTATCTGTACATGATGACCATTCGGGAGAGACCATGGCGATCGATCATCTGGACGGTCGGCTCATCGTGCTGCTGGCGCGCGAGCCGAGGATCGGGGTGCTCGAGGCGTCCCGCCGACTCGGCGTGGCCCGCGGGACCGTGCAGGCGCGTCTGGACCGCCTTCAGTCCAATGGAGTCATCCGCGGTTTCGGTCCGAACGTCGATCCGGCGGCTCTCGGCTACCCGGTGACCGCCTTCGCCACACTGGAGATCAAGCAGGGGCAAGGGGCCGATGTACGCGCCCATTTGGCGGGCGTCCCCGAGGTGCTCGAGCTGCACACCACCACCGGCCACGGCGACATGCTCTGCCGGCTCGTCGCCCGCTCCAACGCCGATCTTCAACGGGTGATCGACCGTGTTGTCGGTTTTGATGGCATCGTGCGGGCCTCGACAGCGATCGTCATGGAGAATCCCGTGCCCTTGCGGATCATTCCGCTGGTGGAGCAGGCCGCGGAGGACGAAAGCGTCTGAGGTGACGGTGTGAGCTTCTGGGAGTACTTGGTCACCAATCACCAGCAGCTGCTCACCGACGCCTACCAGCAGGCCAGTCTCGTCTTCCAGTGCATGGTGATCGCCACGCTTCTCGGTGTGCTGATCGGCCTCCTCACCTATCACAGCGGGTGGGGCGGCAACCTCGCCGTGACCTCGACCGCGGTGATCCTCACCATCCCCTCGCTCGCTCTGATCGGTCTGCTGATCCCGATGGTGGGCCTCGGGGTGCCGCCCACCGTGATCACCCTGACGCTGTACGGGCTGCTGCCGATCGTCCGTAACTCCGTCGTCGGGCTGCGCGGCGTGGACCCCTCGCTCGTGGACGCCGCGAAGGGCATCGGGATGTCCCGGGTGTCCCGGCTCCTCGGAGTGGAGCTGGCGCTCGCCTGGCCGCCGATCCTGACCGGCATCCGGGTCTCCACGCAGATGCTGATGGGTATCGCCGCGATCGCCGCGTACGCCTCCGGTCCCGGCCTCGGCAATGAGATCTTCCGCGGCATCGCCTCGCTGGGCAGCGCCAACGCACTCAACCAGGTGCTCGCGGGGACCATCGGCATCGTCATCCTCGCGCTGCTCTTCGACGCCGCGTACGTGGGCATCGGCCGTCTCACCATCTCGAGGGGGATCCGTGCCTGAGTCCGCCGCTTCCGGGGCCTCCATCGAGCTGGAGAACCTGACCAAGCGCTATCCGGGGAACCCCGAGCCGGCCGTGGACAACGTTTCGATGGGGATCAAGGCGGGCGAGACGGTGATCCTCGTGGGTCCGTCCGGCTGCGGCAAGTCGACCACGCTGAGGATGATCAACCGGCTGATCGAGCCGAGTTCCGGGCGGATCAGGATCGACGACGAGGACGTCACCGACATGGACCCGGTGAAGCTGCGGCGGAAGATCGGATACGCGATCCAGTCCTCCGGACTCTTCCCGCACATGACGGTCGCGGAGAACATCGCCCTCGTACCGAAGATGATCGGCTGGCCGAAGAAGAAGGTGAACGCCCGGGTCGAGGAGATGCTCGATCTGGTGGGGCTGGATCCGCGGGAGTTCCACGGGCGCTATCCGCGGCAGCTGTCGGGCGGCCAGCAGCAGCGGGTGGGCGTCGCGCGGGCGCTCGCCGCGGATCCCCCCGTCCTGCTGATGGACGAGCCGTTCGGGGCCGTCGACCCGATCACCCGCGATCACCTGCAGGACGAACTGATCAGGTTGCAGCACGAGTTGCACAAGACGATCGTCTTCGTCACGCACGACTTCGACGAGGCGATCAAGCTCGGGGACCGGATCGCGGTACTGCGGGAGCGTTCGCACATCGCGCAGTTCGACACTCCGGAGGCGATCCTCACCAATCCGGCTGACGACTTCGTCTCCGGCTTCGTCGGCGCGGGTGCGGCGCTCAAGCGGCTCAATCTCACCCGGGTACGAGACGTCGGGATCGCCGACTTCCCGACAGTGACCGTGGACGACACGCTCCAGTCGGTCTTCAACAAGCTGCGCAGGGGCCTGCACAACGAGGTGCTGATGCTGGACCGGCGCGGCCGCCCGTACAAATGGCTGCGGCGCGGCGATCTGATGCGCGCCAAGGGGTCCCTGGCCAGGGCGGGGCAGCTGGTGCAGGACACGGTGACCCGGGACGCGACACTGCACGACGCGCTGGAGGCGGTGCTCACGGACTCCAGCGGGCGGGTCGCGGTGACCGGGCGGCGTGGCGCGTACATCGGCGTTGTCGACATGGAGACTCTGATGAACTCCGTGCACGAGATGCTCGAGGCCGACCGGCTCACCGCCATCGAGCACCAGCACGACCTGGAGGAGCTGCGACACCACCGGACAGATGTGGCGCTGGAGGGCGGTGCGGGCGGATGAGTACAGCTCCCGACCGCCCGGCAGGCGAGCACGAGGCCGGCCCTGACTTCCCGGACGAGGAGGAGCTCCCTCCTCCGGCTCCGCCGCCGAAACGGCGGATCACCTGGCAGAAGCTGGTGGTACTGCCCGCCGTTCTCACCATCGTCCTGCTGGTGACCTTCCTGTGGATCTCCAACACCCATCTCGACGCGATCGCCGAGAACTCCCTGTCGGGCGGCAATGTGCAGCTGCGGGTGTGGCAGCAGATCCAGCTCACCGCGATCTCCACCTTCTGGGTACTGATCATCGCGATCCCGCTGGGCATCGCGCTGACCCGGCCGGGCCTGAGCAAGGCAGCGCCGCCCGTCACCGCGATCGCCAACGTCGGGCAGGCGACCCCGGCCATCGGCCTGCTGGCACTGCTGGTGATCTGGCTGGGCATCGGTCCGTCGACGGCGATCATCGGCATGGTCATCTACGCGGTGCTGCCGGTGCTCTCCAACACGGTGGCGGGTCTGAAGGCGATCGATCCGCAGCTGGTGGAGGCCTCGCGCGGGATCGGCATGTCGGCGTTCGGCACGCTGACCAGAGTCGAACTGCCGCTCGCCGTACCGCTGATCCTCGCCGGCGTACGCACGGCCCTGGTGCTCAATGTCGGCACGGCCACGCTCGCCACCTTCGGCGGTGGCGGCGGCCTGGGCGACCTGATCACCTCGGGCATCCAGACCCAGCGGATGCCTGTGCTGATCCTCGGCTCGGTGCTGACCGTGGCGCTGGCGCTGCTGGTGGACTGGCTGGCCTCGCTGGCCGAGCTGGTGCTCACGCCGCGCGGGCTGGAGGCGTGATGCGCTCCCTGCGCGCGGCGCCGAGCGGGGCGGCGGTACTGGCGCTGACGCTGACCTGCCTGACGGGCCTGGGCGGCTGCGGCCTCAAGAGCGGTTCGCCAATGGTGGACGACGTGGCGCCGGGTTCGGTCGGCAACGGCGAACCGCTCAAGGGCGCCTCGCTGACAGTCGCTTCGAAGAACTTCAGCGAGAACATCATCCTCGGCCAGATGATCGGCCTGATCTTCAAGGCGGCGGGCGCGGAGGTTCTGGACCGTACGAATCTGCCCGGCTCGATCAGTGCGCGCCAGGCGATCGTCGGCGGCGACGCGGACGCGATGTACGACTACACCGGCACCGGCTGGATCACTTATCTGGGGCACCAGAAGCCGATCGTCAGCCCGCAGGCTCAGTGGCAGGCGGTGCACAACGAGGATCTGAAGAACGGCGTCACCTGGCTGCCGCAGTCCACGCTCAACAACACCTACACGCTGGCGATCAGCAAGAAGAACAACGCGAAGTACCACCTCAAGACGATGTCGGACATGGCGGCGCTGTCGAGGAAGGACCCGTCGGCGGTGACGGTCTGCGTGGAGAACGAGTTCGCCTCGCGCGAGGACGGACTGACGGGCATGGAGCAGGCGTACGGGATGAAGATCCCGGCCGCGAACATCAAGAAGATGGACGCCGGGATCATCTACACGCAGGTGTCGAAGTCCAATTCCTGCCTGCTGGGAGAGGCGTACACCACGGACGGCCGGATCAAGGCGATGGATCTGGACACCCTCGCGGACGACAAGCACTTCTTCCCCAACTACAACGCGGCGCCGGTGATCCACAGCAGGACGATCGAGAAGTGGCCGGTGATCGCGAGCCTGCTCAA
Organism: Streptomyces sp. NBC_01750; assembly: GCF_035918095.1. NCBI lineage: Bacteria > Bacillati > Actinomycetota > Actinomycetes > Kitasatosporales > Streptomycetaceae > Streptomyces > Streptomyces sp. NBC_01750. Next base: position 3,410,176 of record NZ_CP109137.1, read on the forward strand.
CCCGCTGAGCGCGAGGCTGACGACGCAGATCGCGCAGGATCTCAACGCGAAGGTGGATGTGGACGGCGAGGACCCGCACAAGGTGGCAAAGGACTGGCTGATCCAGGAGGCCTTCATCAAGAAGGGCTAGCCGCCCGGCTCAAGGCCGCAGGCCTCGGGGCCGCAGGCCCCACGCTCGCTCGTCCCCGGCTCGCAGTCCCCGGCTCGCAAAGACCTGGTTGCAAAGAACCTCTTGCAACGACTTCTTTGCAAGGCTATCTTTGCAACATGCCCGAGTCCGCACCACGCAACTACCGCTCGCTCGACCCGCGCTCGCTGCGCGGCCTCGCCCATCCACTGCGCATGCGCCTGCTGAACACGCTGCGGCACGACGGGCCCGCCACCGCCTCCCAACTGGCTCACAAACTGGGCGAGTCCAGCGGGGCCACCAGCTACCACCTGCGCCAGCTCGCCGCGCACGGCTTCGTCGAGGACGACCCCGAGCGCGGCAAGGGCCGGGAGCGCTGGTGGAAGGCTTCGGAGGACGGGACAAGCTTCGACGACTCCCTGTTCACCGACCCCGACCCGGCGGTGCGCGGCGCCGCGGACCTCTTTCTGCACGAGGTCGCGACCATGCACACCCAGGAGGTCGGCACCTGGCTCGGCACCGCACGCGAGTGGCCCGACGAGTGGCGCAGAAGCTCGGACATGAGCGACTGGACCCTGCGGCTGACGCCCGCACAGGCCTACGAACTCAACGAAAAGGTCCATGAACTCATCGAGAGCTACCGGGACTTGGCACCGAGTGCAGAGTCCGCCGAGGACGCCGCCCAGGTCCGAATGCACCTGCACGCCTTCCCGCGCTCCACCGACTGAGGGGAACCACCGGCCATGCACCCCGACATACATCTGCGGCTGCACCACCTGCGCGCCGCGGAGCTCCATGAGAGGGCCCTCGCGCATCGCCCGCAGCGCGCGGACATCCGCACACAACTGGGCTGGACGCTCGTCGAGTTGGGGCTGCGCCTGGTGCAGCAGCCGCCCGCACGGGCCGCGCGCATCGCATGAGGTCCAAGGGGGGACGCGGGCCGCTCGTCACCGTACTGGCCGCCAACGCCGTATCGATCACCGGCAATTCACTCACTCTCATCGGCGTCCCGTGGTTCGCGCTGCAGACCACGGGCAGCCCGGGCAAGGCGGGCCTGGTCGCCTTCTGTGCGACTCTGCCGGTCGTCGTCTCGGCGATCACCGGCGGACCGGTCATCGACCGGATCGGCCGCCGCCGGGTCAGCATCGCCTCGGACCTCGTCTGCGCGCTCGCGCTCGCCGCGATCCCGCTGCTGGACTACGCGGGCGCGCTCGAATTCTGGATGCTCTGCGCGCTGATGGCCGTCACCGGGTTCTTCCACGCACCCGGCGAAACCGCACGTTATGTCCTCATACCCGACCTCGCCAAGGCAGCGCGCACCCCCCTCACCCGGGCCGCAAGCCTCTTCGACGCGGTCTCGCGCGGAGCCAGGATGGCCGGGGCGACACTGGCCGGCCTCCTCATCGCACTGACCGGCGCGGAGGCCGTGCTGCTGCTGGACGCCGCCACCTTCTGCGGATCCGCGCTGCTGATCTCCCTGGGCCTACGAGGGCTGAGCGCGGCCGAGCCACAGCGGCGGGCGGCACCCGTCTCGCTGGCCGCGTACCGGGGTGAACTGCGCGAGGGCTACGCCTTCCTGCTGCGCAGCCGGCTGCTGCTGGGCGTCGTGGTGATGGTGATGCTCACCAACGGCCTCGACCAGGGCTGGAGTTCAGTACTGCTGCCGGTGCATGCCAAGGAGAACCTCGGCGGCGCCGGGGACCTGGGCCTGCTGGTCGCGGTCTTCGGCGGCTGCGCCCTGCTCGGCGCGCTGCTCTACGGCGCGATCGGGCACCGGTTCCCGCGGCGGGCGCTGTTCACCGTCGCCTTTGTTCTCTGCGGGCTGCCGAGGTTCGTGGTGGCGGCGCTGACGGACGGCACGGCGCCACTCGCGGCGACGATGGCGGTGGGCGGGCTGGGGGCCGGGATGCTCAACCCGATCCTCACCACGATCATGTACGAGCGCGTTCCCGAGAAACTGCGCAGCCGGGTCGCGGGCGTGACCACCGCGGGAGTGCTGCTGACCGCGCCGCTCGGCGGTCTGGCGGCGGGCTTTCTGATCGAGCAGGCAGGACTGGCGACCGCGCTGCTCGTCATCGGCGGGGCGTACTTCCTGACGACGCTGGCTCCGGCGGTGTTCCCGAGCTGGCGGGAGATGGATACGGGCCGGCAAGCCGCGGCGCACCCGGAGCCGTGCCCGGCTTCTTCGGCCGCGGACCTCAGCAGCTCGGAACCTTGCCGCCCTTCTCCAGCGCCCGAAGGGAGTCCACCGCGCTCTTCAGCGTCGTGACGGGGATCAGCCGCAGCCCACCGGGCAGTTCGGCCTTCGCGTCGGAGCACTCGTCCTTGGGAACGAGGAAGACACTCGCCCCGTCGCGCTTGGCGGCCTGAGTCTTCAGGGCCACCCCGCCGACCGCGCCGACCTTGCCTTCGGGAGTGATGGTGCCCGTACCGGCGATATTGCGGCCACCGGTGAGATCGCCGCCGGCGCCGTCGCCGGCGAGCTTGTCGACGATGCCGAGCGAGAAGAGCAGCCCGGCACTGGGCCCGCCGACATCGGCGAGATGGAGCTGGACCTTCACCTTCGACGGGTCCTTGCGGAGGTAGGAGAGCGCCGCCTGGGTGGCGACGTCCTGCGACTTCTCCATGTCCGCGACATTGCGCCGGTTGATCTCCTCGTCGGACTTGCCGGGGGGATAGACGGATTCGTGCGGCAGGACCGCGCGCTCCGTGCTGAACCAGGCGCCGACGACATCGCCGAGGTCGACCTCGGCGGACGGCCCGGTCGCCACGATGGTCGTCATCCGCAGCGCGCCTTCGGTCCTACGCGTGGGCACGCCGGAGATGGTGATGATCGGCTTGCCCTGGTCCTTCCCGAGCACGTTCGCGGTCATCCCGGGCTCCGCCACGGCATACGGCAGCGGCGCGAGCCCGGCGACGGCGAACAGCGCGACGACAGGGAGGGCGCAGAGGGCGATGGCGCGGGGGCGCGTGAGACGGGAGAGCACGGTGTCAATCTATCTGCCACCGGAGCGGGGGCGCGGGGGCTGCGGCGGGGCTGACCGTTACCCGGTGCGGCGAGCCTGCCGGGTCCGCGGCATCGTTCACGCGGGCCGGGGGACGCGCAGGGGTCGTGTCCGGGACGTAAAACGTCGCAACTCGCGCGAAGCGCGGTGAGGAAAGCAGTCCCGAACACGAGCCCCGGAGCGGACCCGGACGCCCACCGCCCAAGACCGGTCACGCCCGAAGCCGCACCCCGCAAGGGACCCGCACCCCGGGCAACCGGGAACCGCACCGCATCCGGGCACGCCCGAAGCCGCAACCCACCGGCCGCGGCCGTACACCGGGCCAGGGGACGCGCAGGGGTCGTGTCCGGGACGTAAAACGTCGCAACTCGCGCGAAGCGCGGTGAGGAAAGCAGTCCCGAACACGAGCCCCGGAGCGGACCCGGACGCCCACCGCCCAAGACCGGTCACGCCCGAAGCCGCACCCCGCAAGGGACCCGCACCCCGGGCAACCGGGAACCGCACCGCATCCGCATCCGCGTCAGCGCAACGCGTCCGCCACCTCGCGCGCCGCGTCCACCACCCTCGGCCCCACCCGCTCCGGCACCGAGTCGGCCAGCATCACCACACCCACGCTGCCCTCTATCCCGGTCACCCCGACCAGGGCCGCGGCCGCACCACTCGCGCCCGCCTCCAGCTCGCCGTGGGTGAGCGTGTACCCGGGCTCCTTCGACTTGCTCTGCCGGGCCGCGAGGATCGCCTTCCCCGCCGCGCCCCGGTCCAGCGGATGACGGAAGCCCGCCCGGTAGGCGACGTGGTAGTCCGTCCAGGTCGGCTCGACGACGGCGACCGCAAGGGCCTCCGCGCCGTCGACGAGGGTGAGATGAGCTGTGGCCCCTATGTCCTCCGCGAGCGAGCGCAGGGCCGGCATCGCGGCCTCCCGCACCAGCGGGTGCACCTGGCGGCCCAGGCGCAGCACGCCGAGGCCCACTCTGGCGCGCCCGCCCAGATCGCGGCGGACGAGGGCGTGCTGCTCCAGGGTGGCGAGCAGACGGTAGACGACGGTTCGGTTGACCCCGAGTTTGTTGGACAACTCGGTGACGGTCAGCCCGTGGTCGGTGTCGGCGAGCAGCTTGAGGACACGTAGTCCTCTGTCGAGCGTCTGGGAGGTTTCCGCGGTCACGACGCCCTCTCCTTTGGAGTGAGTGACGGCGGTCCTCAGCGGAAGCTGCGACACCAGTCCCATCGGCGACGCACCCAGAGGCCGCCGGCAGGACAGGCACACCGGCTGCGCTCCGCGGCGGCGCTGCCACGGGGCGTATGCAATGCGGGGACAGTAGCGACCTGGTTCGCTCAGCGGAAGACCTCGTCCAGAATCCGGGCGCCGGTCCCTTGTTCCGCGGGACGGGTGGAGCCCGGGCGCACTCATGCACCCGGGCCCCGTTCGGCATCCGTGCACACGGCACCGGATACCGGCTCAGCGCCGTACACACGGCACCGCCGACCGGCTCACCGGCTCAGCGCCGACCGACCCACCGGCTCAGCACCGACCGACCCACCGGCTCACCGCATACGCGTGGCCCACTCCTGCACCTTCTTGATCCGCTCCCGGATCTGCCCGGCCGTCGCCTCCGCGCTCGGCGGCCCGCCGCACACGCGCCGCAGCTCTGTATGAATGACGCCGTGCGGCTTGCCGCTCTGGTGGACGTACGCGCCGACCATCGCGTTCAGCTGCTTGCGCAGTTCGAGGAGCTCCTTGTGGGAGACCACGGGCCGTCGCTCGGCGGGCAGTTCCAGCAGATCGGCCTCGTCGTCGGGCTTCTTGCGGCTGTGCGCGATCTGCCGTGCCTGGCGCTTCTGGAGGAGCAGCTGCACCTGGTCGGGTTCGAGGAGCCCGGGGATGCCGAGGTAGTCCTGCTCCTCCTCGCTCCCCGGGTGCGCCTGCATGCCGAACTCGGCGCCGTCGTACAGCACCCGGTCGAAGACCGCGTCGGACTCGAGGGCCTCGAAAGGGAGCATGTCCTGCTCCCCGGTGTCCTCGTCCTGCTGCTTCTCGGCCTCCGCCATCTCCTTCTCGGACTCGGCGTACGGGTCCTCGTCGCCGTCCTTCTTCGGCTTGTCGAGCACGTGGTCGCGCTCGACCTCCATCTCGCCCGCGAAGCCGAGGAGGTTCGGGATGGTCGGCAGGAAGACGGACGCGGTCTCGCCGCGGCGACGGGACCGTACGAAACGGCCCACCGCCTGCGCGAAGAAGAGCGGCGTCGAGATGGTCGTGGCGTACACCCCGACCGCGAGACGCGGCACGTCGACGCCCTCGGACACCATGCGGACCGCGACCATCCAGCGGTCCTCGTTCTCGCTGAACTCCTCGATCCGCTGGGAGGAGGCGGTTTCGTCGGAGAGGACGACGGTCGCCTTGCTGCCGGTGATCTCGCGGATCAGCTTGGCGTACGCACGGGCCGAGTCCTGGTCGGAGGCGATGACGAGACCGCCGGCATCCGGGATGCCCTTCCTGACTTCCGTCAGCCGCTTGTCGGCAGCCCGCAGAACGTTCGGCATCCAGTCGCCGCGCGGGTCGAGCGCGGTGCGCCAGGCCTGGGAGATGGCGTCCTTGGTCATCGGCTCGCCGAGGCGGGCGGCGACCTCGTCACCGGCCTTGGTGCGCCAGCGCATATTGCCGCTGTAACTCAGAAAGATCACGGGCCGGACGACGCCGTCGCCCAGCGCATTGCCATAGCCGTACGTGTAGTCCGCGGCGGACCGCCGAATCCCGTCGTTCCCCTCCTCGTACTGGACGAAGGGAATGGGATTGGTGTCGGACCTGAAGGGCGTACCGGTGAGCGCGAGCCGCCGGGTGGCCGGGTCGAAGGCCTCGAGGCAGGCCTCGCCCCACGACTTCGAGTCACCGGCGTGGTGAATCTCATCCAGAATCACCAGGGTCTTGCGCTGCTCGCAGCGGTTGCGGTGCAGCATGGGCCGTACGCCGACACCGGCGTACGTCACCGCCACACCCTGGTACTCCTTGCTCAGCGGCCCGGCACTGTACTCCGGGTCCAGCTTGATCCCTACCCGCGCCGCCGCGGCCGCCCACTGCTTCTTGAGGTGCTCGGTGGGAGCGACCACGGTCACCTGCTGCACGACGTGGTGGTGCAGCAGCCAGGAGGCGAGGGTGAGCGCGAAGGTGGTCTTTCCGGCGCCGGGGGTGGCGACGGCGAGGAAGTCCCGTGGCTGCTCCTGGAGATACCGCTCCATGGCGCCCTGCTGCCAGGCACGCAGCTTGCCTGCGGTACCCCACGGCGCACGACCGGGGAAGGCGGGTGAGAGGTGGTGGGAGGCGGTAGTAGTCACGGTCTCCGGTTCAAGGGCTCTCGGCAGCACGGGATCAGATAAGACAACCGGGCCACCCTACCGGTGAGCGGCAGGCGGCCCCGGCCAAACGAGGCCGGGGACACCAAGGGTGCGACTCAGCTCACACCGCCTCCTGCACGGCGCGCGGACTCCGCGGCCGTGACTTCGAGAACGCCCGCTACGCCTCCCGCGCCCGCAGCCTCGTCCCCACCCACGCCCCCACCAGCGCCACCGCCGCCATCGGCAGGAACACCGCAGCGAACGCCCCCGGGTGCGAGCCCGGGGCCCCCACCGCGACGTGCGCCGCGCCCACCGCTCCCCCGCCCAGCGCCGCGAACGCCGCGCCGCCCGCCGCCAGCAGCAGGACGTTCGACAGCCCGTCCGAGATCTGCAGCGCCGCCGAGTTCGCGCCCGCGGACTCCGGCGCCGACAGCTTCAGCAGCAGCACGCTCGTCGACGCGATCACCATGCCCATGCCGAAGCAGCCAATTCCCCACGCGACCCCGACGATCCACACCGGAACCGATGCGATCAGCACGCCGGCCGCGGTCACGATCGCCACCGCGACCGCGACCATGCCCCCCACCATCAGCCACTGCCGGTACGGTTCGAGACGCGGCCGGGACTGTACGTACGAGCCCAGCGCCCAGGTCGCCCCGCCGACCGCCAGCGACAGCCCGGCCATCGTCGGCGACAGCCCGCGCTGAGTGACCAGCATCAGCGGTACGAAGGATTCCGCGGCGATGAAGGACCCGGCCGCGATACCCCGAAGCAGCACGACCGACGGCAGCCCCCGCACCGCCCGGCAGGTCCCGCGCGGCAGCAGCCCGAGCACCGCCGGCACCAGCAGCGCCGTGCCCGCCACCACCGGGATCACCGACAGCCACCTCAGCTCCTGCCCGGCGTACTGCAGCAGCCCCGCCCCTACCGAGATCCCGAGGGCCAGCCGGATCCGCCGCCCGTCGAAGGGCTGCGGCGGCACGGAGGGATCGGCGGGCCCGGACGCCATCCGCCGGATCGCGGGCAGCGCGAGCGCCAGCGGGAAGACGACAAGCGCCGGGATGCCGATGAACACCCAGCGCCAGCCGAGGTGTTCGGTGACGGCCCCGGAGGCGAGCGGGCCCACGACCGAGGGGACCACCCAGCTCGCGGCGAACGCGGCCATGATCGACGGCCGCAGCCGTTCCGAATAGGCACGGCTGACGACCACGTACAGCGCGACGATCACCAGCCCACCGCCGAGCCCCTGGACCGCCCGCCCGGCGATGAACAGCCACATCGCGCTGGCGGTCCCGGACAGCAGCAGCCCCGCGCCGAAGGCCGATATCCCGGTGGCGAGCGGCCGCAGCGGCCCGTCGCGGTCGGCCCACTGCCCCGAGAGCACCATCGCGAAGAGGCTGGTGGTGAAGTACGCGGAGAAGGCGAAGGCGTACAGCGGGATGCCGTGCAGCTCCCGCGCCGCGATGGGCATCGCGGTGCCGACGGCGGTCGCCTCGAAGGCGATCAGCACGACGACGGAGACGATGCCGACGCTGAGCGCGCGATGCGATCTGCCGAGAATGCCGCCCTGGCCGTCGTCCGGGGCTGCGGGGGCTTCGGCTCTGCCGTCGGGGGGCGGCGTGACTTCGGCGTCACGAGGTTCGAGGGCGGTCATGGGCCTCAGAGTAAGGGGCATGGAGCGCTATGGGCCCTGTCGCTGGACTGGGCTCCGCTCATCCCTTGGTCGTACGACCATGAACGCCGTATGGCAGTCGCATTGCAGCCCGCGCGGGGCCCTTGAGCCGTGTATCCGCCCCGCCTACGGTCGAGGCACTGGAGTCACACGGCCGTGTGCCCGAGTGGTTGAGGGACTCGCCTGCAAAGCGAGTTACGCCGGTTCGATTCCGGTCACGGCCTCCAAGCGCGCAGCTGACTGATCTGCCAAAAGACAAAGGGCGGTCCCAATCGGGACCGCCCTTTGTGATCTTCCGTCTCAGTTCGCGTCTCAGTTCGCAGGTACGAGGGCTCCCGCGAGCCCATCGCTATCGTCGTCCGGCCCGTCTTTATCCGGTTTCCGGATGAGCCCGTCGGCCGACCGGTGGTCCATGGCCGATGGGAGGACGAGGCGACCGCGCGCCCACGCCAAACTCCAGCCGCCAGGCCGCTGACCAGGACAAATTCAGAAGTCCGGGTGAAGCACTAGCCGTTGTGCGGAGAGTTATCAAGGCACGACACGCCAGCAGCAGTGTGACAGAGCGTCAGACCCGTCCCCCGGGCGGCTCAACTTCCTTGCCAAGTGACTCTCGTTTCCGCCTACTTGATGGACCATCACAAGAGTGACCCTGGGCTTTCGAACACCCGATCGGCCCCTTTTTGTCACCCCTTAGCCATTTCTGAGGTGGCGTCAGGAATAGGGGCATGAGTATGTTCATTCTGGTCGGCCGCTCAGCTGACATCACTGAGAGATGGAGAACGGAATGTCTGAGAGAATGAGAAACGGAACGCGCAGGCGTATCGTTGTCGCGATCGCAGCGTCGGTGGGAATTACGGCCATGGCTGCAACCGGCGTGAACTACGCCTCGGCTTCCAGTTCCGTCCCGAAGTCCGCCCCGTCGGTGCCGCATGCCGATTCCGCCGTTCCCCTCGGAGGAGGCGACGGCCAGAATAACTTCGGAGGCGAAGGCCAGGCGAACCGCGGCTACAGGAACGACGAAGATGGACGGATCCAGGTCAACGAGCGAACGTATGCGGTAGAGACGGGCGTGTGCACCGCTGTGATCAGCAGTCCTGCCATGAGCTTCAACGTCCGAAGCGAGAGTGACAGGACCGTCGAATTCTTCAACGGGATTACCTGCGACGCCGGCGGTCCAATTGCGATTATTGAGCCCCGAGGCTCCAGCAGCGCAATCAACGGCACGACGGTCTTCGACGGGGTCGGGGCATTCGCGCTTGTAGGCAGCTTCCGAGCAATCGACAAACGCCACTGACCCCACGCGGACCATGGGCAGCGACAAGCCTGCCTGTGGCACTTGAGCCCCGGCCCGCCGCAATCGGGCCGGGCCCGTGCCCTCGATCAGTGGCCGGCGGATGCGATCCTCGGATGTGGGCCGGCCGCTCCATCCAGATTTGAAGCGACCCTATCGACGTGCTGGTTTAATACTGCATTCAAGTTTCGCCGAGCCGACGGTGTATACGTCGCGATTCGCGTGCACATCGAGTTCCAATGCGACACACGCCTCCATAGTGCCGCGTGCCGGTTTTGGCAGATGACTGCACACGCCCCATACGTAATGAATTCGCGCACTATCTGTAAGGCTTCAGTGTGTCGAGGCAGCCTCTCCCGGAAGGCTTCATGGAGTCATCAATAGCCTTTTCTTTATCCTTGTCCAGCACGAGACCCCTTGCAGTACGGGCCTCTTCCGGAGGCAGCCCGAGAACTCTGACGTCCTGCGGTTAGTGGTCGGCCTTCTTTCTGTGGTTGGCCACACTCGCCGGCGCGCCGGGTACTCGCACTCTGGACACATATCCCGGATTCCTCGACTTTCCGCCTCATCCACGGCAGAGATTTCTGAGTTGAACCCGTGGTGCGCCAGCAGCCGAAGGAATTGCGACAGACCTGCATCGACGCGCTGTGCGCGTACCTGCGCCTCCCGTTCGCCGCCGAAACCGACTTACCGTCCGGCGACGCGGATGCCCGGCACGCCTACCTGGCCGTGCGCGAAGTCCGGCACACAGTCATCCGCCTCATCCGCGACCACCTCCGCCTTGCCTCCGAGCACCCCCACTCCTGGCAGGGCTGCGACCTGGATTTCACCGGCGTCGTCTTCGACGGCGGGGACTTCTCCGGCGCCGCGTTCTCCGGCGGCATGGCCCAGTTCGACGGAGCGGAGTTCTCCGGCGGCACGGTGACCTTCGACGGAGCGGCGCTCTCCGGGAGCACGGTCCACTTCAACTGCGCGGCGTTCTCCGGCACGGTGACCTTCGAAGGAGCGGGGCGGAACCCCGGAAGGGGTGCCGCCCCTTTGTCCGTCCGTCTCGGTTCCCGTCTCAAGGAGCTCGCATTGCTCGGGGCGGTTCTCGCTCCCACCGACGCGGCGCATGGCAACGAGCGGCGGCAACGGCCTCGACATTCGGTCCGCCCCGCCGGCTTGCGCTTCTCGGCCGGTACGGGGAGCTCCCTCGGGCCCACAGGTTCCGTCCGGTTACCGCCCAAGTGCATTCCCACCTCGGACGATCCCGCTCGACAGGCACCCCGCTCAGAACGGACTTACCGTCGAGCAGTAGGCGCTGCACCGATGCGGAGCCCTTGCTTCCGCAGCCTGACCCGCGTAAGCAACACCAAGAGGAGACGATCCGACATGGCCACAGCATCAGAAACCCCTGTCCTGGACACCCTCGCCGCGATGACCGTCGACTCGATCGAGCGGTGCGGGCTGTCCCCGGACATGCTCATGCTCACCCGCATTGCGGCCCTCGCGGCGTCGGACGCGCCGCCGATTTCCTACCTCGCCCACATCGACCCCGCCATCAGGGCCGGCATGACCGCCGACCAGTTGCAGGACGTCCTGGTCGCCATCGCCCCCATCGTGGGCACGGCCCGCGTCATGACGGCAGCCGGCAACATCACCAAGGCACTCGGCGTCGCCATCGCCGTCGCCGAGACCGAGATCGAGGCCCAGGGCTGAGCGCAGAAGCGCTGCCCAAGGCCGGGCTCCTGGAAACGGGACGTCAAGCGGCTGTCGGCGAGTCTCGATGCACGCGGCCTTCCGTATCCGGGGCGGTACGGAAGGCCGGCCACGGCCCCCGGCCCCCGTTTCACTGCCCGTAGGCGTCCTTCAGCCCCTGGACGTCGATCTTCTTCATCCCGAGCATCGCCTTCATGACCTGCTGGGACTTGACCGGATCGGGGTCGCTCAGCAAGTCGGTCAGCGTCTTGGGGACGATCTGCCACGACAGCCCGAACTTGTCCTTCAGCCAGCCGCACGGCCCTTCCTCCCCACCGGCGCCGAGCTTCGCCCAGAGCTCGTCCACCTCTTCCTGCGAGGCGCAGTCCACGTAGAGCGAGATGGCTTCGTTGAACCTGAACTGCGGGCCGCCGTTGAGCGCGATGAACTTCTGTCCCGCGAGCTCGAAGGTGACGGTCATCGCTGTTCCCGGCTCGCCCGGTCCGGCCTCTCCGTACCGCTGTACGTCGGTCACGCGCGAGTCGTCGAAGATCGACGTGTAGTGCTGGGCGGCCTCCTCAGCCTGGTTGTCGAACCAGAGGAAGGTCGTGATCTTCTGCATGAGGGTTCTCCTTGCCGGTCGGGGGCGACTGCCTCACCGAGGTAGACCGCCGGGGCCGGCGAAACTCATCGCCCGCACCGGACCGAACGGGGCGCCGCGGTCGCAGTCGTACACACTCTGCGAACGCACATCGAGCCGCTGCCTGGCCTCCGCGGGACAGGCCGCGGGACAGGCCGCGGGATCCGGGGCGGACCTCGTCCGTACCTCATCACCTGGCACCCGCTGAGCGCCCGCACGCCCAGAAGTGCCCCCCTTCCAGTGCCTTGCGTCCGGCCAACACCGTCATGGCTGTGACGCCACGGATCCGGGGGCCCCGCACGCGGGCGCACTCACTCAACTCCCGGGCGCGGATGCTCTTGCCTGCGCCGTCCAGCCCCTGCTGGGCGACCTCAGCTCTCGGGCCAGTCCCCGTATCGTGTGAAGGTCTCCGTACCGCTCTTGCCCTTGAACCAGCTGACAGTGACCGAGTCCCCGCCGCCGTACGTGAGATCCCCGGCGCGGTCTTCGGCCTTGACCGGCTTTCCGCCGCGCTCGCAGAGCACCGCGATCTGGTACTTCTTCTCGGGCTCCTCGACCTTCCGGATACCGCGGCACTCCAGTCCGCCGGAGACCAGGATGACCGAGATCTTGTCCGGCTTCTCGGTGTCCACGCTCTCCTTCAACCCGAGCATGCCGCCGCCGGAGTCGGACCTCCACATACCCACCATGCCGGTCCCGGTCGGCTCGGCCCCGATGCCGGTCTCCTCCTCGCTCGGGGTCGCGCTGGGCTCGACTGCCGGCTCCTCGCTCTCCGGCGGGCCGGTGGACGGCTTCACGCTGACCTGTGAACTCCCGTTGGCCGAAGGCTTGTCGTCGTCACCTCCGCCCGACGTGACGAACCAGACGACACCACCGATGACGGCGACCGCCGCGACTGCGGCAGCGATGATCAAAGGAGTCCTACGGCCACCGGAGGGGGCGGGCGGAGGGGGCGGATAGGTCCCGTACGGCGAAGGCTGCTGACCATACGAGCCGTAGGGAGCGCCGTACTGCGCAGGCTGGTTCGGCGGATACTGCGGAGCCTGTGGCGGCTGCGCCGGCGGCGGAGGCGGAACCGGTGGCACCCCCGGCCGCGCATCCTGCGGTCCCGGCTGCCCATACTGCCCGGGCCAGTCCTGAGGACCCTGATACGGCGGCTGAGTCATCGGTGTGCACCTCGTTCCGCGGGCATGCCACCCGCACGTGGGGGGATCTCGTACGAACCCTGCCGCTTACGGCACGGGCCCGGATGAGTATGGATCACCAACCTCCCTGAGCACCGGCACTTATTCGGGTACTCAGCAGCACCACTCGGGCCGACCGCCCTTGATTACGTATGCAATTGAGTACGTCTACCCTCATTGCCGAGCCCGCCCGGACAGCAAGGTGATCCACAACTCCTTCCGAGCGGAAGGCAACCCGGCCGATCGTCTGTCGGGCCGCTGAGTAAGCTCCTGATGCTGTTGGGGACACCGAGGGGGATTCACACATGGGACGACTGCGCACAGCCCTGCCGCAATGTGCTGCTGCGCATGACTGCCTTCCCGGGATCTGACCAATGCTCTCCCCATTGACGCACCACGATCCCTTCGCGATCGGCTCGTACCGTCCGATCGCCCGCCTGGGCAGCGGCGGTATGGGAACCGTCTATCTGGCCCGTTCCGCCGGCGGCCGAACCGTCGCGCTCAAGACCATGCACGCGGGCATCGCATCGGACCCGGCCTCGCGTACCCGCTTCCGTCTCGAAACCGACGCGGCTCGCATCATCGGCGGCCACCACGGGGCGACGGTCGTCGATGCGGACCCGCTCGCCGAAACTCCCTGGCTGGCAACGGAGTACGTACTCGGTCCGCCCCTCGACGACGCCGTCTCGCTTGCCGGACCGCTCCCTGAGCCCTCGGTCCGCGCCCTCGGCGCAGCCCTCGCCGGAGCCCTCGCCCAGCTCCACTCCTCCGACGTCGTACACCGCGACCTCAAGCCCTCCAACGTGATGGTCACGGCGTACGGCCCGAAAATCATCGACTTCGGCATCGCCCACGCGGCGGGCGACGACCGCCTCACCCGCACCGGAGCCGCCGCGGGCACCCCCGCCTTCATGTCCCCGGAACAGGCAACAGGGCAGGAACACACACCGGCGGGCGACGTCTTCGCCCTCGCGGGCGTCCTCACCTACGCGGCAACGGGCCACGGCCCCTTCGGCTCGGGCCGGCCCGCCGACCTCCTCTACCGCGTCCGCTACGCCGACCCCGACCTCACCGGCGTCCCCGAAGCACTGACTGCGACCCTGACCCAAAGCCTCTCCAAGGACCCCGCCCAGCGCCCCACCACCGCGGACCTCGTCACACAACTCCACGACGGCCAGGGCCAATTCGCCGACCATCTCCCCGACACCCTCCTCGCCGAGATCGCCCGCCGCGCGTCGATGGTCTGGTACTACCAACCGCACCGCCTCCCGGCCCCGGAGGAGTTCGAGACCCCTGCCCCGAGCGGCATGTCCCGCCGCAAGCTGCTCACCATCGGTGGCGGGTCGGCTCTCGGCGTGGCTGCCGCAGGCGTCGGGGCGTGGGCGTGGTTCGACAAGAAGCAGGCAGGCCACGACGGTTCGGACAACCAGCCCCGGGCCGAGAACGACGGGCCGCCGGCCGTATGGAGCGCCGAGGTCGCCGACAAGTGGCAGCGCCAGCTCCCCATGCCCGTCGGCAACACGATCGTCACCCTGTCCGACGATGGGCTGCTGGGCCTGGACGCGAAGACCGGCAAGCAGCGCTGGTCCTACTCCGCGCTTGGCGTGGGGCAGCAGATCGCGTCGGACGGCACGGCGATCTACGGCTTCGTACCCGAGGAGACCGAAGGGGAGGGGCTGACACTCAGCGCGTTCTCGGCTGCCGATGGAACCCTCGAACGTCGCATCGGGCACTTCGCCGAATTCAGCGGCGCCGTGCACGATGTGGAACTGCTCACCGCCGCTGACGGCATCCTCTGTCTGATCGCCTGGACCGGGCCCAAGTCCACGGACTTCGCCGACCAGGCCAAGGGCTGGCGCCTGCTCGCCGTGGACATCCGTACCGGGAAGAAGCTCTGGCAGCGGCCCCACGGGATGATCTATCCCGACAACGGCTCGACGGCGGTCAGCGCGAAGGCCGTCGGAAAGTGCCTCGTCACCGCAAGCAACGGAGTGGCTCTACCGGACTTCAGCGTGAGCGGCACCGACATCCGCACCGGAAAGCGGCTCTGGACGACGGAGATGCCCAGAGTACGGGGCGACAACTCCTTCCTGATTCCCGGCCAACTCGCTGTGGACCAGCAGCACGTCTACATCAGCAGCGGACGGGTCCACGCGGTCCGGCACTCCGACGGCAAGGTCGCCTGGTCGTTCGGTGACGGGCGCAATCAGGGCGACGTCGATGAGAACGCACGACACTACGGGCCGCCGGCCGTGAAGAACG
Organism: Streptomyces sp. NBC_01750; assembly: GCF_035918095.1. NCBI lineage: Bacteria > Bacillati > Actinomycetota > Actinomycetes > Kitasatosporales > Streptomycetaceae > Streptomyces > Streptomyces sp. NBC_01750. Next base: position 3,425,364 of record NZ_CP109137.1, read on the forward strand.
GCGTCGTGTACGCGGCCGAGGGCAGCCGTGGCCTCGTCGCCCTGAACGCCGCCACGGGAAAGCTGCTGTGGGAGGAGGTGGAGGACCTGACGAAGGAGGAGGATCCGGGGCTCGACGTGCCACCGGTCGTCGGTACGAAGTTCGTGTACGCGCATCTGACCAGCGGCATCAGCGCCGTGGATCTCCGCACCCACAAGTCCGTCTGGTCGTCGCCGAGTTCCGCGATCCGTTTCGCGGTGCACGAGGGAACCAAGACGCTCATCGGCGCCGACAACGCCACCGTGACCGCCCTGCCCTTCGAGTGAGAGAGCCTCACCATGATTCCCCTCAGCACCGGCGATCCCCTGCGCCTCGGCCCGTACCGGCTCATCGGCACACTCGGCGAAGGGGGCATGGGGAAGGTCTACTTCGGGCGCGACAACGCCGGCCGCAAGGCGGCGGTCAAGGTCCTTCGGCCCGAGCTCGCGCACGACCAGCAGCTGGCCCAGCGCTTCGTCCGCGAGGCCCGGACCGCCCAGGCCGTCGCCAGCACCGGCGTGGCACGGGTTCTGGGCTCACAGACCGAGGGCGGACGGCCGTGGATCGCGGCTGAGTTCCTCGCCGGGCCCACGCTGGAGGAGGCGGTCACGGCGTACGGGCCCCTGGACGAGCCCTGCCTGCGTGCGCTCGCCGCGTCCCTCGCCCGTACTCTCCAGGACATTCATGCGGCGCACCTGGTCCACCGAGACCTCAAGCCGTCCAACATCGTGCTGACCTCGCGCGGCCCTCGCGTCATCGACTTCGGCATCGCCCGACCCGAGCACGGACTGACCCTGACCACCACGGGCCAGGTCCCGGTGACCCCGGGCTACGGCGCTCCCGAGCAGGTGCTCGGGCAGCGCGTCGGCCCGGCGGCCGACGTCTTCTCGCTCGGGGCGGTTCTCGCGTACGCGGCCGGGGGGCAACGGGCCTTCAACGGTGCGCACGTGGCGGCGGTGCAATACGAAGTCGTCCATGGTGAAGCGGACCTGAGCCGGGTGCCGGACCAGCTCCGCCCCCTGATCCTCCCCTGCCTCGCCAAGGACCCTGCGCAGCGGCCCGTACCCACTCAGATCGCCCAGGCGCTCGTGCCTCCCAAGGGCGCCGCCAAGGTCTGGCGGCAGGGGCCCTGGGCCGTGGAGATCGCCCGGCGGGAGAGCGCGGCCGAGCATCTGGTCTCGTCGTACTCGACAGACGTTTCCGCCCAGCCGTCCCGACGGCGCATGCTCACCACCCTCGCCGTGGGCGGCACTGTCCTCGCGGCCGGCGCGGGCACGACCGCCTGGTGGCTCAGGGGTGGCCCGGACGGTTCGGAGCCGCGACCGGTCGCTGTTCCGCCGGCCGTCGAGAAGCCGTCGGCCGCGGTACTGGCGGCCACCGAGGCATTCGCGCCGCTGTGGGGCCCCGTGCGCGGTGCGAGTCCAAAGACCCCGTCTCCCCTGCCCGTACGCGATGTGGTGGTCTTCAACCAGGAGAGCGGTGGGCTGGCCGCCCACCGGGTGACGGACGGAAAGCGGAGGTGGCTCGTCACCGGGGCGGGTGGCTTCGCCGGCTTCCTGTCGGTCGCCGACCGTCTCGTCGTGGCGGCGGACACGGGAGGCGCGTTGCAGGCATTCATCGCCTCCACCGGGGAAAAGGCCTGGACCGCGTCGGGCGTCACCGTCGAGAAGCTGCTGGCGGCAGACGCCGACACGGTCTACGTAATGACGAAGGAACGGCATCTGAGCGCGGTCAGCGTCGCCACGCGGAAGGCGCTGTGGTCGGTCCCCACACCAGTACGCACCTCGTTCACCGATCCACCGGCGGCGGCCGTCGGCGCGGGACGTCTGGTGCTCTTCGCATCGGACGGCCTGGTGGTCGCACTGGACACGGCCACCGGCCGCAAGGTGTGGGGCCTGCCCGACCAGGGAACGGCGCCCCTGCTACCGGCGATTGTGAAGGACAGGGTCTACTTCGGGGGGCGGACGCTTGCCGCCCACATGCTCGCCGACGGCAAGAAGATCTGGTCAGTGGAGGCGGAGACGGCCGTCGAGGAGACATCCGGCGGCTGGGGTCCTCCGGCGGTCCGCGGGGACGAGGTCTACGCCGTCGACGACAAGCTCTACCGCCGGCGTGCGAGCGATGGAAAGAAGGAATGGATGTTCTTTCTCCGCGGATACGGCGACGACCCCCGGAAGCGGCCCGTTGTGCAGGGCGGCACTGTCTGGATCGTCGAGTCCAGCGGCTACGGGCTGACGGCTGTCAGCGCGCACACCGGCGACGAGCTCTCCCTCTACACCTTCGGCGACAAGGACACGAACGCGTACGAGGTGTCGGGCGACGGCAATCGGCTCTTCGCCGCTCATGCCGGCTCTGTCGTCGCCATGCCCGTACGACCGTGAACCGGATTGCACGTGCAAGGAGCACCGGAAGGCGACGGGCCGTCAACAGCCCCGTGACCGCCCCTGGACGGCCCACCCTCCAGACCCACGCCGGTACTTGAGTAGGCTCCTGTCGTTCATGAAACCACGGGGGCTTAGCAGATGGAACGAGCGCACACGGAACGACCGCACGGGTACAGTCCGCGCCAGATCGGACCGTACTACCTCATCACGCGTCTCGATCCGGCCGGTCCGGGCTTCCCCCCTGTCCCCGAACACCGCTTTATCGCGCGGTGCGCGGACGGCGACCGTACGGTGCTGGTCAGAACCCCTGTGGATGGCGTCGATCCCGGGCGATTTCTCGTTGAGGCGGACGCGGGCCGCCGACTGCTCGGCCCATGGGTCTCCCCGGTCGCCGAACTCTCGCCGCCGTCCAACGCCCCCTGGTACGCGTCCCCGTACCTCCCCTCGCTGCCCCTTCCCGTGGCCCTCACCGTCCACGGCGGGCCCTTGCCCGAGCGCACAGTGCGGGCCATCGGGACTGCCCTCGCCGAGACGCTGGCGGGCGCGCACGCGACGGGCATCACGCACGCGGGCCTGTCGCCCGCAGCCGTACTGCTGGCGGGCGACGGCCCGCGCCTGACCTGCTTCGGCGCCGTACGCGCCGCCGCCCCGGACGGCGAACAGCGCTCCGGCCTCCCCGGCCTGGAGCCCGGCAGCCTCGCCCCGGAACAAGCGTCGGGCGGCCGCCCCCGCCCGCCCGGGGACGTCTACGCACTGGGCGCGGTCCTCGCGTACGCCGCCACCGGCCACACGGTCCCGGACCGCAGCGAACTACCCGAATCCCTGCGCTCCTTGATCTCCCGCTGCCTCACTCGTGACCCGGCGGCCCGCCCCACCGCTGCCGAGGTCCTGCACGCGCTGCCTCCCGCGTCACCGGCACCCGCGGCCACGGTTCTCGACTCGAGCACCTCGCTGCTGACGCCCGGCTGGCTGCCGGGTCGCGTGGTGGCGGCAGTGGCCCGCCAGTCCGCCGAGGTCCTCGCCGCTGAGCTCCGCGTCCCGCAGCCCCACGGGGTTTGACCGGTGCTGTCTCCTCTGACGCATGACGATCCCGCCGGTTTCGGTTCCTACCGTCTGATCGCCCGGCTGGGCAGCGGCGGCATGGGCACCGTGTACCTTGCCCGCTCGGCCGGCGGCCGGACCGTCGCGCTCAAGACCATGCACGCGGGCATCGCCTCGGACCCGGGATTCCGCACCCGCTTCCGCCTGGAAACAGACGCGGCACGGATCATCGGCGGCCATCACGGCGCGATCGTGGTCGACGCCGACCCGGTGGCGCAGACGCCGTGGCTGGCCACTGAGTACGTACTCGGCCCACCACTGGACGACGCCGTTTCGCTTGCCGGACCGCTGCCCGAACCGTCGGTCCGGGCGCTGGGCGCCGCTCTTGCCGGGGCCCTCGCCCAGCTCAAAGCGGAGTCCCTACGGCGCAGGGGCGTCCGCTTCCTACACAGCAACGACCTCAACACGAGCCCTCGACGGCGGTCGCCGTCAGTTCGTACTCGGGCACCACCGTGCTCGACCCGTCCACACCCGGCACGGCGAACCCGCCCTCCCCCGACTCGCTCTGCGAGACGTGCATGCAGAAGACGAAGTCCTCACCACGCGCGGTGACTTCATAGTCGTCACTCTCACCGACGGCTTTGGCCTCGACCGCGTACGACGGCCCCTTGCCCTCGCCCGCGTCACCGACCTTCGACTCGATCAGCGAGGCATAGCCACCGGCCGACGAGTCGACGTGCGACTCATCTCCCAACGAGACGGCCGCGCTCTGGACAGCGTCTTTGAACTCACTTTTGCTCCAGGAGGCTTCATCGGCGAAGTTCATCGCCGAACACCCCTGAAACACCATGATCCCGGCGGCAGCGAAGACGACGACGCGCCCGATGACGTACGCGGTGTCGGAGGGCTCATTGGCCTCCGGATTGCGGTAACGCCAGGAGGACAGCTTCCAGTAGAGTTTACGCTGGTCGGCAAGCCCGAGGGCAATGAAGAGGGCCGCCGCGACGAAGAAGAAGATGACGACGCCGGTCATTACTTCAGACCCTTCTGTCGCTCCGGCGGATCCGGGAACGTCAGCTGGTTCTCACAATTCAGACCCTCCGCCACCTTCCGGGCCGAGGCAATGAGCAACTTGGCGCTTGCGTTACTGCTCAGGCCGACGCGGTCGGTGATGACGCCGCGAAGGATCGCCCCCTTCTTCCCCGAATCGACCAGGTCGGTCCGCCGGCAGTCGACCAGAAGCTCCGAACTCCCCTCCTTCGCCACGAACACGGCGGACGCTCCTGGCTTGGCGTCCTTCGGCGGGAGGGGCCCCGGCCACCATCCGAAATAGATATCGATCTCCGCGGACCCGCCCGATTCGTCATCGATAAAGCACGTGGATTTGGAGTGCCTGGACCAATCCATTTCCTCACCGAGGTATCGCCCCACCTCAGCGGCCTTGTCGACGGCGAGTTCGGCCTGTGCGCCTCGCCCGAGTTTCTTGCCCCTCGGTCTGTCCAGCGTCTCGGCGACGGTCTCTTTGTCGAGGATCCCCCCGCAGGCACGGTTCAAGGGCGTCAGGGCGACCGCTGGCTTGGACTTCTTCTCCGGCTCCTCGCCACTCCCGCTGCACGCGCTGCTCGCCAAGAGCACACACGCCAACAGGATGACAACAGGAGACCGGCGGGAGTAGTACCGCTCCATCACTCAGTCCGCATCAGTCTGGTCGGTCTCGTTGTCACCGGCGTTGTAGCCAGCTTCAATGCTATGGCTCGTCTGCTTGTACCAGTCGGTTCCATCGAGCTCGGGATGGACGGCGATGTACGCGTCGAGCGGATCGACCGCTCGGCGTCTGCCCAGTTCGACGAACTTAGCTTTGTCCATTTCTTCCTTGCGATCGAAATCGGCTTCCTTTTCAGCCAGTTCACGATCGATCCTGATTCCCTGTTCCGTTTCCATGGCCCCTCCCGCGCCTTCGATGACGGCTGGCACAGCGAAGGCGACGGCTGCCGCAGTCGCGGGCCCGCCGAACGGGAGGGTGGCCAGGCCGACCCCCAGGCCGATTCCCTGGCTGACCCCGAACTTCTTCCACTCCGCCGCTTCGGCCATCTTGCGATTGGCTTCGTCGGTGGCTTCACCGTACGCGTGGTTGATCTCGCTGACCCGAGCCTGGTCAAGGATTCCATGTGCCTTGGAGCCCGTTTCCAGGATCGTGGAGAGTGCAGCGTCGGGCTGACGGTGTGCCACCAGCGCACTTGAGGTGTATTCATGCTGGGCTGCCGAGAGAATCTCGTAGCTCCCCTCGTGCTTGCCCACAGAGGCAAGGAAGTCGGAAGCCGTTTGATGCTTGAGATTAATGTGGCCCGGGCCCTCGTGGTTGAAGGCTTCGTCGCGGAGCGCCTGGCCACTATCCTTGTCGCCGAAGTTCCCCACTGCCCAGTCCAGATCATCGATATACCCGGCGCCCATCTTGGCGAGGCTGTTTCCGATGCCAGGCTTGTCGGCCACGTAACCCTGGTCGTCTGCGACCGTCTGGACTACCTGGGACATGATGTTGGCCGTCGTGTCGTCGCGGCGCAGTCCGAGATCCGGCTGGTCGTACGGCACACCGAGCGTCGCGGCTTCCAGCGCGTGGCCCAGTTCGTCGTACCCGTAACCCCGCTTGTCCTCCGCGAAGGGATTTCCGTCGGGCCACTTGCGATCGGTCATGAGGTACTTCAGCTCCGGGTCGACCTTGGATTCAGCCTCCCAGTCCTTTGAGTAGAACATCTCCTTCGCCGCGTCCGGGTTGTGCCCCAGCGCCTCCATGTAACCGGCCATGGGATCCAAACCGTGGTCCGACCCGGCTCCGAAGCTCAGGAACGGGTCGATCGAGCCGTCCGGACGGTACAGCTGCTTCAGCTCCGTCTTGCTGTGATCCTTCTCGAAGCCGATGAGACCCTTGCCGTAATCCTTGAGGAAGTCCTTGTCGTACTCGCCGTTCCGCATGAGGCTGCTCATCACCTGGAAGCCGTACGGCCCCTTGTGACTGGTGCCGGCATTCATGTCTAGGAGCTCGACCTGCTTGCTCCCGAGGCCCACCATGTCCTTCTTCCAGCGTTCCATGGCGTCGCTGTCGGAATGGGAGGCGAGCGCGAGGGTGTAACCGAGCGACTTCTGAATGCTTTCCGACGCCTTTGACTGATCTCCACCGGTCTGCGTCCGGTCCGCGATGCGTGTCCAGAGCTCGAGAGTCCCCTTGGGCCCCATGTTCGTGGCGAACTTCTCGGCGAAGTACGGATCCCCTTCGTGCTTCGCGATGAGAGAATTGATCCGCTGGAGGGTCTTGGGATCCAAGTTGCCCGAAAGGCCGGCGAGCCTCAGATCGCTCTTGTCCCCGGTCAGCTTCTCGAGTTCCCTGAGGTCCTTGTCGGCCTGCTCGCGGCCCTTCTGCGCATCCTTGATGCTGTTGTAAGTGTCGGAGTCAAAACCGCGCCGGCGGCCGTTGTGATCCTGGCTGAGGGCCCAGTGCAGCGTGTCGTCAGCTTCCTGAGCAGCCGTCACCTGGTTCTGAATACTGGTCCGGTAGGCCTGGATCGACTCCTGGTATGCCTTGTTGAGCTGCGCTTGGTTCTCGGTTCCCTCCGGAGGATCGAACCAGACCTCGCCGTCGGGCTTGATCGAGAGATACTTGTCCTTCTCGATGTCTGCCGTCAGGCTCTTCAGCTTCTTCTGCGCTTCCGTGAAGATCTCATGCGCATCGGAGAGCAGCTTGTGGACGTCCGCTGCCTCATCGCCGGCAGCCACCATCTGCTTGTCCACCATGGACAGCTTCTCGTAGGCCGCGGTGGCCGCCTCGCCCTTCCAGTCGGACCCGTAAATATCCTTGACCACTGTGTTCGAGTAGAGCGTGTTGGCCTTCTGGAACTTCTCAGGAAGCTTGCCCCATTGGGTCACAGCCTCTGAGAGTTCCGTGAAGTCGGCATGGAGGAGCGTCTTGTAGTCGAGCATGTCCGTGATCTCCTCGGCCTCTTACTTCAGGTCGGGCTTGTCGTCAGCGCCGCCGTTCTTGCCCTTGTGGGCGTTCTTGTAGCGGTCTGCTTCGTCTTTGTCGCGTACCTCGAAATCAGCTGCGGACGCCCGAAGCGCACCCGCTACGTCGTTCTTGAGCAAGCCCTCGACGTAGGACACCTGCTTCTTCCACCGAGTGATGAAGGTGGCGAAGGCAGGACCCGACTTGAAGCCCTTCAGGCTTGCTCCCACCTGGCCGGTTTCTGTCATCACCTTGTTGTCGGCATCGACAAAGTCACCGCGGGCAGTGTCAGCTTTGTCCGCGCGGCCCATCAGCACGCTGTACGTCACGTGGAGCCTCTGCCCGCCTCCGCGCCCACCGTTCCCGTCGTCAACATGGTTGAGCTGCATTCGGGTTGTGGCTTCGCTCTTGTGCTGGGCCCACTCTTCTTCAAACGACATGTCTTCCTCAGGACTGCGGTCGATTCGTTGCCAGGACTGGTTCGCTGTGACTCACAGGAATCTCGGAGACCTGATCCATGAAGGGTGGCGGAGCTTGCGGCGGCCACCGTACGCCAAACCACAGCGCAGGGCGGGCACTTCCCCCGCAGCCATCACACCGTTCGTCGCCCGTCCTTTGAGCCGGGCCTCGCACCCTGGGCAGCCCCGAGCAGGCCAGCAGAGGGCCGCGACGTCCAGCCCCCGACCTACCGTTGCTCGGCAGCAACGTACCCTCCCCCGTTATCCACAGCCTCAGAGCCACTGTAGCGAGCGTTTATGACAGGGAACACCCCTGGATTGCGCTTGCAATTAGCTACAAATAGTCACGAGTGGGGGCGGTTACCGCGCTTGGGGCCAATCGCTTGCCCGGCGGTTTCGCCATGCGAATGTACGAGACGTCCTTAGATGGATGACGAGCAAAGGTACAGCGCAGTCATCCACCTCCCAGCGAAGCCGCACTCGGCCACTCGGTCGGCTCTGCTGACGTTGTCTTGTCGACGGGGGATTCGCACATGGAACGAGCACGCCTGGATGCTCCCCGGCAGATCGGCTCGCACCACCTGATCACCCGGCTCGATCCGACGCGGCCCGCCTCCGAGCAGCGCTTCATCGCCCGCTGCGCGGACGGCGACCGTTCGGGACCGCTCCCGGCCACGCCACAACCGGAGCGCCCGGACCCACTCCAGAACTGCGACCCTGCGACCGCGCCTTCCGAGCGCCGTAACCAGGCCGCTGCCGGGGGCTGCCGCCCACCGGCACCGCGCCGCTCCAAGCTGCCTCAGGCGGCAGGCTTGGGCACCCCGTTAACCAGCTTGGTGGCGTTCTGGCAGCCCAGATCGGCAGCGACCTTGCGCGCGGCAGCGTTGACCACCGTGGCCTGGTGCGCCCTGATGCCTTTCTCCGGCGCCCCGTTCTCGTCCGATCGCTGAAGCTCCCCGCTGATGGTGATCTCGTGGGCAGGAGCCTTCATACGGCACTTGAAGTAGACCGTCGCGCGACTGTCGGACGACGACGCCCTCTCACCGGTGGAGAAATAGGTGACGGATTTCTCCAGTCGGGCATCCCGATCCGGAACCTCCAAAGCCTCGCGGAAATCGATACGGAGATCCCGCTCCCCGCCCTTCGCCAGTAGCAACCAGCAGGAAGGGATGCCCTGCGGACGCGTCTTCCCGCTCTTCTCCGTACGGGAAGCCATGCGGAGCGTATCGAGCACCTTGTCCGGCTCGGAGAGGTCACTGGTGAAATAACCGTCCCCGGCGATCGCCTTGAGAGCATCGAGAGCCGGGGCGTCCTTCGCAAAGCCGTCGCAGACTTCGGCGACAGGCTTGCCCTTCGTCGCCTCTTTGCCTTCGTCGTCGGAGGAACACCCCGCTGCCGCCCCCAGGACGACGACGGCCGCAGGCACCATGACCATTCTCAGCTTGGTTCGCATGTCACTTCTTCGACTGGAAAGGGGTAGAGCACCAAGTCGCCTCCTGTCGGCCCACAAGAAGCGGCGCTCTCCATAGCGCATACACAGCAAGGTCACCGCATACGCGTGAAAACGCTACCGGAGGCGGCACCACCATGCACAAGTGCAATATGGAATCTCGGGCCACTCAAAGTCGTCGGCCGTACCATGCGACAGTCCACAGCCGCGAGAGCGGCCAGGCTCAGGGGAGACGACAATGTCACCCAGACTGACCGGGTCCTGACGGGCCACCGTACGGGGAGTTGGCGTTGGGAGCGCCACCCTGCGGCGGGCCGTAGGTCGGTGGGTACTGCGGCTGATACGGGTACGGAGCAGGGGCTGCCGTGGGCGGCACAGGCGGAAGTGCCGTGCTGCGACGGCGGGACCGGACGAGCGGGACGGCTATTGCGGCGCCGATGAGGGCGGCCGCGCCGACGCCGAGGGCTACCCACAGGCCGAAGTTGCTGTCGTCGCTGGACGCGGGCGCCGCCGTGTCTGGCTGCTTCTTGCCCGACTCGGTGCCGCCAGCGGGCTTGGAGACGTCCGGGGACGGCGACTTGGGGGCAGCAGCGGCGAGGTCCGGGAGGGGGTACTCGTCGGCCGGCCCGGGGTCACCAGGCGTCTTCAATGCGATACGGGGCCGCACGGCTCCATAACCCCCGGCGTCGGTACGCGCTTTGCCGCTTTTTGCCTTGCCAGCCGTGTTGATCAGGACGCGGAGGACCTGGTTATTGGACCATTGCGGGTATTTGGACCAGATCAGGGCGGCTGAAGCGGACGCAAGAGCGGTGGCATCGCTGGTGCCGTGGCTCTTGCACATCTGCGTCCCCCCGCCACACGCGGAAAAGATGTCTGCACCAGGGGCAACAAGGTCTACTTGCGGTCCTCGCTCCGACTCTTTGGTCGTCCGGCCGTTTCTGTCGTAGGCGGCCATTCCCACGACGCCCGGGAGGGCCGCCGGGTACATGACCGGATTCCCCTTTTCACCGTCGTTGCCCACACCAGCGAAAATCAACGAGCCTTTAGCCAGCGCATACTTCACTGCTTCGCCAACTTGACCTGATGGCTCTTCATCAGAAGCCTGCGAGATGTTGATGACTCGCGCACCCGAGTCCGCCGCATGACGGATCCCTTTACTCATCGAACTGTCCCACAGCTCGGGGTTCGATCCCAGCTTTGTCCCTTCGTTGGGCTTGGGCAACCTGATCGGCAGAATCTTGGCCCCAGGAGCAAGGCCGAATGAGCCCTTCCCTCCCGGCCGCTTACCCGTAGCTGCGATCACGGCGGCCATCCCCGTGCCATGCCCCTCATAGTCCGAATTCTCGTCACCCGGCTGCTTCGAGAGGTCAAGTCCTGGAAGTACCTGCCCTTGCAGATCACGCAGACGATCGTCGACACCTGAGTCGATGACGGCGACGGTGACGCCCTTGCCTGTGCTGGTTCGCCACATCTCATCAGCATGCATCGTGTCCAGATGCCACTGCTGATCGCGGATTGTCTCCGCATGGGCAGGAGTTGCGGCGATGCCCACTAGGGCCTGTTGCGAAAGTGCTGGTCAAAGCCATTCGTTGATGGCTGCGACCAGCACGGTGGCTTCGTAGCGGACGGCGAGTTTGTCGTACCTCGTTGCCACTGCGCGATGTCTCTTGAGGCGGTTGATGCCGCACTCGACCGCGTGGCGTTGTTTGTAGTCTTCCCTGTCGAACTTCGGTGGTCTGCCTCCGCGGGAGCCGAGGTTCTTGCGGTTGCGGATCTGGTCCGCCTTCTCCGGGATGGTGCAGGCGATCCGGCGTCCGTGCAGGTAGGCGCGGTTGGCGCGGGATCCGTAGGCCTTGTCGCCCCGGACCTTGTCAGGTCTGGTTCGCGGCCGTCCGGGGCCTGGACGGCGTACTCGGATCTTCTCCAGGACCGGGCGGAAGTAGGGACTGTCGTGCCGGTGGCCGGCGGTGATGAGCAGTGACAGTGGTTTCTGTCCCTGCTCGGTGGCGAGGTGGATTTTCGTAGTCAGACCGCCGCGGGAACGTCCGAGGGCGTGGTCGTCGGGCTCGGTGACGAAGCCGCCGGGCGGTTCCTTTTGAAGGTCCCCTTTTTACGTGCCCCGGCGGCGTGCTGATGAGCACGGCAGACCGTGGAGTCCACGCTGACGTCCCACGTGATCAGGCCCTTCGCATCGGCATCGGCCTGCAGTTGCTCCAGAATCCGGTGCCAGGTGCCGTTACGCTGCCACCGGCGGAACAGGTCGTAGACCCGGTCCCACGGCCCGTACCGCTCGGGCACATCCCGCCACGGCGTTCCCGCCCGCGTCCGCCACCGTATGCCGTCTATAAGCTGCCGCCTGGTCCAAACCGGCGGCCTCCCGGCCTTCTTGCCCATCGGCAGCAGCGGCTCCAGCCGCGACCACTGTGCATCTGTCAGATCTCCACGCGCCACAACGCATGATCATCACCGATCAAGATCCACTTTCGCAACAGACCCTAGCAGCATGCCCAAGGCAGCGGTTACTGCGCGGCCATACTTCGCTACTGGGCGGCTGCTGGTGTGCATCAGTTCCCTCTCCCCGTGTTGCACGGGTTAGTCAATAGCCGGCGGCACAACGCGGCGACCGCCGTGCTGCCAGGTTTCTTCGTCTTCCGACAGGCAGTCCGGCCGCTCGCCGCTCTGTTCATCACGGCGAGAGCCGGCACCGTGCTTCCCAGGAAAGGCCGCTCCGGCTCGGCCTGCCTGCCCGGGGTGCGCCACCACTGGAGTCGTTCGGATTGGCACCCCGCACCAGCCCGGCGCCACCCGGCGTGAAGGCCGCGCGCTGTTCTGCCCGGGCTTCTGCTGTCTTCCTCCAACAACACCACCCGCCCCGGACGCCAGCCGACGCCCACCTGAGACACTGCTCCGGCCGGCACCTCCCGTGGGGCCCACCCCCGCCATGCATACCTGGCGTGCCCCCGCGGCCCATTGGCCACGAGCGGTGGTGCCTTCATTGCCGATCACCGTGCCAGGGGGCCACCGAACGTGGGCGGGATCATGCCTGGCCCATCTGGCCTACCGGCCGACGGAATAAGGCCCGGCGTATCGACGGCGCCGTCGAGTTCGAGGGAGGCAAAGTCGCCACGCTGTCGATCTCCATGTCGACGGGACGATCCGGCAGGGCGATACGAGGCGAGACGGTAACCGGAGAGACATTTCGTCTGGCTGACATTCATTGGTGGGAGAGACGGATCGCTCCGACCCGGCGGCGGCGGGAACTCCGGCGGGTGCAGACTCATGATCTGCTCCCCGGAGTGGGTGTTCGGCGGTCCTGCTGTTGTCTCCGCCTACGGGATCGGCTCAAGTCGCCGAGGCGTGCCGTGGATTTCTGCGTCTGGGCTCAGCTCAACCCGGTTGGCCCGGTCCGGACTGCGGGCTTTGACCCTGGCCGGCCTGCGGCGGGCCGTAAGCCGGGAATTGAGGCTGCTGCTGATCGGGAACCGGCGAAGCCGGGGAGGACACGGCAACTCGACGGCGGGAGCGGATGACCAGGGCGGCGACTGCGGCACCAATGAGGGCGGCCGCGCCGACGCCGAGGGCTATCCACAGGCCGGTGTTGCTGTCGTCGTGGGACGCGGGCGCCGCGGTGTCAGGCTGCTTCTTGTCGGACTCAGTACCGCCGGAAGCTTTCGAGGGCTGCGTGGAGGGCGACTCGGGGGCGGCGGCCGCGAGATCCGGGAGGGGGTACTCGCCAGCGGGGCCGGGGTCGCCCGGGGTCTTCAGAGCGATGCGCGGACGGACGGTCCCGTAGCCGAGGAAGTCGGTGCGCTTCTCCCCGCTCCTCGGGCTGCCGGCCGTGTTGAGCATGACTCGGAGGACCTGGTTGTTGGTCCACGTCGGGTGCTGCGACCAGATGAGGGCGGCGGACGCAGAGGCGAGAGCGGTCGCATCGCTGGTCCCACTGGTCTTGCACAGGCGGGTCGTCTTGGTGCAAGACGCGACGATGTCCCAGCCGGGTGCGACGAAGTCAACGAGAGGCCCGTGCTGGGACTCCTGCGTCTTCTTGCCGTCCTTACCGATGGCACCTATGCCCACCACACCTGGAGTGGCAGCCGGATACTCAATGTCGGTGTCGCCCTCGTTTCCTACAGCGGCAAAGATCAGCGAGCCCTTGTCCAGCGCGTACTTCACCGCACTCGTCAACTGCGGCGATCCGTGGATCACGCCCTGCGAAATGTTGATGACCTTGGCACCCTGGTCGGCCGCGTAGCGGATCGCTTCACTCACCGGCTTCTGATACTCGTCGGCCTGGTCCTGCCGACTCCCCGAGAGGTCCGTGTCAGCCAGACGGACGGGAAGGATCTTGACTCCGGGGGCCAGTCCGAAGGCACCGTTTCCACCGTTCAACTTGCCGGTACCGGCGATGACGCCGGCCATGCCGGTGCCGTGGCCCTCCGTGTCGGTCCGTTCACTGCCCGGCTCCTCAGAGGTGAAGTCCTTGCCTGGGAGAATCTGACCTTGAAGGTCGGGATGCGTGACGTCGACACCACTGTCGAGTAGTGCCACGGTGACACCCTTACCGGTGCTGACCTTCCACATTTCCTCGGCGTGCATGGCATCCAAGTGCCACTGCGTGGAACGGGTGGACTCCGCCAGAGCCGGTGCGGCAGCGGAGCCCACCAGCAGTAGGCCCAGCGACGCCGCGACAACAAGCCTGCGACGACGCGATCGAATACTGCTGGTAGACATCTGCTTCCTTTGACCTCAAGTGGAGGGTGATCAGTCGATGACCGGTGGAACGACGCGCCGGCTGCCCTGCTGCCAGGTCTCCTCGTCCTCCGACAGGTAGTCCGGACGCTCACCGCTTTGGTCGTCGCGGCGAGAGTTGGCGCCGTGTGTCCCCGGAGAGATCGCTCCGGCGCGACCTACCTGTCCAGGGTGCGCACCGCCGCTGGCGCTCGCGTTCTGGCCTCGGACGAGACCCGAGCCGCCGGGCGTAAAGGGACGGGCACTCGTCTGTCCGGGCTGCTGCGGTCGGCCTCCGACCACCCCGCCCACTTCGGACGCCAAGCGGCGCCCACCAGAGATGCCGCTCTGGCCCGCGCCCCCCATGGGACCGCCGCCGTGCATGCCGGACATCCCGCGCCCCATCGGTCCGCGGGCGCCCGTGGTCCCTTCGTTGCCGATTACCGTGCCACGGGGAATTCCGACCGTAGGGCGGCCGGTGTTCGGCGTGACAGGGCGACCGCCGACGATGCCGTTCTCACGCGGCATCCTCGACGCGATTCCGCCCTGGCCAGGCGGCATCACACCACGGCCGCCGACGATCGCCTTGCCAGGCGCGCTGGTGGTTGGCCCACCTGATTTGCCCCCGAATGCAGGCGGTATCACGCCGGGGGGCACAACGCTCGGACCATCGGGCTTGGTTGCCGGAGGAACAGGCCCGGTCGTCGGGGGGAGGTGGGTCTGCGGAGGCAGCGTGTCGACGCTGTCGATCCCCAGGTTCACAGGGCGCTCGGGCTGGATCTGCCCAGGCTTGTCCTGTCCTACATGCCCCACGGAATGAGTCTGCGAGGGATCCGTCGACGTTGAATGCACACCGTCACCAACCGAGGTGGTCCGGCTGCTCCGATCGTAGGTCCCAACCGACGACTGCTGGGTGCCTGTCCTACTCTTGGGAGCTTCCGGCACAAAACGGTCCGGCGGCGACGGAAAGACCGGTACCTTCTGTGCGTTCATCTGGCTGGCACTGTGCGCGTACGTGCCCGCCAGCCTTCTCATGTTGTCGATCGCCTCTTGGCGAGCCTTGTCCCGCGCCAAGCTCGCCGCAGCCAATGCCTCCGGAGAGACCTTGCCCTTCTCGTCCGGTGGCGGCTGGAACGTGTTGATGGTCGCTCGCGCGCTCGAGCCGATCGACTGCGAATCGGGGTCGTTGTGGTACTTGCGCGCGGCTTCCGCGTTGGCTTGTGCACTCCCCAGACTGGCAGGCATGGCGCTGTGGGCGGACGCGATCGCCGTTGAAGCGATCGAGAGCCAGTGGGCGGAATTGCTGCTGTAGACAGCCAACGCCCTCGTGGAACTGACCGTGCTCTCACCCCACTTGGTGAACGCCGTACCAGCCTCTCCCTTCCAGTCCACGTCTTCCATGTGCTTCTTGAGGTCGTCTGCCAGCTCCTCCAGTGCCTTCGCGGCATCTTTGAGCCGGTCGGAGATGCCCGCGACAGTTCCACTGCTCGAAGGCGTCAGCCATGCCCACAAGTCGTCATGGGTCATGCTCTGGAAGTCGGTCTTCACACCGCCATCGCCGCCGCCCTTGGCACCCTTACCCATGTGCCGTCACCCCTTTCCCCCGTTGTCCTCGGCCCAGCGTCATCAGGTGTCAGCACCCTGGTCAACCGGCTGCTCCGTGTGCTCCCTGGCCCACGCGCCCGTGTGCTGGTGCAGGGCCAGCATCCGTCGCTTGACGTCGGCATCCATCTCTTCATAGCCGCTCTGCGAAGCGCGGACGGCGATACTCAGACCGTCCACCGAATCCGACAGCATCTTCGAGAGCTGTTTCAGCTGCGCGACGACCGACTCGTACGCGTCGAAGAGCTCCTCCGCCTCGATGAACGCGCCTTGTCCCCCGCCTAGTTCGTTACGAACCATCTTCTCGTCAGCCAGCTGCTTCGGCGAAGCCTGCGACCCCAGAAGCTTCGTCAAGATGCCATCGGCCTTCTTGCGAAACTTCTCCAACGTCTCGGCCTCGACCAGCATCGCCTGCTGCGGATTGACGTGCCACAGCGTCTCCATCGAGCTTGGCGGCTTAGGCACCGGCGGCCCGTAGACCGGCGGCGGTACCGGCGGCCCGTACACCGGTGGAACCTGTGGCCCGTACAACGGCGGAACCTGTGGCCCATACAACGGTGGTCCGTACAACGGCGGCCCGTACAACGGGCCCACCGCCCCGCTTTCCTCTGCCACGAACGCCTCCCCGTTTACACACGTCTACAGGGATCACTGTACCGAGCCCCAGTGACAGTGCGCACCCCTGGATTGCAGGTGCAATGAGCGTCACACGGTTACGAGTTGGGAATGGCCACGGCCGCCTGAGGCCTGATCGGGAGCCGGTTGATCGGCCTCCCCGTTGCCGCGCGTACCGCCGAAGCCACCGCCGCCGGGGAAGTCACCACCGGGGCCGCGCTCGCCGGCTTCGCCCCGAACGGGGCCACCACGTCCCGTTCCTCGACCAGTTTCACGATGCGAATGTCCGGAGCGTCAAGAGATGTCGGGAGTGCGTAGCCCGTCAGGTCGGGATGGCGGACCAGGCCGCGGGCCGTGCGGAGGTTTTCCGTCAGGGCTGTGCCGACGCCCTGGGTCACGCCCGCCTCGATGCGCGAAGCCAGTTGGGCGGGGTTCAGGACGCGGCCCACGTCCTGGGCCACCGCCATTTCGACCACGCGGATCGAGCCCAGTTCGATGTCGACGTCCACCACCGCGCGGATCGCGCAGAACGCGAGGCCCACGAAGGCGTCTCCCTGGCCCGAGTCGTCGAGGGGCTCGGTCGGGTGGGGGCGGCACTGGGCCGTTGCCCACAGTTCCTTGCCGTCCATCGCCTCCGTCACCGTCGTCGACAGCACGCCGTCGTACGACGTGATCTTGCCGTCGGTGATCTGGAGCAGCTCCGTCGACATCCCGAACTTGTGGGCCAGCGGCTGGAGGAGCTGGGTGCGGACCATTCTCGCGGCCCTCTCGACCGCGCCGCCCGAGACCCATGTGTGGCGGCCGTGGGCCGCCGGGCCCGCCGGTGGCTGGTCCGTGTCGACCGAGGCCACGCGGACCTCTTCGATGCCCAGCGTCTCCTGGACGATCTGGCGGGCGAGCGTGGTGAAGCCCTGGCCCGTTTCGACTGCCGCGCAGATGACGGTCGCGATCCCGTCGTGGACCTTGACCGTGGCTGTGGAGACTTCGTCGGTACCTTCCGCGCCGAGCATGTGGACCATGCCCAGTGCGTAGCCCACGCCGCGGCGGATCGCTCCGGGTTCGCCCGCGCCCTCCGGGCCGCCGGGGAGCAGCCAGTCGTTCTCCGGTGTGTCCTTGGGAAGGTCGGGGAGCGGGAAGTCCCGTACGGCGTGGAGCAGTTCCGCGACAGGCGCGGGACAGGTGACCGTCTGGCCGGTGGGGAGGATGTCGCCGGTGGCAAGGGCGTTGCGGAGGCGGAGTTCGGTGGGGTCGAGGCCGAGCTTGGCGGACAGTTTGTCCATCTGGGCCTCGTACGCCGCGCACACCTGCATCGCTCCCTCGCCGCGCACATGGCCCGACGGAGGGTTGTTCGTGCGGACCGCCCAGCCCTCGATGAAGGCGTGCGGGACGACGTACGGGCCGCAGGCGAAGGCAACCGCGGCCGCGAGCGATTCGGAGGAGGCGTCGGCGTACGCGCCCGCGTCCAGGAGCAGTTGGGCCTCGACCTTGACCAGGCGGCCCTCCGCGTCCGCGTGGTGGCGGTAGCGCAGCAGCGTGGGGTGGCGGTGGGCGTGGCCGAGGAAGGACTCCTCGCGGGTTGCCGTCAGCTTGACCGGGCAGCCCGTCTTCAATGCCAGCAGGCCCAGCGGGAGCTGGAAGCCGGGGTCCTCGCGGTCACCCGTCGCGCCCGGGACACCCGTGACGACGACCTTCACCCGGTCCTGCTCCAGGCCGAAGCACGCCGCCGCGAGATCGCGGTCGGTGTGGGGGTCGGTGGAGGCGACGTACAGCTCCACGCCGCCGTCCGGGCGCGGGACGGCCAGGCCGGCCTCGGCGCCGATCGGGGCCGGATCCTGGCGGCCGATGCGGTAGAGGCCCTCGACGATCACCTCGCCCGCCACATCGGGGTCGCCGTAGCGGAGCGGGATGTGGCGGATCAGATTGCCGTCGGGGTGCAGGGGTTCGGCGGCGAAGGCCTTCTCGGGGTCGGTGACCGGTTCGAGGGGTTCGTACTCGACCGCGATCGCCGCCGCCGCGAGGCGGGCCGTGTCGGGGTGGTCGGCCGCGACCGCGGCGATCGCCTCGCCGTGATGGCGGACGATCTCGGAGGCGAAGACGGGACGGTCCGCGATACGTCTGCCGTACGACGAATCACCCGGAATGTCCTGGTGTGTAACGACTGCTCGCACTCCCGGCATGTCCAGCGCCGCCGAGGTGTCGATCGAGCTGATACGGGCGTGCGGGTGCGGGGAGCGCAGGATCGCCGCCCACAGCAGCCCTTCGGCCCACAGGTCGGCGGCGTACGGAAACGTGCCCTCGGTCTTGGCGCGGGCATCGGCCGGCGGGAGGGAGGCACCGAGTCCGTGCGCAGGCGGCTGGGTCTGTGGCTGAGGGCCGTCGACCGCCTGGGGCGTCGCAGTGGTGGCCGCGTCGTTGCTCACGCCATGCCTCCGTCGTGCGGGTGGAGCTGCACACTACCTGCGCCTGGGGGCGCCTGGTGCGGAATGCGGGCTTCCTCACTCGCCTCCGCCGCGGCCGCGGCGCTCGCACCGCGCTCGGCGACCACTTCGCGTACGGCATCGAGGACGCCCCGGTAGCCGGAGCAGCGGCAGAGGTTGCCGCACAGGGCCTGCCGCGTCTCGAGCTCGGTGGGGGCGTGGTTGCCCTCGAGGAGGTCGTGGACGGTCATGGCCATGCCGGGGATGCAGAAGCCGCACTGGACCGCGCCGCAGCCCGCCAGAGCACGCTGGACGTCGGAGGGTTCGCCATCGGTGGCGAGGCCTTCGACCGTACGTACTTCGGAGCCGGCGGCGGTCGCCGCGGGAACCAGGCAGGACGCGACGAGACGGCCGTCGACCTGGACGTTGCACGCGCCGCACTCGCCCTGTGAGCAGCCGTCCTTGGCGCCGGCCAGGCCGAGACGTTCGCGCAGTACGTAGAGCAGGGATTCGCCGATCCAGGCGTCGGTGACGGGCCGGTCGGTGCCGTTGACCCGCAGGACGTAGGAGCTGGGCGGGTGTTCGTCGCTGCCGGTGGAGGAGGTGGGGACGGGCTCCTCCTCGGGGCTCTCCGCAGGAGCTTCCCCGGCCGACTCCTCAGGGGCTGCTTCGGGCTCGGCCGACTCCGGCTCCTCCACCGCCGCGGGTTCCCGCGCCATCGCCCATGGCGCGGGCGCTCCGCCCGGAAGGGTGGCCGGGGCGTCGGGCGACGGCGCCCACGGGGCGGTCGCACCGCCCGGCAGCGTGGTGGGCGGTGCCGCGGCGGCCCACTGGGACTGCAGCGCGGTCGTGGTGAACTCGCCCGACTCGTCGGGCAGATCGCCGCCCGCCACCGGAATCGTCCACTGGCCGGTCAGCTCCGAGGCTGCCTGGACCGGCTCGGTCTCGGTGAAGGCCCACTGGCCCGTGGCGTGCGGGTCGGCGGGTCCCGGGTACCCGGCCGCCGGCTCCGGCCACTGCACCGCGGGCGGCTCCCCGTCGCCCCGGGGCACGGCCCACGTGCCCGTCGCGGCCGGATCCGTCTCGTCGGCCGGCGTCAGTGGCGTGATCATCGGCGGTACATAGCCATGGCCCGGCGCCTCGAGCGGCGCGGCGTCCAGCGCGCCCTCGGGCGGCAGCTGCAGGAAGGCCGTGGCCTCGGCGTCGTACTCACCGCCGTGCGGAATCGGCTGCCAGCCGCCCCGCTCCGGCGGGAGCTCGTTCGGGAGCTCGTGCGGGTTCTCCTCATTGCTCACGACAGCGCCCTCCCCAGTGCACGTCGGGCCAGTGCGGCGACCGTGCGTCGCAGATGCAGTACGGCCGGTGGCAGCGCGGGCGGCTCCTCGCCCTGCGCGGTCGGGGCCGGATCCGGGATGCACGCCGCCGCGACGTACTCGCCGAAGGCCGCCAGCGCCTCGGTCGCCAGGCCCCGCTCACCGTCCCAGTCGATCAGCGACGCGATCCAGCGCTCCGCCTCCAGCGGCCGCAGCGGCATCGGCGCGATCGCGCCCACCGCGCAGCGCACCCCGCGCCGCGCCGGGTCGAGGACGACGGCGACGGATGCGGTGGCGCGGCCGGGCCCTGTCCGGCCCGTCGCCTTCAGGAAGACCTGCGGGGCGTGCAGCAGGGGCACACGGACGAACCCGATGAGTTCGGCGGGGGCGAGCATCTCGCGGCCGGCCAGCAGATGGGAGACGGGGATCTCGCGGCGTGCGCCGCCGGGTCCCGCGATCACCAGGTCCGCCTCGAGGGCTGCCAGTACGGGCAGGGCGTCGCCGGTCGGGGCGGCAGTGGCGATATTGCCGCCGAGCGTGCCTGCGTTACGGATCTGAGGCGGGCCCGCGGCGCGCGCGGACGCGGCCAGCGCGGGGATGAGGGCCGCGAAGTCGGGCCGTCCCATCCGGGCGTGGGTGAGTCCGGCTCCGAGCAGCGCGTGCCCGTCCATGTAGCGCCAGCCGCGGATCTCGCTGATGCGGCCGAGGCCGACGAGGCCCGCGGGGCGGAGTTGGCCCTTGTTGACGGCGGCCATGAGGTCCGTACCGCCGGCGACGGGCACGGCGGCGGGCATGGCGTCGAGCGCCGCCACGGCCTCGTCGAGCGAGGCCGGTAGCGTCACCGACTGCGCCGCCTGCGGTGCGTGCGTGGTCACCCAGCTGCCCCTTCCCGGTGTCCCGGCTGTCCCGCCTGTGTTGCCGTACCGTACGTGCTCACAGCCCGGACGTGGCAACTCTGGCACATCTTCCGAGCCGACCGACGAGAGGGTCCGCGAAGGGCACATCCGCACCGGATGTACCCACTCGTGACGACTGTCCGTTTTGCCATACCGTCGCCGCCACATGCGGATTGCCACTCTTCGGTGAGCCTTGTACGACTTATTCCTTACGGGCATCCACAGTCCCAGGCTCTGCGGCGCAGGACACCCACCTTTACACCGGCCTCACACGTTTGGGGGCGCCCCCTCGATCGGGCGTCCGATCACGCCAGGTCGCCGCTGCCACGGCAACGGGCCGCCGGGCGGTCGGTAATCGACGCCGAGCGCGTCAAGGCGCGCGTAGTGAGCGGTCATTCGCCGCTCGAAGTCAGCGAAGTCGCGCTCGGCGGGCGCGGGCAGTGCGGACCAGGCGACTTCGGCGAAGGCCGCGAGCCGTGGGAAGACCTGGTAGTCGACCCGGGGACGGTCCTGCATCACCTCGGTCCAGACATTGGCCTGGGTGCCGACGATGTGCGCGGCGGCCTCGGGCGACAGGGCCGGGGGGACGGGCTCGAAGCGGTAGACGTCCTCAAGAGTGCGTACGTAGCCGATGGGCATCGGCTCGTCGGGGCCGCCGTGCTGGCGGTGGTCCAAGTACACCTGCTGCTCGGGGCACATGACGACGTCGTGGCCGGCTTCGGCCGCGGCGATGCCGCCGGCGTATCCGCGCCACGAGGAGACGGCGGCGCCCGGGGCGAGGCCGCCCTCGAGGATCTCGTCCCAGCCGATGAGACGGCGGCCTCGATCGGCGAGCCAGCTGTCGAAGTGCCTGATGAACCAGGACTGGAGCTCGTCCTCGTCGGCCAGGCCGAGTTCCCTGATACGGGCCTGGGCGGCCGGAGAGACCTTCCACTGGTCCTTCGGGCACTCGTCGCCCCCGATGTGGATGAACGTGGCGGGGAAGAGGCCGAGGAGCTCCTCGAAGACGCCCTCGTAGAAGCGGAGGGTGGTGTCAGTGGGGGCGAGTACGTTCGGGTTGACGCCCCAGTTGTCCCAGACGGAGAGGGTGGTTGTGTCGATGACGTCGGTGTTGCCCAGTTCCGGATACGCGGCGATGGCGGCCTGCGAGTGGCCGGGGATATCGATCTCGGGGACGACGGTGATATGCCGCTCGGCGGCGTACGCGACGATTTCGCGGATGTCGTCCTGCGTGTAGTAACCGCCGTGCGGCCTCTCGTCCCAGAGATCGGAGGCGCGGTGACCGTATTTGGTACGTGCCCGCCACGCGCCGACCTCCGTCAGCCTGGGGTGGCGCTTGATCTCGATGCGCCAGCCCTGGTCGTCGGTGAGGTGGAAGTGGAAGACGTTGAGCTTGTGGGCGGCGAGGAGGTCGAGGTAGCGCAGGACGTCGTCCTTGGGCAGGAAGTGCCGTGAGACATCGAGCATGAGGCCACGCCAGGGGAAGCGGGGGGCGTCCTCGATGACCTGGTGCGCGATGTCGTGCGTCGGCCCCGACCGCACCGGCGCGCTGCGGAACGCCTCGGGGCCGAGCAGCTGACGCAGCGTCTGCGCGCCCCAGAAGACACCCGCCGCGCTGCCGCCGCGGATCTCTATGCCCGAGCTCGGGACCACACCGAGCCGGTACGCCTCGGACTCCAGGCTGTCGTCGATGAGCAGCGTGACGGAGTTCACGGCGTGCTGCTCGCCGGGCGGCAGTGGCAGGCCGAGGGCGGCGCCGACGGTGGAGCGCAGCCAGCGCTCCGTGGTCCGGGTTCCCGGTGCCGCGAAAAGGGTGGTGTCCAGGTCCGGCAGGAACCCGCGGCGGGACGGGCCTTCGACGGCGACGGGAGCGGAAGAAGCGGGAGCGGGGATCAGATCCGAAGTGGGCTGCAGGGAGGTCATCGCGTCAGTCCTTCACCGCGCCGCCCAGTCCGGAGACCAGACGTCGCTGTACGAGTACGAAGAAGACGAGCACCGGCACGGTCATCACACTGGACGCTGCCATGATCCCGCCCCAGTCGTTCTCGTCCGGCTTGAAGAAGACCAGCAGCGCCATCGGCAGCGTCGACTGCGAGGTGTCGCTGATGATGAAGGACTTGGCGAACAGGAAGTCGTTCCAGGTCGAGATGAACGAGAACACGCTCGTCGCCACCAGCCCAGGGAGGACGAGCGGGAAGAGGATCTGCCACAGGAAGCGCGAGCGGCTCGCGCCGTCGATGTACGCCGCCTCCTCCAGTGCCTCGGGGACCGCCTTCACAAAGCCGCGCAGCATCCAGATCGCGAACGGCAACGAGAAGGCGATGTGCGGCAGGATCAGCGAGCCGAGGGTGTTCAGCTGTCCGAAGTCCCGCATCAGGAAGAACAGCGGGATCGTCAGCGCCTCGACCGGCACCATCTGCGCGACAAGGAACATGATCAGCAGGGTGGTGCGGTACTTGAAGCGGAACCGGGTGACCGCCGTCGCCGCCAGGAAGGCGATCAGTGCGGAGGCGACGACGACCACCCCCGCGACGATCAAGCTGTTGAGGAAATAGCGGCCGAATTCGTGCTGTTCGAAGACGCGGCGGAAGGAGTCGAGCGAAGGGGAAAGCGTCCAGGGGCGCGCCTCGGTCGACTGGATCTCGCCGGCGGGCTTGAAGGCGGAGAGCACCATCCAGTACAGCGGGAAGGCCACGACGGCCGCGATGACGAGCGCGGATGCCTCGGCGGCGAGGCGCCAGGGGCGTTGGATGCGGGGCAAGGTCACAGCTCTTCTCCCTGGCGTCGCAGCAGTCGCAGATAGACGAGGGTGACGGCGAGCAGAATCAGCAGCATCACGACGCCGATCGCCGAGCCCAGGCTGTACTGCGAGGACGCGAAGGCTTTCTGATAGGCGTACACATTGAGCACGAGATTCTGTCCGGCGATGCCTCCGCCGTTCGTCATCACATAAATCTGGGTGAAGACCTTGAAGTCCCAGATGACCGACTGGATGGTGACGACGACGAGAATGGGGCGGAGCATCGGGGCGGTGACGGAGCGCCAGGTCCGCCATTGCGTGGCGCCGTCCAGTGAGGCGGCCTCCAGCACCTCCGGGGGGATCGCCTTGATGCCCGCGTACACCGTCACCATCACGAACGGGAACGAGCACCACACCACTTCGAGAAGCACGAGCGCGAAGGCGCTGTAGCGCCCGTACGTCCACGAGAAGTCGCCGAGGCCGAGAAGCCGGTTGACGGGTCCGTAGTCCGGGTCGAAGAGGAAGACCCAGACCGTGGACCCGGTGATGGCCGGGGTCGCCCATGCGCCGAGCGCGGCCAGCATCAGCGCGAGGCGGGGCAGGGCCCGTACGCGCGTCAGCAGGACGGCGAGGCCGCAGCCCACGGCGAGCGTGGTGACGACGCAGGAGGCGGCGAAGACCAGGGTCGCGAGCAGGACCTGCCAGAACTGGCTGTCGGCCAAGAGGGTGCGGTAGTTGCCGAGCCCCTGGAATGTGGTCGGTTCGCCGCCGCTGACCTGGGCCTGGGTGTACTCCAGGAGGGAGATCAGGCCGAGCTGGTAGATGGGGTAGACGAGCAGCCCGCCGAGGACGACGAGCGCGGGCGCGAGGTAGAGCCACGGCGTCCGGCCCCCGTATCCCTGCCCGCGCCGGGAGCCGCGGGCCGTGCGCGCCTTCCGGGCGCTCTGGGAGCCGTCCGGAAGGCCTTTGGGATCCGGGCCCGCGAGTACCGCGACCGCGCCGGACCGGCCGGCCGCGGAGGTCCCGGTGCGCGGGCCCGGGATGTCCGGGCCGCCCGCGCTGCCGGTGGCGACCAAGGCCTCGCCGACGCCTGCCTCGCCGCGAGGCACCGCCGCCCCGGCAGACGTGCCCGCCCCGCCGCGTGCCCCCGCGCCGTCCGGGGCTTCAGGCCCCCCGTTCGTACCGTTGGTCATCGGGTTCAGCCCGCGGCAGCGAACGCCGCGTCCATCTTCTTCGCCGCGTCATCCGACGCCGCAGCCACGTCCTTCTTGCCGCTCACGATCTCCTGGAACATCGTCGGCAGCACCAGTGACGCGTCGATCTGGCCCCAGCCCGGTGAGGCCGGGACGAACTTGGCGCCCGCGCCCAGTGTCCTGACGAAGGGGTCGACGAACGGCTCCTTCTTCGCCGCCTCCGACCGCACATCGGTGTACGTCGGCAGGAAGCCCATGGCTTCGAAGAGCATGCGCTGCGTCTCCTTGCCGGTGAACTGCTTCATGAGGTCCACCGCCAGCGTGCGGTGCGAACTGCTCTTCAGTACGCCGATGTTGTTGCCGCCCGCGAAGGCCGGCGCCGTCTCGCCCGCCTTCAGTCCCGGCAGCGGCACCACCGCGTACTTGCCCTTCACCGAGCCCGCCTCCACCGCCTGATGGCTGAAGTCGCCGCCGATGGCCATGGCCGCCTTGCCCGAGGCGAACGCGGTGACCGTGGCGTTGCCGCCCATGGAGGCGCACTTGGCGGCCGGGCAGTTGTCGTTGCCGAAGAGCGAGGTGTACGCCGTGATGCCCTTCCGCGCGGCCGGGCTGTTGATGGCCGCCTTGTACGAACCGCCGCTCTCCTCGGCCAGTTCGCCGCCGTTGGCCCAGATGAACGGCATCGCGCCATAGGTGTACGCGCCGCCGACCGCGAGCCCGTACAGCTCCGGCTCCGCCTTGTGGATCTTCTTGGCGGTGGCGATCAGTTCGTCCTGGGTCTTGGGAGCCGCGATGCCCAGCTCCTTGAAGACATCGGTGCGGTAGTAGAGCGCGCGTACGCCGACGAAGAGCGGCGCGCCGTAGATCTTGCCGCCGACCGTGACCGACTGCTTGGCGGTCGGGTCGGTGTCCTTGGCCTCGTCCCAGGCGGTGAACTCCGCGCTGACGTCGGCGAGCCCGCCGTCCTTGACGTATCCGGCCGTGTCGGTATTGCCGTACTCGATCAGATCCGGCGCGCTCCTCGGGTCATTGAAGGCGGCCTTGATCTTCTGGGCGCGGGTCTCGACCGGGATGTACTCGACCTCGACCTTCGCGTCCTTGTGCTTCTTGCCGAACGCGGCGACCGCGGCGTCGACGACCTGCTCCTTCGGCTTGTTGTTGACCTCCTGGAAGAGCCAGACGCGCAGGGTGCCGCTCTTCTCGTCCTTCGTGGCGCGGTTGTCGGAGGTCTGGGGGGCGCAGGCGGTGGCGGTGACGCCCGCCAGCGCAAGTGCCGCGGCGGGGGCGGCAATTCGGGCAGACAGCTTCATGCGTGATCCCCTACGAGTCGGCGTTGCAACATGTGCAACGTGCGTTTCGTACTGCACAACACGCAGGAGGCTAGAGCCGTGCAAACAACCGGACAAGAGGTCTCAACCACTCTGTGACCGGCAGCTGCACCCCGTGCAACGGGAGCACGCACGCAAACGGCCCCCTGGGTGCGCATGCGCGCGCACCCAGGGGGCCGTTACCGACGGCAGGACCGGAGGTTACTTCTTGTCCTTGCCGCCCTTGTCCTTGTCCTTGTCGCCACCAGGGCCCATGGACTCGTAGATCTCCTTGCACATCGGGCAGACCGGGTACTTCTTGGGGTCGCGCCCCGGCACCCAGACCTTCCCGCACAGTGCCACCACCGGAGTGCCGTCGAGGGCACTCGCCATGATCTTGTCCTTCTGGACGTAATGGGCGAAGCGCTCGTGGTCGCCGTCGCCGTGCGACACCTGCGGCGTCGGCTCTACGAGGGTCCCCGTGCCTGTCCCGCGCTCGGGCTCAAGAGTGCTCATGAGCTCCAAGAGTACTCATATCGGCCCCCTACCGGCTGCCACGGGGCCCCACCCCGCGCCGGGGCGATGCCACCTGTGCCCGGCGCCCGTCCGCGCGGTAGGTCAGTTGAGCGAGGGGTCGTCCGGATACGTCGCGAACATCGCCAGTTCGTTCCGCTGCCGCCGCAGCACAGCCCGCCACAGGCTCTCCGGCCGGGGCGATGAGACATCGCCAGGCTCCGACTCGACGACGTACCAGGCGCCGCCGGTCAGTTCGTCCTCCAACTGGCCCGGCCCCCACCCCGCGTACCCGGCGAAGATCCGCAGTGAGCCCAGCGCCGCACCGAGCAGCTCCGGCGGCGTCTCCAGGTCGACCAGGCCGATCGCCCCGTACACCCGCCGCCAGCCCAGCGGGCCCTCGTCGCCCGGGATCACCGCGACGCCGAGCGCGGCGTCGAGCGAGACCGGGCCGCCCTGGAAAACCACGCCGGGCTCGCCCGCCAGTGCGCCCCAGGACTCCAGGATGTCGCCGACGACCACCGGCGTGGGCCGGTTGAGGACGACGCCGAGCGAGCCCTCGTCGTCGTGGTCGAGCAGCAGAACCACCGCCCGGTCGAAGTTCGGGTCCGCGAGGGCGGGTGTGGCGACGAGCAGCCGCCCTGTGAGCGAGGACACCTCGGTCATGCGAGACATGATCCCGCATCTTCGCCCTCCGCGGGGAGCGAGCGGCACAGTGTGAGCGAGCGCAGCTCAGGACGCGCCGGACGCCGCCGGCTCCGGAATACGCGACGGTGACGCTCCGCATTGATCTGCGGACTGAACGTGTTGTGCCCAATTCATTACGCCCCGGGACGGTCCTTGGCCTTACGGGACTAGGGTGTACGCCCCTTACCCTTTGCACTGGCCCCCTGTCCGACCACTCCGGAACGCGAGATTCATGACCGGCACAGACGATGTACTGCTTGTCCACGGCGGAACCCCGCTGGAGGGCGAGATCCGCGTCCGCGGCGCGAAGAACCTCGTGCCCAAGGCGATGGTCGCCGCCCTGCTCGGCAGTGAGCCGAGCCGGCTGCGCAATGTGCCCGACATCCGTGATGTGCGCGTCGTACGCGGACTGCTGCAGCTGCACGGAGTGACGGTCCGCCCCGGTGACGAACCGGGTGAGCTGGTGCTCGACCCGTCGCACGTCGAGAGCGCGAACGTCGCTGACATCGACGCACACGCGGGCTCCTCGCGCATTCCGATCCTGTTCTGCGGCCCGCTGCTGCACCGGCTCGGCCATGCCTTCATTCCGGGCCTGGGCGGCTGCGACATCGGCGGTCGGCCGATCGACTTCCACTTCGAGGTGCTGCGCCAGTTCGGCGCGACGATCGAGAAGCGGGCGGACGGCCAGTATCTGGAGGCCCCGCAGCGGCTGCGCGGCTGCAAGATCCGCCTCCCGTACCCGTCGGTCGGTTCGACGGAGCAGGTGCTGTTGACGGCGGTACTGGCGGAGGGCGTCACCGAGCTCTCCAACGCCGCGGTGGAGCCGGAGATCGAGGACCTCATCTGCGTACTGCAGAAGATGGGCGCGATCATCTCCATGGACACCGACCGGACCATCCGGATCACCGGTGTCGACAAGCTCGGCGGCTACACCCACCGGGCGATCCCGGACCGCCTCGAGGCGGCGTCCTGGGCGTCGGCGGCGCTGGCCACCGAGGGCAACATCTATGTGCGCGGCGCGCAGCAGCGCTCGATGATGACGTTCCTGAACACGTACCGGAAGGTCGGCGGCGCCTTCGAGATCGACGACGAAGGCATCCGCTTCTGGCACCCGGGCGGCTCGCTCAACGCGATCGCCCTGGAGACGGACGTACACCCCGGCTTCCAGACCGACTGGCAGCAGCCGCTGGTGGTGGCGCTGACCCAGGCGGCCGGCCTGTCCATCGTCCACGAGACGGTGTACGAGTCGCGGCTGGGATTCACCTCCGCGCTCAACCAGATGGGTGCGCACATCCAGCTCTACCGCGAGTGCCTCGGCGGCTCGGACTGCCGCTTCGGCCAGCGCAACTTCCTGCACTCGGCGGTCGTGTCGGGCCCGACGAAGCTCCAGGGCGCGGATCTGGTCATCCCCGACCTGCGCGGCGGCTTCTCGTACCTGATCGCGGCGCTGGCGGCGCAGGGGACGTCGCGGGTGCACGGTATCGACCTGATCAACCGCGGCTACGAGAACTTCATGGAGAAGCTCGAGAAGCTGGGCGCGAAGGTCGAACTCCCCGGCGGCGCGCTCGTCTGACCCGCGGGTTCCGCCCCCGGACCCCCGCGGGCCCGCCCGACCCGGGCTCCGCCCCCGGCCCCCCGCGCCTCACACGCCTTCGGGGCCGATCCAGACGCCGTACGGGGGTCCCGGGGGCACAGCGCCCGGTAAACGGGCCCCCACGGCCCCTGGAGGGCTCGTACGCACGCGAAAGGGCGGCCACCCGACACACGGGTGGCCGCCCTTTCGTGCTGTGCCTTGGGGGCTTACTTGCCCTTGGCGGCTTCCTTGAGCTTGGAGCCCGCGGAGACCTTCACGCTGTAGCCGGCCGGAATCTGGATCGGGTCGCCGGTCTGCGGGTTACGAGCGGTGCGAGCGGCACGGTGGGTGCGCTCGAAGGTCAGGAAGCCGGGAATGGTGACCTTCTCGTCGCCCTTGGAGACGACCTCGCCGACCACCTCGGCGAGAGCGGCCAGTACAGCGTCGGCGTCCTTCCGGGTCACCTCGGCACGGTCGGCCAGCGCGGCCACCAGCTCACTGCGGTTCATGTTGTTACTCCCGTGTTCTTCTTGCCTGTGAGGCGTGAGATCGAAGCCGATGCTGCCAGGGCCCTCGGACAGTCCCCGGACCCGGGTCTGCTGTCAGACCCTCGCGCCCGAATACGCATCCTGCCCCCACCAGCGGCGGGAAAGCCAATCCGGCACCCTCCGGAGTCACACGAAAAGCGCCACTGCCTCGTCGTGGTGACGTTCCGTCTACTCGTTGGAGACTCCGCGGAGCCGCAGAGCCTCGAGCGCGGGGCTCATGGTCCGTCACCCTAGAGCCGCATTCCCGGCCCCGCGACCCGCGACGCGCCGTACGTCAGGACGACGTGGGGCCCGTCACAGCCGGTCCGGCCGCCTTGGCGGCGTTGCGTACCGCTCCGGCGACCGCTCCCGCGACCTTGTCGTTGAAGACCGACGGAATGATGTAGTTCGGGTTGAGCTCGTCCTCGGTGACGACATCCGCCAGCGCCGCGGCCGCGGCGAGCATCATCTCCGTGTTGACGGTACGGGACTGCGCGTCGAGCAGACCACGGAAGACACCCGGGAAGACCAGCACATTGTTGATCTGGTTGGGGAAGTCGGAGCGGCCGGTGGCGACAACTGCCGCTGTCTGGCGGGCGATTGCCGGGTCGACCTCCGGGTCGGGGTTCGCGAGCGCGAAGACGATCGCGCCGTCGGCCATCGCCGCGACATCCTCGGCCCCCAGCACGTTCGGGGCGGAAACGCCGATGAAGACGTCAGCGCCGGCGACCGCCTCCTTGAGCGTCCCGGTAACACCTTCGGGGTTCGTGTTGTCGGCGATCCAGCGCAGCGGCGACTCGGGCGCGGCGGCCACCAGGTCCTCACGGCCCGCGTGCACCACACCGTGGATGTCGGCGACGACGGCGTGCTTGACGCCCGCCGCGATCAGCAGTTTCAGGATGGCCGTACCGGCCGCGCCGGCGCCGGACATGACGACCCGTACGTCACCGACGGCCTTGCCGACCACGCGCAGGGCGTTGGTCAGCGAGGCGAGGACGACGATCGCGGTGCCGTGCTGGTCGTCGTGGAAGACCGGGATGTCCAGAGCCTCTCGCAGCCGCGCCTCGATCTCGAAGCAGCGGGGCGCGGAGATGTCCTCGAGGTTGATGCCCGCGAAGCCGGGGGCGATCGCCTTGACGATCTCGACGATGGCGTCGGTGTCCTGCGTGTCCAGGCAGATCGGCCAGGCGTCGATGCCGGCGAAGCGCTTGAAGAGGGCGGCTTTGCCCTCCATCACCGGGAGCGCGGCCATGGGGCCGATGTTGCCGAGTCCGAGGACCGCGGAGCCGTCGGTCACCACTGCAACGGAGTTGCGCTTGATGGTGAGGCGGCGGGCATCCTCGGGGTTCTCGGCGATGGCCATGCAGACCCGCGCCACGCCCGGCGTGTAGATCATCGAGAGATCGTCACGGTTGCGGATGGGATGCTTGGACTGCATCTCGATCTTGCCGCCGAGGTGCATCAGGAACGTACGGTCGGAGACCCTGCCGAGGACGACGCCCTCGATTTTGCGCAACTCCTCGACGATCTCGTCGGCGTGCGAGGTCGAGGTGGCGGCGATCGTGACGTCGATCCGCAGCTTCTCGTGGCCGGAAGCGGTCACGTCCAGGCCGATCACAGAGCCGCCGGAGGACTCGACGGCCGTGGTGAGCTGGGAGACCGCGGTACCGCTCGCGGGGACCTCCAGCCGGACCGTCATCGAGTACGAGACGCTGGGCGCCGTTGCCATGACCGGGTTCCTCTGCTTTCGCTAGCTTCATTGCCATGCGGCCGCGGCTGTCGCCCGGCAACGCTTTCCGATGGTCGCACCTACCTGCGAGTAGCAGGTAATAGTGGTCATTTAGTTTTCGGAAATAGCTTTCCACCATACGAGATATCGGCTTCCCGGTGGAAGCCCCCAATGAAACAGGTCCGCGCCACCTTCCGGTGGCGCGGACCTGTCTCTCGTACGAAAAGGTGGCACCGACCCGCCATGCTCGCCTCGCGGCAAGTGGTCGCTCGTGGCGACGAAGGTTGGGCCCGGGGGCTTGGATCGGGTCGGTGCCACCCCCAGGCTAACAAACCGCCCCGGTAAGCGATTCCCGCATCGCAGGCCGACTCGCAATCAGCTCGGATCACCGTCCGTCCGGCCCCGGGCCCGCTCCGGACCGGCCCGGGACTCCCCATCGGTCCCGGACCGTTTCCGGATCAGTCACCGATCAGTCCCGCAGGAGATCGGGCACGCCGTTCGCGTCCGGCTCGTCGCGCCGGTCCGAGACCACCGTGAGCTGCTGCGTCGCGCGCGTCAGCGCCACGTACAACACCCGCAGCCCGGCCGGGGACTCGTCCGCGATCTCCGCGGGCGAGACGACGACCGTCGCGTCGTACTCCAGCCCCTTCGCCTCCAGCGAGCCGAGCGCCACCACACGCTCGCCGAGCCCGGCCAGCCAACGCGCCGCCTGTTCGCGCCGGTTCATCGCTACGACGACACCGACCGTGCCGTCCACCTGGTCCAGCAGTCGCTGCGCCTCCGCCCTGACGACCGCGGCGCGATCAGCGTTCGGCACCACCGCGAAGCGCGGCCGGACGCCCGTGGAGCGGACCGCGGACGGCGACTCCATGCCCGGCATGGCGAGCGCCAGCACCTTGGCCGCCAGCTCGGCGATCTCGGCCGGATTGCGGTAGTTGACGGTCAGCTCGAAGCGGCGGCGCGGACGGCTGCCGAGCGCCTCGTCGCGTGCTTCGGCCGCCTCGTCCGGGGACGACCAGGACGACTGCGCCGGATCGCCGACGACCGTCCAGGTGGCGTGCCGGCCGCGGCGGCCGACCATCCGCCACTGCATCGGAGTCAGGTCCTGCGCCTCGTCGACGATGACGTGCGCGTACTCGGTACGTTCCTGCGCCAGCCGCTCGGCACGTTCGCGCTGCGACTCCTCGCGCTGCGGCATCAGCTCCTCCAGACCGGTGAGCTGGTCCAGCGGGTCCAGTTCGCGCTTCCTGCGCGGACGGGCGGGGGTGCCGAGGAGTGTCCCCAGCTCGTCCAGGAGCGCCACGTCGTGCACGGAGAGCGGGCCCCGGCCGTCGTCGCCGAGCCGCCGCAGCGAGCGGGCGAGACGCCGCACCTCGCCCGGGTTGAGAACACGCCGCGCCCACCGGCCCAGCCGTCGCTCGTCGGCCATCGCCACGAGCACGCCGCGCGGGGTCAGCTCCGGCCACCACGCGTCCAGGAACTCGATGAAGCTGTCCTCGGCGGCGACGTCCTCGTCGAAGGAGGAGCGCAGCTCGGCGGCGAGCTCGGGGTCACCGAGAGAGGAAGACGCACCGCGCCCCGCGGATCCGGACTTCGACCAGAGGGCGTCCAGCAGCAGCCTGCGGGCACGCGGGCGCAGCAGATTGACCGGGGTGGTGCCGCCCAGGACGTTGTGGCGGATGCGGTCGAGCTCGTCGGCCTCGACCTCGAGGCGGCGGCCGAAGGCCACGACGCGCAGCCGGTCGGGGGCTCCGGACGGGGCCTGGGGCTCCTCCCCGAAGGCGAGCTGCCCCTCCGGCTCCACCGCGGGTCCCGACAGCTCCAGCGCGCCCCGCGCGGCCTTGCGCAGCACCTTCAGCATCCGCGAGGAGCCCTTGATCCGGGCGACGGCCGGTTCGTCGTATGCCGTGGCCTCCGCGCCGTCGACCAGATTGCCGACCGCGCGGATCGCGACCTGCCCCTCCTCGCCCAGCGACGGCAGCACGCCCTCGGTGTACGCGACGAGCAGTGGGGTCGGCGAGACGATGAGGATGCCGCCCGCGTATCTCCTGCGGTCCTGGTAGAGCAGATACGCCGCCCGGTGCAGGGCCACCGCGGTCTTGCCGGTCCCCGGGCCGCCCTCGACATACGTCACGGAAGCGGCCGGGGCGCGGATCACCAGATCCTGTTCCGCCTGGATGGAGGCGACGATGTCCCGCATCGAGTGGCTGCGGGCCTGTCCGAGCGCCGCCATCAGCGCGCCGTCCCCGATGACCGGGAGCGCGGCGCCGTCCAGCGTGGCGGTCAGCTCGGGGCGCATCAGGTCGTCCTCGACGCCGAGGACCTTCCGGCCCTTCGAGCGGATGACCCGGCGGCGTACGACCCGGCCGGGATCGACCGGTGTCGAGCGGTAGAAGGGCGCGGCGGCCGGGGCCCGCCAGTCGATGACCAGCGGCGCGTAGTCGGAGTCGAGAACGCCGATACGGCCGATGTGCAGGGTCTCGCCGATGTCGGCGGTGTTGTCGGCGCGTACGGCGTCGTCGGCGGGCTCGACCGAGGTGTACGCCCCGTCCGGGCCCTTCTGGCCGTCCTTGCCGTACAGCAGGTCGATCCTGCCGAAGAGGAAGTCCTCGAATTCGTTGTTCAGGCGGTTGAGGTGGACACCGGCCCTGAAGACCTGGGCGTCCCGCTCGGCGAGCGCGCCCGGCGTGCCGACCTGGCCACGTTTGGCGGCGTCGTTCATCAGGAACTCCGCCTCGTGGATCTTCTCCTCGAGGCGGCGGTACACCTGGTCGAGATGTTCCTGCTCGACACCGATTTCACGGTCTCTGACCGTGTCTGCGGCGGATTCGACCATGGAATCAACAGCGGCATCCTGCGCGGCCACCGAGGCCCCCTTCTGACGTGCACTGGGCAGCCGTCAACCGTACGCGAAGGGGGCGAATCTGTCAGGCTTCGACCTCCACCAGTCGCTTGCCGTCAAACGTACGGACCTCGAAGTGGTCGATGTCGTTGCGGTCCATCGCCGCGCCGCCATGGACGTAGAGCGGGTTCTTGCCCAACTCGTTCGGGCTGTTCTCGATCCCGTAACCCCACTTCGGCACCGCCCAGGAGGTGACGACCTCCTGCTCGCCGCTCTTGGAGACGGCGACCAGGTTGCACTTCAGCGGACCCTTGACGTTCTTCAGTTCGAGAACGGTGTGGGTGCCCCAGGCCTTCTTCTCCATGCCGACGGTCGCGCTGACCTTGGTCGTCGCGTCCGTCGCCCGGACCTTCTCGTCCATGTGGTTGAAGAAGGCGTCCTCGGCGGGACTGGTGGGGTGCGGGTCGGCGCTCGCCTGATTGCTGCCGGTGTCGTCCGCCGTGACGACGACCGCGACGGCGGGACCACCGATGATCAGCGCCGCGGCGGCCGCGACCAGGTACATCCCACGCCGGCGCTTCTGCGCCCGCTTGGCCGCGACCTCGTCGAGCAGTCCGCCGAGCAGCTTGGGGCTGGGCGCCGTGGGCACCACGGGAACGGGCCTCGACGGCGGGAACTCCGTCCCCGGCATGGCATGCCGACCCGGCATGTTCAGCACATTCGAGGGCCGGGCCGGTGCCGGGGCCTCCGCCAGCATGGCCAGCATCGGCTCCATCCCGGAGAACTCTTCGAGGTGGGTGGCGCAGATGTCGCAGCCCGCCAGATGCGCCTCGAAGGCGGAGGCGTCCGCGTCGTCGAGAATGCCGAGCACGTATGCGCCGACCGCATCGTGTACGGATTCCTGCTCATACATGGTCATGCCGTGACCCCCCTCTCCTCCAGAGCGAGCTTCATGGAACGGAGTGCGTAGAACACCCGGGATCGCACCGTCCCACTGGGTATGCCGAGCGTTTCGGCCGCCTCATTGACCGTGCGGCCCTTGAAATACGTCTCGACCAACACTTCCCTGTGGGCGGGCGTCAAATCATCGAGCGCATCTGAGAGCGTCATCAGCCACAACGCCTTGTCGATCTCGTCCTCCGCGGGCATGACCTCCAGCGGCGACGGATCGACCTCCTGCGGCCGGGCCTGCCGGCTGCGGTGACCGTCGATGACGATGCGGCGTGCCACCGTCACCAGCCAGGGTCGGACAGAGCCGGTCGCTCGGTTGAGCTGACCGGCGTTCTTCCAGGCACGGATGAGCGTCTCCTGCACCACGTCCTCGGCGCGCTGGCGATCGCCGGCAACGAGGCGCAGTACATAAGCAAGCAATGGTCCCGCATGTTCGCGATACAGCGCGCGCATGAGTTCCTCGTCAGGTGCTGAGGAGTCGATGCGTGGCTTCTCGCTGCGATGGCGGGCCCTTTGCGGACGGTCATCGGCCACGGCCGCATCCTTGCGCACCTGAACCTCCCGGTCGAGACCCTGATTTCGGCTGACTGCTTCTCCCCCATCACTACGGGGACCACAGACGCATCACTCAACGCAGGCCGAAAAACTTTCAAGATCTTTTACGGAGGCACCCGGAACGGGGCTCAGGCCCTCGCCACGGCGGCCCTGCGACGGTGTCTGGCGACCCGCTCGCGGTTCCCGCACACCTCGCTGGAGCACCAGCGGCGCCGCCGTCCCCGCGAGGTGTCGAGGTAGACGCGGCGGCAGTTGTCGCCCTCGCACCGCCGCAGCCGGGCCCGGGCCACCGGGTCGGTCAGCAGCTCGACGGCGTCGCGGGCGACGGCTGCGAGCAGCGCCCCGCACTCGGGCGCGGTGCTCAGCGCCCGTACCAGCGAGCCGTCCGGAGCGCGTACGGCTCTGACGCCGGGCGGCGGCCCGGCCGCGAAGACATTGACACGCTCCAGAGCGGACTCGGCGAGCCGGCCGTCGATCTCGGCCCGCACCAGCTGCCCGACACTCTCCCGCAACTCGGCGAACCTGGCTGCCCAGTGGCCGTCGACGGCCGGGAGCGGGGTCCCCGCGGGCACCAGCCCCGCCCCCACCAGCCACTGCCCGAGCCGTCCGGCCTCCGCCAGCGGCTCTTCGGCGCCGACGGCTGTCTCCGAGGTCGCCACCAGGTCCAGGCAGATGCGCCCTGAGTCGAACCGCCAGTCGTACGAGCCCATGCCCGCCGTCATGCGCCTGTCACCGCCTCGGGAGTCTCGGAGGTTGCCGGTGTGTGCCGTCCCCTCTCAGAGTGCCTGTCCCGGGGCGCGGCCGGAACCCCTCCTCCTGCCCGGTCCGGCCGCGTTGTCCGGTGTCAGTGGCGTGCGATGCCCGGAGCGATGTCCTCGTACCGGTCGACGGGGGCCGCGCTGCGCGCGGTGGACGCGGCCGGCTGCTTGCCGCAGAAGGCGGCATCCAGCGTGCGAGCCATGGTGTTCAGCACATCGACATTGTTCGAGGTGTTGGCGACGGCGGTGACGCTGCGCCTCCCGTCCTTCGAGGTGAAGGCATAGGTGTAGTAGCCCTGGACGGTGCCCGTGTGCCCGTACACCGAGACGCCGCAGGACAGATCGCGGCGGCGCAGACCGAGGCCGTAGCCCTGGACGCTGTTGACCGGGGTCCACTGCTGCATCTGCGCCAGTTGGGCTGCGGAGATCAGCCTGCCGCGCAGCAGCGCGGAGAAGAACGTGTCCAGATCACGGGCGCTGGAGATCATCGCACCCGCGCTCTGGGCCCAGGAGACGGTCTGCCGGGTGGAGTCGACGAGCGGCGCCCCGGCTTCGTCGGGCCGGAGATAGCCCCTGGTGTAGCGACCCGGAAGGGCGGTGTCGGGGTGCACGTAGAAGGTGTCGCGCAGCTTCAGCGGCTCGATGATCCGGTTCCGGTACTCCGTGTGCACGGTGTGGCCGGTCAGCTTCTCGATGAGCATGCCCGCGACCACGAAGTTGGTGTTGGAGTACGCGTATGCGGCGCCCGGCTGGTTCCCCAGCGGCTTCGCCAGCGACAGGTCGACCAACTCCTGGTAGGTGAAGACCTTGTTGCGTACGGATTCGAAGCCCGGGACCGTTTTGTCGAACATGTCGTTGGTGTAGTCGTACAGACCGCGGCGGTGGCTCAGCAGATGGCGCACCGTGATCCGGTCGTCGGGCAGCAGGCCCGGCAGATACGTGTTGACCGAGGTGTCGAGGTCGAGCCTGCCCTCGTCGACGAGTTGGAGCAGGACCACCGATGAGAAGCTCTTGGTGACGCTGCCGACCCGGAAGCGGTCCTCGGTACTGATCGCCCGCCCGGTGGCCCGGTCCGCCACGCCCGCGGTCGCGCGGTACACCGTGCCCTGGTCCTCGATCCTCGCCATCGCGCCGGGCGCACCCTTGGCCAGCGCCTCGCGCAACACCGCCTGAAGGCCCGCCAGATCGGGCGCCGGCGACTTCCCGGCGGCGGGCGAGTGCGTGTTCCCGGCGGCGGATGCGGTCGTCGTGGCTGACGCCGCCTGCGCGGGGACTGCCAGCAGAGACAGCAGGACCGCCCCCAGCGCCGTACCTCTGCCGACCATGCCTGTGCCCACCATGCCTGAGACCATCTGATTGCTCTCCATTCCGGTGCGGGCCGCGCCGCTGATGCGACGTCGGCAACTTCTGTACGCGCCGGACACCCGGGCAGGTTGCATACCTGGGGACGTGAACTTCAGGGCGTCGGCGGATCGTTGTGCAGAACCCGCTGGAAGAGCCGGTGGTCACGCCACTCGCCGTTGATGTGCAGATAGCGCGGGGCCGTGCCGATGACCTCGAAGGAGCACTTGGCGAGCACGCGTTGGGAGGCGGCGTTGTCGAGGAGGGTGCCCGCCTGGATACGGTGCAGGCCGAGCTCCTCGCGGGCCGCCCGGCAGACCTCCTCGACCGCTCGGGTGGCGAGGCCGCGGCCGGTGTACTCGGCGTCGATCCAGTAGCCGAGACTCGCGCTGCGGAAGGGGCCGAGTTCAATGCCGGTGAGACTGGCCTCGCCGACGACGCGGCGGCCGTCGGTGAGGTGCCAGCGCCTGACCGCCGGATCGGGCGCGAGCCGGACGGCCTGCCCCTCGGGCGTGAAGAACGCGGCGGACCGGTGCGGCTCCCAGGGGCGCATATGGTCGCGGTTCCGGACCAGGGCGCGGGCCACGGCCCCGGCGAGGCGCGCGGCGTCGGCCGGGCCGTCCGGGCTGAGACGAACAGGATCAGTGCTCATCCTGCGTACCGTAGACGCCTGGACATGGGGTTGCGACGCTCACCCATGGAGAAGGGCAACTGCCGCCGCTTGACTGACGACATGACACAGAACAAGGCAGCGGGCAGACCAGGGAGCAGGCCGGCAGGCGGCGGCGCACGGGCCGTCCTCGGGGCGGCGACAGTGGCCAACGGCCTGGTCGCGGGCGTCTGGTACGCGTACGCGACCTCCGTGATGCCGGCGCTGGCGCGCAGCGACGACCGGATCTACGTCGAGGTGATGCAGAACATCAACGAGGTGATCCAGAATCCCGTCTTCTTCGCCGGCTTCTTCGGTGCGCTGATTCTGGCCGCCGTCGCGGCCTGGCAGCAGCGCCGCTCCCCGACGCGCTGGTGGGTGCAGGCGGCGCTGGCGCTGTACGCCGCGGTGCTGCTGGTGACCATGGCGGTGAACATTCCGCTCAACGACGAGCTGGCAGCGGCCGGGAGCCCGGCCCGGATCGCCGATCCGGCCGCCGTGCGCGAAAGGTTCGAGGACCCGTGGGTCTTCTGGAACGTGGTGCGCCTGGTGCTGTCCACGGCGGCTCTTGCCTGCCTGTGGCGGGCGACCGCTCTCGTACGTCAGACGTCGGCGTACTTGGTGTCGGCGGCCGGGTCCAGCGCCAGCCGGTAGCCCCGCTTGACGACGGTCTGGATCAGCTTGGGCACGCCCAGCGCCGTACGCAGCCGGGCCATGGCCGTTTCGACGGCGTGCTCGTCCCTGCCCGCACCCGGCAGCGCGCCCAGCAGGTCGGAGCGGGAGACGACCCAGCCGGGGCGCCGGGAAAGGGCGCGCAGCAGGGCCATTCCGGCGGGCGGCACGGGGCGCAGGTCGTTGTCGACCAGGACCGCGTGGCCGCGGATCTCGATGCGGTGTCCGGCGACCGGGAGCGTACGGGCGCGGGAGGGCAGCTCAAGGCCGAGCAGCTGGACGAGCGGGCCGAGCCGGAAGCGCTCCGGCTGCACCGTGGTGACGCCCACGGCCTGCAGCGGCAGCGCGGTGACCGGCCCCACGCAGGCCGCCAGTACATCGTGGTCGAGTGCGCGCAGCAGCTCGGGGAGCTGGCCGCGGGTCTCGGCGCGGGAGAGCAGCGAGGCGGCGGCCGGGGCGCTGGTGAAGGTGACGGCGTCCAGGGCACGGGAGACGGTCGCGTCGAGGAGACGGTCGAGCGGACCGAGATCCTCCGGCGCCATCCACCGGTAGACCGGTACGACGACGACATCGGCGCCCGCGGCCCGTAGCGACTCGACGAATCCGGGCAGCGGTTCGCCGTGCAGCTGGAGCGCGATACGGCGGCCTTCGACGCCCTCCCCCAGCAGCCGGTCGAGGACCTCGGCCATGGATTCGGAGGCGGGCGACCACTCCTCGGTGAGCCCCGCGGCGCGGATCGCCCCCCTCACCTTGGGGCCGCGCGCCAGCAGCTCCACACCGCGCAGCCGGGTCAGCAGTTCTTCGCCGTACCCCCAGCCGTCCGCGGCCTCCACCCAGCCGCGGAAGCCGATCGCGGTCGTCGCGACCACGACATCGGGCGCATGGTCGATCAACTCCTTGGTGGCGGCGAGGAGCTCGGCATCGTCGGCGAGCGGGACGATACGCAGGGCCGGGGCGTGCAGGACGGCGCCACCGCGGCGCCGGAGCAGCGCGCCGAGCTCGTCGGCGCGCCGGGCGGCGGTGACGCCGACGGTGAATCCGGCGAGGGGGCCGTGCTGATTGTCTTGCATGTGATCGTCCCTACTCTGTCCCACCCTGTACGGATGTGGCGGCCGAGCCTGCCAACGGTGCGTGACAGGCTCGGTTCATCCACATTTCCCAGCCGTTACGGCGGGACCCTCCTGTGTCGTTCCGCTCACACCCGGGCGTAGCCGAGCTGCGGCTTCGTCTCTGCCGCCTCAGCCTCCTCGGCCGGCACAGGGGTGACGGCGGGCCGGCGAAGGTAGACCGCCCAGGTGACCACCGAGCACGCCGCGTAGAAGGCGAGGAAGGCGATGAAGGCGCTTGTCCCGGTCCCGGCGGTCAGGAAGGACTGCCGGAAGGCGAGGTTGATGCCGAGGCCGCCGAGCGCGCCCACGGCGCCGATCAGCCCCATCGAGGCCCCGGACAGCCGGCGGCCGTACGCGTCCGCCGCCTCGCCCGTCATGCCCTTGGCCAGGGCCTTGGCGTTGAAGATGCCGGGGATCATCTTGTACGTCGAGCCGTTCCCGAGCCCGGTCAGTACGAACAGCGCGATGAATCCGATGAGGAAGACGGACAGGGATTCCTGGATCGAGGCGGCGACGACCACTCCGGTCGCTGCCGCCATGGCCACGAAGTTCCACAGGGTGATGCGCGCCCCGCCGAACCGGTCGGCGAGCAGACCGCCGACGGGCCGGATCAGTGAGCCGAGCAGCGGCCCGATGAAGGTGAGCGACGCGGCCTGCAGCGGCGTACGGCCGAACTGCGTCTGCAGGACGAGACCGAAGGCGAAGCTGTAGCCGATGAAGGAGCCGAAGGTCCCGATGTAGAGGAACGCCATGATCCAGGTGTGGGCGTCACGGACCGCCTCCTTGGCCGCTCCGGTGTCGTTCTTCACCGGCGCGAGGTTGTCCATCCACAGCGCCGCGCACACCGCGGCCAGCACGATCAGCGGGATGTACAGGCCCAGCACGACGCGCGGATGGGTCGCCCCGGCCGTCCCGATCACCAGCAGGCCCACGAGCTGCACCACCGGCACGCCGATGTTGCCGCCGCCCGCGTTGAGCCCGAGGGCCCAGCCCTTCTTGCGGAGCGGGAAGAAGGAGTTGATGTTCGTCATCGACGAGGCGAAGTTGCCTCCGCCGACGCCGGTGAGCGCCGCGACCACCAGGAAGGTGGTGTACGAGGTGCCGGGCTCCATCACCGCGTACGCCGCGCCGGTCGGCAGCAGGAGCATCAGTGCGCTGAAGATGGTCCAGTTGCGGCCGCCGAAGCGGGCGACTGCGAAGGTGTACGGCACCCTGATCACCGCGCCGACCAGCGTCGCCGTGGCGATCAGGAAGAACTTGCCGGCCGGGTCGATGCCGTACTGCGGCCCCATGAAGAGCACCATCACGGACCACAGGGTCCAGATGGAGAATCCAATATGTTCACTCAGCACGGAGAAGGCGAGATTACGCCGGGCGATCTTCTCCCCCGTCGCTCGCCAGAAGGTCTCGTCCTCCGGGTCCCACTGTTCGATCCATCGGCCAGCCATCACGTGCCTCCACGGTCCTCGGGTCGTGGAAGCGACGGTATGGACGGCGCGTTTCCGTCCAGGTGGCGTGAGGTGACCGGTACGCAACCTTGCTCTCACCCGGCGGTCAGCGCCGGTGTGAGCCGTCCTTCGCCTTACGAGCGCCCGTCGGCCACAGTCGCGGCCTCCGTTTCGCCGCCAGATCCTCGATCCAGCCCACTGCCACGATTATCAGCCCGATGAGCGGCCAGACCACCACAAACATCAGGGGTGTGTAAACCGCTTCCAGTGCCCCGCCCAGGTGCGCGTCGACGAACGGGATGTCCCACAACAGGTCGAGCAGTGGGATCGTCGCCATGATCAGGGTGTTGTGCCAGAGGTAGATCGTCACCGCGCGGTTGTTGGACAGTGTGACGTACTTGTCGAACCGGGCGAGCCCGCCGGGAAGCTGCTGCCAGGACGGGGAGTACTGCAGCAGGATCACCACGAAGCCGAGCGACCAGGTGGCCTGGGCCAGCGGGATGTCGTTCAGGTCCCAGCCGTCCACGGTCTGGTGGCCCGAGGCCCACCACAGGCCGAAGGCCATCACCAGTGCGGAACTGGACAGCGCGAGATGGCGCGGGATCTGCTGCAGCAGGCCCTCGTGGTGGGCGAAACCGAGGATCCAGCAGGCACCGAAGGTCGCGAAGTCGACGATGGCGTAGCCCGTCTCCCCGGGGATCTTCACCAGGTCGGTGCCCACGACGGCGCACAGAGCGACCGGGGCGAGCAGCGTCGCCCACGGCGCCTTGCGGAAGGCCCACAGCAGCAGCGGCGACGCGATCACGAACCACAGGTAGGTGCGCAGATACCAGAGCGGTTCGCCGGCCTGCACCGCCCAGGTGGTCTCCAGCAGGCCGGACTTGTCGCCGAGGGACCAGGGGAACGGCGGGGCGCCGACCGGGAAGAGGTAGTTGAGCAGGTCGGCCCACCACCACAGGCCGTCCTTCTTGTCGGGCTTCCAGCCACCCAGGAACATCAGCGGCACAAGGAACGCCGAGAACGCCCACAGCGGCGGCAGCAGCCTGCGGATACGGCCGCGGATCACCCCGAGCGCGGGCCGTGACAGCGAGCGCGCCATCAGTGAGCCCGCGAGCGCGAACATCACGCCCATGGACGGGAAGAGAATCGTCAGCCAGGCCCAGCCGAAGATGTGGTAGACGACGACGCGGACCAGCGCGACGGAGCGCAGCAGGTCGAGATAGCGGTCGCGGCCCGGGCGGGGAGGCGGCCCGGCGGCCGCCAGGTCCGGCGTCCCGGCGGCCGTGGAGCTGTGGCTCATGCGACCGGCCTCCGGTCCTCACTGCTGCGCCGCTGGTTCGGTATCACTCCGGGCGCCTCCACCGTTCCCGTACGCCGCAGCTTCTGCCAGCGCAGCCGGCCGCCGGTCAGCGCCGTTATCCAGGACTGCAGCAGTACGACGTACATCAGCTGCCGGTAGAGGAGCTGCTGGAGAGGCAGCGAGATCAGATGGATCATGCGCTCGCGGTCGAGCCGGAAGGCGTACGCGGCGCAGACGATCTGGATCGCGAGGACTCCGAGCCAGGCGGCGATCGTCTTCTGGGTGGGGCCGAAGACCAGTCCGTACAGCAGGAAGACGTCGATCAGCGGGGCCAGCAGCGGCGCGAGGACCATGAAGAGGGAGACCAGCGGCAGGCCCACCCGGCCGAAGCGGCCCGAAGCTCCGCGTTCGACCAGGGCGCCGCGGTGCTTCCAGATTGCCTGCATGGTGCCGTACGACCACCGGTAGCGCTGGGACCACAGCTGCTGCACGGTCTCCGGCGCCTCGGTCCAGGCGCGCGCCCGCTCGGCGTAGACGACGCGCCAGCCGTCGCGGTGCATGGCCATGGTGATGTCGGTGTCCTCGGCGAGGGTGTCCTCGCTCATGCCGCCGACGCGCTCCAGGGCCTGGCGGCGGAAGGCGCCGACCGCACCGGGGATGGTGGGCATGCAGCCCAGCAGGTCGTACATTCTGCGGTCCAGGTTGAAGCCCATCACGTACTCGATGTGCTGCCAGGCCCCGATCAGGCTGTCGCGGTTGCCGACCTTGGCGTTGCCCGCGACCGCGCCGACGCGCATGTCTCCGAAGGGCTGTACCAGCTCGCCCACGGTCGACGGCTCGAAGACGGTGTCGCCGTCCATCATCACGACGATCTCGTAACGGGCGTGCCGGATGCCGTTGTTGAGGGCTGCGGGCTTTCCGGAATTCTCCTGGCGTACAACGCGGACATTCGGCAGCCGCAGCGCCTCGACGATGTCCGCGGTGCCGTCGGTGGAGCCGTCGTCGATGACGATGACCTCGATGGGATGGTCGCTCGCCATCAGCGAACGCACCGTGTTGGTTATGCACTCGCGTTCGTTGTACGCGGGGACGAGCACGGACACGGGTCCGGTGATCGGCGGGCCCCAGCTGAAGCCGGGCCTGCGCACCTTGCGGGCGTGCGCGAAGGAGAGCAGCAGCATCAGCCCGAAGCGCGCGAAGACCAGCACACCGATCGCGGCCAGGCCGACGACCAGGACCTCGGTGGTGTTCTCCGAGAAGGCGACGGCGGCGACGAACGCCTTGCCCTTCCACAGCTCGGGACCGGTGACGACGGTGTGGGCGCTGGGGGCGCCGAGCGCCTCGGTGAGGTTGGCGAAGCGGTAGCCCCTGGCCTTCATCTGCGGCAGGAAGCGGCCGAGGGCGGCGACGGTCTGGGAGCGGTCGCCGCCGGAGTCGTGCATCAGCACGATCGAGCCCTGGGTGCCCTTGGGTGTGGCCTGCTTGATGATCGCGTCGACGCCGGGGCGCTTCCAGTCCTCGGAGTCGGTGTTGTTGAGGGCGGTGATGTAGCCGCGGCTGCCGATGTACTGGGTGACCGGCCAGGACTTGTTGTCCATGGCGTCCGCGAAGGAGGAGTACGGCGGCCGGAAGAGGGAGGTACGGATGCCCGCCGCGCCCGCGATCGCCAGCTGGTTCTGCGAGAGCTCCCAGTCGATGCGGGAGGTGGACTGGAAGGAGAGGTCGGGGTGGTTGAAGGTGTGCAGACCCACCTCGTGCCCCTCCCGCACCATCCGTTCCACCAGCTCGGGGTGGCGGGAGGTCATGGTGCCGGTGACGAAGAAGACGCCGTGGGCGTTGTACTGCTTCAGCTTGTCCAGCACCTTCGGCGTCCAGACGGGGTCCGGACCGTCGTCGAAGGTGAGCACGAGCTGTTTGTCGGGGATGCTCAGCGCCCTGGGTGCGGCCTTGCCGCGGGCGTCGATGACCGGTCCGCCCTCGAGGATCTCGTCGGGGACCTGGTCGGTGGCCACCGGGGGACGGACGCGGTGGTCGGCGAGGATCTCGC
This sequence comes from Streptomyces sp. NBC_01750, assembly GCF_035918095.1. Lineage (NCBI taxonomy): Bacteria > Bacillati > Actinomycetota > Actinomycetes > Kitasatosporales > Streptomycetaceae > Streptomyces > Streptomyces sp. NBC_01750. The sequence goes on from NZ_CP109137.1 coordinate 3,470,221, forward strand.
TGTGCACATAGCCGCGCAGCATCAGCATGGCGAGCAGCGCGACGAGAAAGACCACGGGCAGCAGATAGCGCATGGGCAGCCTGCGCCGTACGGTGCGCCGGGCTCTCCGCCGCCGCCGCGGGGCCGTGTTGATGGGGAGTGTCATTTCTAGAGCGCGCCTTCTTGCATGGGTGGCTCGGTCGCGCCGCCGGTCGGACCGGGGTCGGGCGGAACGGGAACGGAGGGGCTGCCTTCGGGCTCGGGTCCCGGATCGCTTCCGCCGGCGCCCGGGGAGGAGGAGGCGGAGGGCCCGGGACCGGGAAGGCCGCCGCCGCCGGAGGGCTTGGGCGACGCGGAGCCGGAGGCGCCGGGGCCCGGCGTGGCCGGCACTCCGCCGGAGATGCCGTTCGACACACCGCCCGACGGCTGCGGCAGCACGGCGCCGGTGGAGTCGGTCGGGGTGGGGGCGCCGGGTACGCCGCCGGGGGTGGCCGCCACGGAGGCGCCGTCGGTGGGGGCGGGCTGTATCTCGACCTTGTCGGTCTGCTCCTTGCCCTGCTGGCCTATGCCGGGCAGCCAGGGCGCGCTGGAGTTGCCGCCGACGAGGGCGGCGACGAGCGTCACGGCATAGCAGGCGCAGGCGATGGCGAAGACCCAGCCGAGGCGACGGAACTTCTTGCTGCGGCGGCCGCTCTCATCGACGAACACCGGTCCGTCGGAGCCCTCATGCGGAGTCGGCTCGGGCGGTAGATCCCCCAGTATTCGGCCAAGTCCGTCCAGTTGGACAGTGACTTCGTACGGCTCATGAGTATGACCGATACGGGAATCTTCATGCCAATTATCCACAGTTGTACACACACCCCCACTGACTGAAAATCGAGCGCGCATACGACTGACCGGTGTTTGCCGGACCGGGTCCCCACCCAATCCGAACGCCCCCATACCCCATGCACCCGGACCCAGAATGTAGCGCACACCGATGACACCCGGGTCCCCTGTGTCAGTTGTTGTCACACATCAGCGACATGTCACATTCCGGCAACCAACCAGAAGGGTCCCGTTCCAGCCATCCCTCTTGCGAGGCCAGTTGGGTGGCCGCCGCTCGAAGCGCGTCCACTCCGGGGTGGCGCAATCCTCTGCGCCACACCAGCGAGAGCGGTGACAGCGGTACGGGGTCGACGATCGGGCGCAGCACGGTGTCCGGCATGGCCGGAAAGTCCACGACGGCCAGGACCGGGTTACGCGTCTTGGCCATCACCCTCCGGAACTCCTCGGCACCGACCGCCACGGGCGCCGGCGGCGCTATCGCGATCCCGCGCCCCGCGAACAGGCGGCGCGCCAGATCCGTCCACTCCAGGGTGCGCGGATTGCCCGCACCGGCATATACGGTCTCGCCCGCCATAGCGTTCAACGGGATCCGGGGTGTGTTGGCGAGAGGGTGGTCGTGCGGCAGCAGTACGGCCATCGGCTCGTACCGCACGGGCTGGTGGGACAGGAGCGTCCGTATGCCGGGCTCGAGCCCGGCGAAGCGCCCGAAGGAGACATCGAGCCGCCCCGCCAGGATCTCGGCGGCGGCGCCCGTCAGCCCGCTCTCGAAGCGGGCCATCAGCTCGCACTCCGGGGCGAGTTCACGGGCCCGGGCCAGCACCCGGCCGGATGCCATGCCCTCGCCGTTGAGGTCGACGAGTAGCGGCCGGGACGCGCCGGAGGAGGCGGCCAGCAGTTCGTCCTGGGCCAGAAGCACCCGCCGGGCGTACGGCAGCAGCCGCTCGCCGTCGGCCGTGAGGGTCACCCGGCGGGTGGTCCGTACGAACAGCTCGGCACCCAACTCCCGCTCCAGCCTCCGGATATCTCGACTGAGGGCCTGCTGCGCGACATACAGCCGGGCGGCGGCACGGGTGAAGTGCAGCTCGTCGGCGACGGCGGTGAAGGCGCGGAGCAGCCGGGGGTCCATGTCCTGGGGCACGCGGTGAATCTACAACGCGGGTGCGTCAATGGGGCGGGAGCAGGTGTTGGACGCGGCAGGAGGGCCGCGGCGAGGGTTGCCCCATGCCGCAATCAACCGACTCCCCGCAGTCGACCACTGCCGACGCCTGCGGAGGGCCCGTTCGGGGAATGTCCCGCCTCGCCCCCTACCGCCGGCTCTTCGAGCCGCAGGGCGCCGCGGCCTTCACCCTCGGCAACCTCATCGCCCGCCTCCCCATGGGCATGTTCAGCGTGAGCGCCGTCATCATGATCGCCGGGTCCCGTGGCTCGTACGCCCTCGCCGGAGCCGTCACCGCGACCGGCCTCGCCGTCACCGCGCTGGTCGCGCCATGGACCGCCCGGCTCGTTGACCGGCACGGGCAGGCCCGTATCGCCGTGCCCGCCACCGCGCTCGCCGCCCTCGGCTCGCTCGCGCTGCTGCTGTGCGTACGTTTCGGCGCGCCCGACTGGACGCTCTTCGCCACGTACGCCGCCACGGCCACCACCCCCAACACCGGCGGCATGTCCCGCGCCCGCTGGGCCCACCTCCACCGGGGCGACGCGGCCGCGCTGCACACGGCGAACTCCTTCGAGCAGGCCGCCGACGAGCTGTGCTTCATGCTCGGCCCGGTGCTCGCGGCGTTCCTGTGCTCCGCGCTCTTCCCCGAGGCGGGCACGCTGACCGGTGCGATCCTGCTGCTGACAGGCGTACTGATCTTCGCCGCCCAGCGCTCCACCGAACCTCCGCCGGCCGCATTCCCGACACACACCGGATCCCCGCTCCGTACGCCGGGAATGCCCGCGATGCTCGCCGTCTTCCTCGCCACGGGAGCGGTCTTCGGCTCCATGGAGGTCGTGACGATCGCGTTCGCGGACGACCGCGGGCATGCGAGCGCCGCGGGCGCGGTGCTCGCGCTCCAGGCGGCCGGGTCGTGCGCGGCGGGCCTGCTCTACGGTTCCGTACGCCCCGCCCGCAGCCTTCCGCGCCGCCTGCTGACCTGCGTCGCCGCGATGACGGCGCTGATGTCACTGCCGCTGCTCGCCGCCGCCACCGGCTCGCTGCTCACGCTGGCCGGAGCGCTGCTGCTGGCCGGCATGGCCACGGCCCCGACCATGGTCACCGGTATGACGCTGGTCCAACGCCTGACCCCGGAAGGCCGGTTGAACGAGGGCATGACGCTCGCGGTCACCGCGCTGCTCGGCGGCATAGCCGCCGGCTCGGCGACGGGCGGCTGGACGGTGGAGCACGCGAGCAGACCGTACGGATACCTGGTCCCACTCGCGGCAGCCGCGGTCGCGCTGCTGCTGTCCGCGGCGGCGAAGGGGCGGCCCTGACCCCCGCCCCCGGGCGGATGCCGCTCGGGACAGGGCGATACGCTGCACCGCCCCCAAGCGGGGGCCTGCGTTCCGCTCAGGGGAGGGCCCATGGCCATCAAGAAGGCAACCATCCAGCAGCAGGTGGCTGCCGCCATCACACAGGCCAATCCGGCCGACCGGCCGATCGTCACCATCCAGGCCATCGCCGGCCCCAGTGTGTGGCTGATGAGCATGCTCGGCCTGATAGGCCAGGCGTTTCTGACGTACTACTTCATCACCGTGACCGAGCAGGCCGTGGTCGTCCACAAGGCGGGCCGGATGAGCAACCGCCCGCAGGAGATCGCCTTCGCACTGCAGCCGGCCGAAGTCGTCGGAATGATCGGTGACGTCAAGCGCAACACCATCTGGAGCTCGTTCCGCTTCCAGCTGCCCGGGCAGCCGCAGCCGACCCGGATGAATGTGCACCGCATCTGGCGCAGCGAGATGGATCACCTGCTCGGAGTGCTGACCGGCGGCCACCAGCCGGCGGCCTGAGCCTCGGCAAGCACGCCGGCTCGCACGCCGTAGACACGACGAAGGCCCGGCTGCCGTGGCAGCCGGGCCTTCGCCTCACATGGGAATTGTGGAGATGGCGGGAATCGAACCCGCGTCCAACGGTGCAGAAACAGGGCTTCTCCGAGCGCAGTTCGCTGCGATTTTCTCGGCCCCGGTGATCACGCGAACAAGTCTCCGACGGGCCCAGTCACTGTTTGATTTCCCTCTACGCCCCGTGACCGGGCTTAGAGGTTTAGTTCCCTAGCTGATGCCAGGATCCGGGTCGGGAACAGCCCCGGGCTGACACCCGAAGGCCTTCGCTAGCTGCTAATTAGGCAGCGAGCGCGAAGGCGCGGGAATCGCTCTTGGAAGTGGCGATTATTGGTTGCGACATATGGTTTACGAGATCATTGCCGCTTCCTCGGCTCGCTTCCCCTGCTTCGACATCCGCTGTCGAAACCGATCATCCCCATGTTGATTTATCAAGGTGGTACACACCCCGTGAGGTGCAGGTGCCATCGTACGTGACCAACGCACGACCGTGCCAGCCTATTCCCCCGCGCCCACCGCTCAGGACCGCCGCCCCTCGGGCACATCGGCGCTCAGGCACGTCGGCCCTCGGGCACGTCGGCGCTCAGGCGCGCTGACGCCGCTTCGCCGCCGAGATCACGCGGTCCGTCTCCCGCCGGTCCTGCTTCTCCCTCAGCGTCTGCCGCTTGTCGTACTCCTTCTTGCCCTTCGCCAGCGCGATCTCGACCTTGGCCCGGCCGTCCTTGAAGTACAGCGCGAGCGGCACGATCGTGTGGCCCGTCTCCTGCGTCTTCGACGCGAGCTTGTCGATCTCGGCACGGTGCATCAGCAGCTTCCGCTTGCGCCGCGCGCTGTGGTTGGTCCACGTCCCCTGGGTGTACTCGGGAACATGCACGTTGTGCAGCCACGCCTCGTTGCCGTCGATCTGGACGAAGCCGTCCACCAGCGAGGCCCGGCCCTGGCGCAGCGACTTCACCTCGGTACCCGTCAGCACGAGACCGCACTCGTAAGTGTCGATGATGTGGTAGTCGTGCCGCGCCTTCTTGTTCTGCGCGATCAGCTTGCGCCCTGTTTCCTTTGCCATAGTGCGGTCATTTTCGCACTACGACCCTCCCCCGAGGCCACTCAATACCGTCTCGGCCCGTTTCTCGGCCCCTTTGCCCGCCATCAGGTCCGGCGTGATGCCCCGGCCGTCGACGCTGTGGCCCGCCGGTGTGCGGTAGTGGCCGACGGTCAGCTCGGCGACCGAACCGTCCGGAAGGCGGCTGGGCATCTGGACCGAGCCCTTGCCGAAGGTGCGCCATCCCACAGTGATCGCGCGGCCGCGGTCCTGCAGCGCCCCGGTGACCAGCTCGGCGGCGCTCATGGTGCCGCCGTCGACGAGCGCGACCACCGGCCTCTCGGTGTTGCCGCCTGCCGTGGCGTACAGAGCGCGCTGCTCGCCTCTTATGTCGTACGTGGCGACCAGGCCGCCGTCCAGGAAGGCGGAGGCGGCGGTGACGGCCTCGGCGACCAGCCCGCCGGCGTTGCCGCGCAGGTCGAGCAGGACGCCGGCCCCGGCAGGGGCGGCCCGGACGGCGTTGCGTACCTTCGCGCCCGAGCCCTTGGTGAACGAGGCGACCTTGATCATCACGGCCCCGCCGTCGAGGTGCTGGACGGTGACCGCCTCGGTGGTCAGCCTGGCGCGCAGCAGTGTCTCGGCCCACTTCCGGCCGTCGCGCTCGAGGCCCAGGACCACGCTCGTACGGTCGCCGCCGCGCAGCAGCGCCACGACGTCGGTGACGGGACGCTTGTCGACGTCGAGGCCGTCGACCGTGCGGAGCCGGTCGCCGGCTTTGATACCGGCCTTGTCGGCGGGCCCGCCCGGCTGGACCCTGGCCACCTCCACACGCCCGTCGGCGGCGCGTCTGGCCCCGAGGCCGACGCCCGTGTACTCGCCGTCGAGGGCCTGCTCGAACTCCGCGTACTCGCTCTTGTCGTACACCGCGCCCCAGCGGTCCCCGCTGCGGCTGACAACGGCCTCGGCCGCCTTCGTGCCGGACTTGCCGTCCGCCATCGCCTCCGCGGCGGCCCTGGCCACGTCGTCGCGGTCGACGGTCGCGGCAGCGGCGCGGGCGGCAAGGGGGCGGGACGTCTTCCCGCCGTCACGCGGCAGACCGTCGGTGGCGGCCGCGGTGGCGAGCACGCCGGCGAAAACCAACGTCAGGGCCGCCCCGCGGCGGATGCGGCGGGGCCGAGGCAAGAATTCCGGGCCCGGCATGGCGCCCACTCTAGGACAAGCAAAGGGCGCCGTACGGCTGTTGGCCGTACGGCGCCAGGGGTGCTTGTCACACCTTGAGGTACTTGCGCAAAGCGACGAAAGCGGCCATGGCCGGCATCAGCAGCCCGATCGCGATCACCAGAGGCAGCTTGGTCACCACGGCGTCCCAGCCGATGAAGTTGACCAGTTGCATCTTCTGGGAGAGCGCCAGACCGTGGTCGATCAGGAAATACCTGCCCACGAGCAGCATGGCGGAGGCGACCAGACCACCCAGCAGACCGGCGAAGGCGGCCTCCATGATGAACGGCATCTGGATGTAGAAGCTGGATGCTCCCACAAGTCTCATGATGCCGGTCTCACGACGGCGGCTGAACGCCGACACCCGCACGGTGTTGACGATCAGCATCAGCGCAATCACCAGCATCAGCGCCATCACGAAGAGCGCGGCGACATTCATGCCGTTCATGAGGGAGAAGAGGTTCTCCAGGATGTTGCGCTGGTCCTGGACGGACTGCACACCGTCCCGGCCGGCGAACGCGGTCGCGACGACCTTGTACTTCTCCGGGTCGTCCAGCTTGACGCGGAACGACTCCTGCATCTGGTCGGGCGTGATCGTGGAGGCGATGGGAGTGTCGCCGTACTGCTCCCGGTAGTGCTTGTAGGCCTCGTCGGCCGTCTCCTTCTGGACGGTGTCGACGACGTCCATCTTCTTGAGATCGGCCTCGATCTGCTCCTTCTGCTGAGCAGTGACGGCGCCCTTGGCGCACTTCGGCGAGGTCGTCGCGTCGTTCTTGTTGCAGAGGAAGATGGAGACGTTGACCTTGTCGTACCAGAAGTCCTTCATCGTGCTGACCTGCTCGCGCATGAGCAGCGCACCGCCGAAGAGGGCGAGCGAAAGGGCTACCGAAACGATGACGGCGAAGGTCATCGTGAGATTGCGGCGGAGACCGACGCCGATCTCCGACAGGACGAACTGGGCGCGCATGGCGAGCTTTCAGCCTTTCAGTCTGTACGGTCTCAGTGCTGGTAGCCGTAGACGCCGCGTGCCTGGTCGCGTACGAGACGGCCCTTCTCGAGCTCGATGACGCGCTTGCGCATCTGGTCGACGATGTTCTGGTCGTGGGTCGCCATGATCACGGTGGTGCCGGTCCGGTTGATCCGGTCCAGCAGCTTCATGATGCCCACGGAGGTCTGCGGGTCGAGGTTTCCGGTCGGCTCGTCGGCGATCAGCAGCATGGGGCGGTTGACGAAGGCCCGCGCGATCGCGACGCGCTGCTGCTCACCACCGGAGAGCTCACCGGGCATCCGGTCCTCCTTGCCGCCGAGGCCGACGAGGTCGAGAACCTGGGGCACGGCCTTGCGGATCTCTCCGCGCGGCTTGCCGATGACCTCCTGAGCGAACGCCACGTTCTCGGCGACGGTCTTGTTGGGGAGGAGGCGGAAGTCCTGGAAGACGGTGCCGAGCTGGCGGCGCATCTGCGGCACCTTCCAGTTCGACAGCCGGGCCAGGTCCTTGCCGAGGACATGCACCATGCCCTGGCTGGCCCGCTCCTCGCGCAGAACGAGGCGCAGAAAGGTCGACTTTCCGGAACCGGACGAGCCCACGAGGAAGATGAACTCTCCCTTGGCGATGTCGAGCGAAACATCGCGCAGGGCTGGGCGGCTCTGCTTGGGGTAGGTCTTGGAGACGTTGTCGAATCGGATCACGGGTGCACCACGGTCGTCCGGGGGTAGGTGTGCGTGACACTACGCGAAGGAGCCCGGCACTCGCAGTCGACGTCACGGGTTGCGCACTTTGTCCCGTAACGGAATGGCCGCGACCGGGGCGGCGCGCCGAAACACGCGGGAGCTGGCACAGTGGTAGGGGAACAGTGGCGTTTCCTTGAGCGTTGTCCAAGAGATCTGTGCCTACGGTCCGCGCCTGCGGCTCCGGCGCGCGGGAGGAGGAGAGCGCATGACCTACGACCGATTGGTGTGCGCCAACTGCGCGGCCCCGGTGAACGAGGGCCGCTGCCCGGTGTGCCGGGCGAACCGCGCGCGGCTGCAGCAGGAGGGCCCGTTCGGCGGCCTGAGCCCGGTGGCGCTGGTGACCCTGCTGGTGGTGCTGATAGCGGCCCTGGCGCTGCTGGCCGCGCACCAGACCGCGTAGACATACGTATAAGAGGAGGGCCCGGGACGCTGTGGCGTCCCGGGCCCTCCTCTTACGTGCTGCCTTACGCGCTGTGTCGCTTAGGCGACGGTGCGTCCGCCACCGACGAGACGCGGCAGCATACGGAAGCCGATGCCACCGGCGATCATCGTCGCGGCACCGATCAGCAGGAAGGTGGTCTCGGCGGCGCCGGTCTCAGCCAGCTCCTCCTTGGCCTTGCCCTGCTCGACCGGCTTGGAGCCGGCGCTGTCGGTGTCGGTGTTGTCCGCGCACTTGGCACCGTCGAGGTCGACGGTGCAGGTGCCGGCGTCGTCGCCACCGGTGCCGTTACCCGCGTCGCCGGTCGGGTCCTCGGACGGGTCGCCCGTCGGCTTGTCGGTGGGCTTGTCCGTCGGCTTATCGGTCGGCTTATCAGTCGGCGGGGTCGTCGGCGGCTCCGGCGTCGTCGGCGGCGTGACCGGCGGCGTGACCGGAGGGGTCACCGGCGGGGTGACCGGCGGGGTCACCGGCGGCGTGACCGGCGGAGTCGGCTCCGGGATCGTCGTCGGGTCGGCGTCGATACCGAGACCGGCGTCGAGCCCCGACTGGTCGGCGTTGGCCGACACTTCGAGGGGACCCACGTTGATGTCGACACCGACGGCCGAAGCGGCACCGGCGGCGGTCAGCGAAGCACCGGCGGCGATCACCGCGCCGGCGGCTATACGTGCCACACGGATACGCGTCTTCTTGGTCATCTGGCTGCTACCCCCAGTAGCTATTCGTCAATGGAGCAGCGCTTGGGGCGGGCGGCGTAGGGGGCGGTTTCGCTCGGCCCCCGTTCACACACGCCCCAGAGATACGCATGCCGCGCGTCAGCTTTCCCAGTTTCCGCGGACGCGTCAAGCTCGTTGCGCGCGCGATGTCCGGTATGAGGGAGGTTGCCTGACCTGCGGGGATGCAACTGTGACATAAAAGCGAACTGCCGCCCCGGAGGCGGCAGTTCCCTTGTCGACAAAGCGTCTTCTTACTTCTCCTGTTGCTTGCGCCAGCGAATCCGAAACTCGACCGCACTCGCGCTGCCATAGGGCTCTGCCTGGCCGCTGAGGCCCTCAGGGTCCGGACGGCGGGGCGGTGTCCGGTTCGGGCAGTCGGGCTCCACGGCTTTCAGCGACGCGCATGACGTCCCGCAGCGCTTCAGTCAGCCGCGCCGAGAGATAGCGGAGCTGGAAGGCGTCGGCTCGCGGGTCGTCGAGCAACGCCTCCGCATGACCGAGCAGTTCGGCGCCCATTCCCAGCTGAACGGACTCGATCTGGTCGGCGACCCGGGAGACATAGCCCCCACCCTTGTCCGTGAGCAGGTAGCAGGGCTTGCCCTCAGGGCCGGTCCAGGGCAGCAGCCGGGCGGCTGGCTCCATGCCCATCAGGCGGCTCCAGCCCATGGATGTTCCGGGTGTCGAGATCGATGCCGTACGACGCGAGCCACAGGACCAGGCGGCGCTGTCTGCGGAGTCGTTGTTCGTGCGCAACGAGATAGGGGCGTACGAGCGCGGAGTCCTCACCCCGCAGCAACGACGGGACACGTACGCAGGCAGCGGAATCCGGCGCAGCCAGGGCTGCGACGAAGGGCGCCGACCGGACAGCCCTGTGCCGGCCACGGGCGGGGAACAGCAGTCTCAGTAACTGCTCGAAGATACGGGCGATACAGTGCGGCACGTCGACCTGCTTTCTTCAGGTGGACCACGCCCCCGGGCCGTTACCGCGGCCGCGGGGGTCTTCGGTAGTCGTACGACCACCGACCGTAGGTCCCCTGCGCAGGAGGAAGGGGCAGAGTTCCTGCCCCTTCCGTCAGGCAGCCAACATCCCAACCTTCACGGCGAGTTCGCTGGCCCGTCGCCGCTGGGACGGGCTCTTCGATTCTGCTTCCTCCAAGAGGATGCGGCGCGCGTAGCCGTTGTAGCGCATGGTCTCCGGGGCCGCTTCATACGCCTTGTCCAGAGCCGCCAAGGCCACTTCGGGCTGCCCGCCCAATTGGTATCCACGGGCCTCTTCAATACGGTGCCGGGCGCGCCGCGGGCGGGATGGAATCGTCGCGGCATCGGCCGCAGCAGCCTGCCTGACACTCTCCCCACCCGCGTGCAGCTCAACAGCGACGGTCACCGCGTGGGCCCCTATGACGGCCCGGGAGAACGATGTGACGGGGTGGTAGTAATCGGTCGGCAGTCGCTCGGCCATGGCTCGCGCAACATCCCAGTACCTCCACACAGAGCCGGTATCGCCCCGGCGCGCTGCCGTGTATCCCGCCTCGAACTGGAGGGCTCCGGCGATGGCGAGCACGTCATCACCAGCCTCCGGCAACAGCGGCTCCAGGTAGCGGATCGTCTCCAAGGTCACCGCATCAGCCGCATCGAAATGGGCCGGGCCGCTGTCACGGTGCGCCTGCGCGGCAAGCCAGGCCGCCACCCCGAGCGTGTGCGGGTCCTCCGATTCCAGTGCCGCGACCATCCCCCGCTCGACCACACGCCACAGCAGCGAAGCGTCGGGCTGGTAGGCGATGAAGAACTGGCAGAGGCTGTACGTCTGCGACAGCAGCGATTGCGCCGAGCGCCGCTGAGCCGCCGTCTCTGATTGCCGCACACCGAGCTGCGCGTCACGGATCAACTCGGGCAACAGGGCCCCAACGACGTCTCGGTGGTTCGGCGATGAGTGCCGAGCCCTCCAGGCCCGCACAAGGCGAGCCTCCAAGTGGGCAGCAGGCGGAGCCTCGAAGCCGGCCATGAACGGATACGCGTCGATAGCCGCACGCACCCGCGGAAGTCGCGCATGACCCGGACCGGCGAACAATGCTGTGGGTACGGACTGATCACCCATGAGCTCGGAGAGATCCCTCACGCGCAACGCCTCGGCGATCCGCAGCACCATGGGCAGCTTGGGCATCTGCAGCTGCCCTCCCTCAACTTGCTTCACCCAGCTCGGAGACTTCCCAATCAGCCCGGCGAGCACGGTACGACTCATGCCCCGGCGGGTGCGCAGGACCTGCATCCGCTGACCGAACGCGATGGGCTCGATGAGGGGGTTAGCGGTGACATCGGACGGCATGGCCCTGCCCCTCTCTGCGCAACCCACTTCACAGCAGAGTACGACGCAAGGCTCCCAGGGGAGCAAGGATCGGCCCACGTCACCCGAAGAGGCGCCCTAATCATAGGGGTTGGCCCAAGAGGGAAGCAGGACCAAGCCACATCCTGCTCGTGCGCCACCTCCGGGTCCGCCGCCTGTGCCACTCCACCGCCATCTGCTCCCGTGACTAGACACCCTCGTGTCCTGAGCGGACGCCTTGGCTACGTAGATCAGGGGACGCCTGCTCGACAACTCGCCGGAGTGGCTGCGGTGCGCCCCGATGCCCATCGCAACCACTCCAGAAGCCGTCCGATCGCGTTGCCGTCAAAGCATCTGAGGGATGCCAATTCAGTACGGAAGGGAACGGCCTGCCTCTCTCATCAGACGCTCATAGGTGGCAACGAACTCGTCAAGCGCCTCCTTAATCTCCATTGCAGAGAATCGACCGTCCTCGACAGCTCCTGATTCGAGTTCACTCACAAGACCGCCTGCAACTTCTCTCAGCGAGTTGAGTGTGTCCCCTTGGATTAGCAGTCCAGGAAACTGCCGACTGGCGCGAGACGCCAGGGCGCAATTGCCACTCTCCCCGAGGAGCTCAATCTCCATCAACTCCTACCCCCTTGGATGGAACGTAATGTAGGGAGCACCTTCAGCCAGCTCGCTAGTGAAGATGTCGTATCGCCTGCCGTAGCCAAGCTCGACTGCGCCTTGAGGTAGAGAGCTTTTCACGGAATGCTTCGTCCTGCTATTGATGCCGGTGATCACGTAGTCCCAATCGGATTCAGGCCCAGCCTTCCCAATGGATCGACTTCCCACAACAGATATGGGATGGCCGATACGGTCGGCCGCATTTTGGATTCTGGCTCGTTCCGACCCCGTTAGATTATCCAGCGACGCGCCGTTCCCGACCTCCACGCCACAGAAACCGTTTGAATTATGCACGAGGACGGGAGTCTCGCCTGCCAGCACATAGTACGTGTGCAGGTCGTCCACGGTGAGGTTGTAGGTCCGAGCATGCTTGGCAAAGGCGCGATTGCCCGCCACAGCGAGGGTGGTGCCGTCATCCGTGAGCAGTCTCATGCCAGGCTTGAGCTTGCCAGCTTCGACCCACTGCTTCTCAGACGGTGACCAGAAGGGATGCTCGTGCGTGGCGGTGAGTTTCTTCGGGCCGTCCTCAGTCGAGATCGTCAGTTCGTTGAAGTGCTTGTCAGCTTCGGTGACGATGAGGCGGGTTACCTTACGCTTCCCGGACTTTCCGCTCACGGGATCAGTCGCAAGCACTTCATCACCGAGTCTGACATCCTCGATGACCTTTACGGAACCATCAGCCATCAAAACGTCAGTGCCGGCGAGGAAGCATCTACACCCACTCAGAGCTTTCGCTATCGCACCGGATTCCCCGTTGGCTGCGATCGAACTCGCTGCGGCTCTTCTGGCTGCTGCCCATTCCACTCCTGCACCAACGAGATAGAGCCCGACGGTGACCGCAGCCTCGCCGCAATTCTCTCCCTTGAAAACACACCGCCCGACGACCTTGACTCCGAACGGATCGTCACCGACTTCCAGCAGCCCCGCCGCCTTCGCCGTGCCGCAGAAGCCCACATAGTTGGAACTAGGCCCATCAGGCCGAGAGCAATTATTCTTGGCCCACTTCTCTATCCGGTAGCCATAGGTATCCTGGTCGGCATATCCAGCCGCATAGTTGCTCAGTTCCTTGTACGGGGGCATTCGGATGCCGTCGATCATCGGCTGGCCGTCGCTTGATGTGCCTCCACCGCCACCACTGGCTGTTCCGCCAGTGCTTTCGGTGCCGCCGCCGCTGGTGATGTTGCCGGAAGTGTCGTAGCAGCCTTCGGTAGTGCAGCCCGGGCCGTGGGATGGCTGCCACGCCGAGTTGTCCGCGTTGGCACTGCATCCGTCGCAGAACAAGCCGCTGGGGTCCGAGGACGTGACCGGCGCGTTGTTGGCGTAGGCGTAGCCGTTGAGGGACTGATGTTGGTCAGGAGCCAGGACAGGGTCGACGCTGATGAACTGACCGATGCCGGGGTCGTATTCGCGGGCGCCGATGTGGGTCAGGCCCGTCGTAGTGTCGGCCGGCTTGCCGAGGAACGCCTTGTCGTCCGGCCAAGTTCCCACCGCTCCCCCGCGCGGAGCGCCGAACGGGGTCGTGAAGCGCTTGGTGATCGCCTGAGTTGTGGCATCCAGCGCCAGACTGCCCGTGCCGTGGTGATCGCCCGCCAGGAACGAGAGCTTCGACGTGCCCGACTCATTCGTACGGAGTGCGATCGTCTGCGGGCCCGCCGCGTATGCGCGGGTCGCCCAGGTCTTCTTCGACGTGCCCGCGACCTTGTGATGGATCTCCGTCGCGCCCAGGTACAGGACGCTCTCCCCGTCCCCGCCAGCCCGGCGGATCAGGAGCGTGCCCTCCGCGTCGTAGAGGTAGCTCGTCTTCTTCGCCCCCTCGGCCAGGGTGGCGATCTTGCCTTCGGCATTCCAGGTCAGGTCCTGGGTGACGCCGGTCGGGCCCGAGCGCTTGGTGGTGTTTCCCGTCTTGTCGTAGCCGTAGCCCGGCGTGACACCCGTGCAGTCCGGCGTCTTCTTCGTCGCAGTCAACGTGTGGCGCTGAGACGTGCTCGTGTAGCAGTAGTTGGTGGTCGTCGCGGCGCCGGTCACGGGAGTCACGGTCTCGGTGGCCCGCTGGCCGGCTGTGTTGTAGGTGTAGCCGTTCCGGTACGGCGCCGGGCCGCCCAGGGTCTTGCTCGTGCAGTCGTCCGTCGACGGCGTCCACGCCTCCGTCAGACGGCGTTGACCGTCGTAGGCGAAGCACTGGATGTCGGTCGCGAGCGCAGGCGCCGCATTGGGGGTGTCGGCGATCTTCGTTACATTGCCCGCGTCGTCGTACACGTAGCTCAGATCCTGCGGCTTGTACGGAGCGGTCTGAGGCGTCGTCACAAAGGAGCGGGTGAGACGGTCCGTGCCCGGCTCGTACCGGTTGTCGACGTACGTCATTTTGGCTTCCGCCGATGCGGAGACTCCGAGCGTCAGCTGCTGTGGCAGCCCCAGCTCGCTGTAGCTCGCACCTTGCAAGTAGCCCGACGTTCCCGAGTAGACGGCGGTCGGCTGGCCGGTGGGTGTGTAGCGGTTCTCGATCGTCTCCGCGGGTAGTCCGCCGGCCGCCGGTTCGGTGGAGTTCTGCACAGTGCCGTCGAGGTTGAAGGCACCCTCGAAGGTGTAACTGGTCTGTGCGGCACCGGCCAGGACGAGCGGCTCGTTGGCGTCCAGCAGCAGCTGTGTCTTCGTGGGCCGGTAGAGGGTGTCGTAGGTGACAATCTTCTTCGTGTACGCCTTGCCGGTCGCCCCGCCGTCATAGCGCGTGGAACTGTCTCCGTATCCCTTGGCCAGGGTGTCGAAGGTCCACGCTGCAAGCTTGTTGGCGTCCGTACGGGCAGAGGACCAGAGGCCGGTCTTGCGGCCGAGCTCGTCATAGCCGTAGAGCACTCGCTTGCCCGCTGAGTCTTCGGTCCAGTCGACCTGGTCCAAGGCCGTGTATTCGGTCTTGGAAGTGCCCTTGTCCGGGTCCGTCGCACTGACCTGACGGCCAAAGAGGTCATAGGTATAGGACCACTTGGCACCGTCCGGTCCGGTGATCGTGTCCTGCTGGGCATCGCGCGTGTACGTGAAGGACGTGGAGGTGTACGGGACGCCGAGACCGCCGCCGTATGCGGCATCGGCGGGATCTGGGCCCGCGTACTCACGGCGCTCGACCGCACGGCCGAGGGCATCGGTGATGACCCGGGTGGCCTGTCCTCCGCTCACCGCGCTCGTCGCCGTGGAGTCACCCGTGTAACTCGTGGTCGTGGTCCACTTCTTCACACCGAAGACATGGAAGCTGCTGCTCGTGGCGCGCCCGGCACCGTCGAAGACGGTGGCGATCTGCTTGGGCGCACCTCCGTATTCGGCACGGGCGTACGTGCCGTTCGGTGTCTTGGCGGTGTCGTAGATGTCTGCGTACGTCTCGTAGGCCAGGCCACGCGAGTCGTATCGCGTGTCCGTGAGCAGACGCCCGCCGTTCGGTGTCGGACTTTGTGTCTGCAGCGGGCGGAGCAGCGAGTCGAAGATCGCGTACGACGTCGTCACCGTGTCCGAGGACTTGATCGTCGAGGTGGCGATGGAGGGGGCCACGCCTCGCTTGAGCGTGTACGCGAAGGTCATGCTGGCCGACTGGCCGCCGTCCTTGCTGCGGTTCGGCAGCCAGACTCCCGTGAGGCGCCCCAGACCGTCGTACGTCTGCTCGGTCTTCTTCGAGTTGGCGTCGTAGGTGCGCAGTGGCAGTCCGCGCACGCCGTCGAGGAAAGTGATCGTCTTGTGGGTCTTGGGGTTGGTGACAATCGTCTTCGTGAGGATTCCGGCGCCGACCGGGGTGTAGTCCGTTGTCGTCGGCCGGCCGGCCGTGTCCGTCACCCTGCGGGGACGGCCGAGAGTGTCGTACGTGGCCTTGGCCATCGTCTGCCAGGTCGACGGGTGGCGTTCGCCACCCGTCGTGGTGGCCGGATAGGCGGAAGCACGGCCGGTCCAGGTCGCCTCGCCCTTTGTGAGGGTCTGGCCGGTCGACCAGGCAGTTGCATCGGCGTTGTCGTAGACGATCGCGGTGTCGGACAGGACGTCTTCGCGTGTGGCCGCCGACGCGGGCAGTTTGAGGTCTTCCTCCGCGATCGCACAGACACGGCCGACCGTACGAGTGCGGGAGACCAGACTGTTGATGCCTCTCGCGTCATTGCGTGCGTACCAGGTACGGGTGCATGTGTCGTCGTTGCCGTCCGCGATGTCGCCCGTGTTGTCGACCTCGTACGCCATGCCGTAGGTGTCGTACTTAGCGATCGCCCTCGCCGTGCGCCAGGTCTTGGGCACGGTGAGGTAGGTGTGCGTGGACTGGGTCCCGGTACGCACGAAGTACGACTCGATGTCGGCGTACGACTTGTGCTGCGTGGCAGTCCTGGCCGACCAGGGGGTGTTGACCGTGACGCCGACGGGGCTGCCGCCGTTGTAGGTGATCTGCTGGCGGGTGAAACCGGCGTACTGGTCCGCGTCGACGGCGTCGGGAACGTCCAGCCCGCTGAAGTCGATGCCGGGCACGTTCACACTCCGGGTGCCGCCCGCCTTCCGGGGGTCGCCGTGCATGCCCTGGAGGTAACTCGTCACGGTCCGGGAACGGGTACCGGTGGAGGCGCCGGTCTGGACGGTGACTTTCTGGTAGCCGCGCCAGATGGACCAGGTGCGCTCGTCGGCGGCGACGAAGGGGCTGTCGTTGAAGTGCCAGGCGGGGTCCTCATACGTGTACGCGTTCTCGACCAGTTCGCCGGAGCCGGACGGGTCCGCGGTGGTCACGGCGGTGACGCGGTACTTGTGGAACCAGTCCAGCGTCGCGTCCGTCGCGCCGTTGATGTTCCAGTACTGCGGATAGCAGGACTCGGCGTTGCTGTCCTCCGCGGCAGGCATCCGCGAACCGCGCACGCACTCCGGGTCGTTGTACGTGACCGTCGTGATGGCGCCGGCTTCCGATGTGATGGTGCTCACGCGAGGGCGGGTGAGCGGGAGGATGTTGCCTCCGCCCGGCTGAGTGCCGCCGGCGACCCGGTTGGGCCGCTTGAGGTACGTGAACGACACCGGATCGAGCGTGATGGCCGTCCCGGTGTGACCGGTGCGCTGGATGCTGTCCAGCCTGAGCGTCTGGTCGGAGGAGTCGGCGATGTCGCCGTTGTCCGCGTAGTTCTGCGTGAACGCCCAGGAGTCGACCGGGGTATAGGCAGTACCCGAGTACACCGCGGTGTCGATCTTGGTGAGACGCTTGCGGGAGAAGAACGCCGGGCTCTCGGCAAGACAGTCGATGTCATTGGCCCCGGAGGCGCAGATGGCGTCGTAGGGGATGTCGGGCCAGTTTTTGGAAGTGTCGTCGCCGAGCGGGGAGCAATTGGAGACCGTGCAGCGTTCGGCGTAGGTGAAGTTCACCCGGCCCGGCGCCTCGGCGGTGAAGAGCGTGTCGGAGCGCTGTCCGTAAAGGATCTTGTTCAGATAGCCGCCCGGCGTGTACGCGGCGTTGGCGGTGCCGGCCTTGTTCCTGCGGTAGTGGTTGGTTTCCGCCGTGTACCAGTACGACATGGCGTTGCCGTGGGTGTCTTCGACGTAGTCGAGGTTCCAGCGCCAGGCCTGGTTCAGCCAGCGGTCGCCGAAGGCGTCGCCCTGGGTGTATCCGGGCTCGCCGGTGTCGTCGCCGAAGACGGGAGCGGTCCATACGGAGTTGGTCCGCTCAGTGCCTGCGCCGCTCAGCTTGTTGAGACCGAACACGTACTTCGTGCCGTCGCCGGTGGTGACGGTCCAGTGTTCACCGTTGTCGTCGCCGTTGGCGGCGCCCGTGCCGTAGGCGACGGTCGACGCGTCGTCGTTCTTCAGTCGCCACTTGCCGGTGATGTCGTCCTTGACCAGTTCGGTCGACCTGCCGTTGAGGACGAGGGAGGCGTTCTCGTACTTCCAGCACAGGTCGTACTGCTTGTCGTGCCCGTCCTTGTCGCACGAGCCGTAATTTCGCTCGATGTAGGAGACGGTGGACAGGTCGAAGCCCTCGCCGACCGAGGTGCCCTGGTTGTTCGTCGCGGCGGTGCGGCCGTCGATGCTGCCCGAGTCGTACGTCAGATTCAGGGACGGTGACGGACCCGCGGCGGCCTTGGGGGCATCCATCGGATACGACCAGGTGAACGAGCCCGACGATCCGCCGGCCTCCCAGGTCGAGGAGGAGGCGAGTGGGGTGGCGGAGTAGTCACCGGCTCCGGAGGGGGACGGCCCGGGGCCCGAGGCCGTCACGGCGAGCACGGTCGGGGCGGCCAGACTCACGGCGGCCGACAGGCTCTGGGCGCGCACGGCATTGCGGGAGTTCAGTGGGGTGAGCGTGCGGCACTTGGCGAGCTTGGGCGTGGTCAGCGCACAGGCGGGGAGCTGCGAGAGCCGCAGTCGGCTGGACCAGCCGCCGCCGATGGCGGAGGCGAAGGAGGCGTAGTCGACGGTCAGTTCGGCCTTGCCGGGCTGGTTCGTCTGCGCGGTGAGCAGGACACCGCGCACCCCGGCCGCCTTGGTGGTCTTGCGGTCGAGGACGCTGATGCTGGCTTGGCCGGCGACAGTACGGGCAGGCTTGGCAGACATGCCGGTCTTGACGGTCACGGGGATCCCACCCACCGTGGCTCGCGCGCTAGTACCCGTGAGCGACATCGTGGCGGTCCCGGGGCCCGGCCAGTGGGCACGTTGCTGCTGGGAGGCCCTGGCGGCATCGGAGGCGTTGCCGGCCCTCTCCTGGGCCACTCGCTCGCGCGCCTTCCTGGCACCGGGGGCGCTCAGCTCCTTGACCTTGCCCTCGCGCGGCTTGGGAACCACGGGGCGGCCTGGACCGCCGTCGGCCGCCTGTGCCGCTTGCGCGACGGGGCTCAGCCCGGCCGGCACGGCGAGGACCGCCGCGAGGGCCGTGACCACCCAGCCCCGCGCTCTGGTGCGTCTGTGACGTGCTGTTGAACCCCTGCCCATGACCCCAACCCCCATGATGTCGCGTACGCACAGCCGTACGTACGCGCCGATGCAGCTCAAGAAGTGCGTTGCGGAACGCGATGGCCCGATCGCCCGGTCCGGGTGGGACCACCACTTGCCGCGGAACGCGATGTGGTGGTCCCACCCGGAGCCGGGCGGTCAGTCGCCCATCACGGCCTTGATCTGGTCCTTGCCGGCCATGGCTCCTGCCCAGAGACGGACCTCACCGATCCGCGCGGGGAGGAAGTGGCCCCAGGCCGTGGAGCTGTAGCCCTTTCCCACGGAGAGGTCGCCCGAGCCGACGAGGGCGGAGTAGGCCTTGTCGCTGTCGTTCTGTTCCAGGCCGACGTACAGGCGGATGACGGGGCCGTCTTCGGAAAGGGCGTCGAAGATGCCGGTCAGGCGGACGGGGGAACCGAGAGCAGCGTCCTCGTCGGAGCTGACCCAGGTGCTTGTGCCGTCCTTGTTGACGCGGCCGAACCGCCAGTAGCCGACGGGCACGGTGTGCTCGTTGCCGTCGTCGTCGACCTCGGTCTTCGTGCCGGTCAGCTCGAACCAGAGGCCCCAGGAGGAGCCGTCGGCGGTGCGCTGTCCGGCGACCTGCCCGACGTATCCGGCCTGTTTGGTCAGCAACTTGGCCTTGTCCAGCTGAACAGTGGTGGTGACAGTGAAGGACGCGGAGTCGTCGACCACGGGGCCTGCGGTGGTCGCGGCACCGTCCGAGCCGTCCAGGACGATGGACTCACCATCGAGCGTGGCGCCGCCGGCCAATGACACGGTGCGCCCGTAGCCGGAGGTCGTGTCGGCGACAGTGGTGCCGCTCGCGCCCTCGGCGTTCCAGCTCCCGACCAGTTCGACGTCCGGGAGACCGGACGTGCCGGACAGGGTGCGGGCTTCTCTGGCAACTTCTTCGGGCTCCAAGGCGCGCTGCCAGACGGCGACTTCGTCGATGGATCCGGCGAAGTAGTCTGTGTAGACGTCGCCGTACATCAGGCGGCCGATCTGCAACGGGCCGTCCGCGCTCCAGGCGTTACCAGTACTGATCGTTCCCTGCAATTGACCGTTGATGTAGAAGCTGGCCGTGTGGGCAGCCACATCATGAATTCCAGTGACGTGCGTCCAGACCCCCTTCGGCACAGACTGCTTCGCCTTGATCTCATGCGCGTTCGAACCGCCAACGGACGACGTCGACAGCACACGCATTCTCCAGCCCGAGGTTCCGTGGGACACCATGAAAGGGCTGTACTGACGATCCCACGGGCTGCTGGTGGATGACTGCTGGCTCAGGGCCGTAACGGTTTTGGTGGCCGAGGGGTTCAGTCGCACCCATGCTGAAACCGTGTAGGACGACCGGGTCTCGAGTACCGGCCCGGACGTTGCGGCGTATCCCGTTGCACCGTCGAGTTGCAGGCCCTTGTCCTGCTTCGGCGTCTCCAGCGGATTGCCCTGAGCGTCGTAACGGAGTTCCCCTCGGCGCCCTCGGTCGTCGCGAACCGCACCGGCAGAAAGCGTCGCGTTGTCCTGGTTGGCGGCGTCCGTGGCCGACGAGTCCAGGGCCTGGCCCGAGTCCTCGTCGAAATGCCATCGGCCGACGGGCCCCGCTCCTTCCCGTACCAGGAACGACACCACCTGCGACGCACCCGGGCGGCCCACATTGTCCCTGGCCCGTACCTCCAGTTGGTACGTACCAGGGAGCTGCGGCGTGATCATCTCTGTCACACTCGCGCCGGTGTTCTTCGGTTTTCTCCACACCGTTTCGGTCGACTGCTTGTATTCGTAGGCGACATTGTTC
The DNA here is from genome assembly GCF_035918095.1 of Streptomyces sp. NBC_01750. NCBI lineage: Bacteria > Bacillati > Actinomycetota > Actinomycetes > Kitasatosporales > Streptomycetaceae > Streptomyces > Streptomyces sp. NBC_01750. The sequence goes on from NZ_CP109137.1 coordinate 3,490,906, forward strand.
CCGTCACCGGTCGCGGGAGAGAAGGTGAAGGAGCCCGATGTGCCCGGACCGCCGCCCGGTGCGCAGGCCGTCGTGGTGCAGGGCGTGTATGTGGAGTTGAGCGTCACCGTCGGCGCCTTCGGGGCCGACTTGTCGACCTTGAAGTAGCAGGCCACACTGCCGGGCGAGGTCAGCCAGTTCCCGAAGTTGTTCCAGTACGACCTCGTCCACGCCTGCACACGGTAGAGAGGCCCCTCCTCAAGTGCCTGCGGCACCGAGGGCTTGGTCGCCTGCCCCGTACCGAGATAACCGGATGTCGGTGACATGAAGTCCGGAAGCGCGGTCCACGTCGTGCCGGTCTGCTTCTGCACCTGGAAACGGACCCGGAGCTGCGCCTCGGGTGACCCGCCGACCACGGTGCGCGCGGTGGCCGACACCTGTGGCGTGGGGTCGCTGATCGTCCCAGGATTATCGATCTTCGTCGAGCAGGACAGTCCGGTTCCCGTGACGAAGCCGAACGGTGTGGGGTAGTTGGGCTTACCGACGTAGTCGACGACAAGCGTCGCGTCGTTCTTGAACCGCTTCCAGGCGCTGGCATCCCCCTCGTCGTGGGCCCTGAGCATGAGCGTCAGCCGTGCGAACTTGCCCGCCGCGAAGTTGCGCACCGTCGCCGTGAGGTTCTCGTTCGTCTCGTCCGCGTTGTCCGCGAAATCGATGGGAGCGTCCGGGGTGTCTGGGTCGCAGAGTGAGCCCCGGCCTGCCGAGACGTTCCTGTCGACCATCAGATCCAGCTCGCCGGGGCGGCTGGACCATGCCGTCGACGAGGAGATGTTGTTCGTACGGACCAGATCCACCCAGCGCGGATCGCACTGGAACGCCCAGGGTTCGGTCACCCGGAAGGTCGCACCCAGGATGTGCTTGCCCGCAAGATTGGCCGGCGAGAACTCGTAGTAGAGCCGCTGCACATAGCCGGGGCCGCAGTAGTAGCCGCCCCATGTGCCGCACTTGCCGACGCCCTTGCCCCGTTCACCGCCGTCTTCGTCCTGGTTGTCGAAGTTGTAGAACCTGTACCCGTCCGAGCGCAGCAAGGTCCGCTCCGCCTCGCCCCAGCTGACCGTCGGGTCGATGTAGAGCGGGAAGGCCGAAGCGTCGGTCTCCTTGAGCATCTTCGCGTCAGGGGCCAGGCTGATGGCGTTCCTACCCACCTGGATGGGCAGATCTGCCGTCTCATCTCCTGGGACGGGTCCGGCGGTGCGGTCCCCATGCGCGGCGGGCCTCGTCGTCGCTGCCCGTGCCGAGGCAGCCGGTCCGGCCGCCGGTGAAGCCTTGCCCGACGAGTCCCACATCATCGCGGGAGGAGCGGAGAACACCTCGGTGGCGTTGGCGTCCACCGCCGTCATTCCACCGCCCTCGGTCGGAGACAGCTTCAGCGTGGTGGCATTCGCCGAGAACGTGATCTTCTTCAGTTCCGGGTCGGAAGCCGCTTTGGGCGTCTTGACCACCAGAACCTCGCGGAAGCCCTCGACCGTGGCCGTCATCCGCAGGTCGATGTCCGGGAGGACGTTCGCATACACGGCGCTGTTGCCGTCGAGCGCGGGCTCGGGCAGTCGGCCCGGCCAACCCAACGCCAGGGTCCTGCCGTCGCGGGCGATCTTCACCAGGCCGGCGCCGGTGCCGCCACCCGAGAATGTCAGGTCGACTGCTGCCGCCTTCGGCGCGACGGTCCCGTCAGAACGATTCTCCAGCGTGGCGTCCGGCTTGACCCAGGAGCCGCCCCGGCTCTTCACCCGGACCGGGACCGCCGACTGTTCGAGCCGGAAGGTGAAGCCGTCGGTATTGGCGTACGTAGTGGCGAACTCGGTACGCGCGCCGACGACCTCGACGCGCTTGCCCGTTTCAGCAGCACGGGCGAGTGCTCTCTGCTCCGCACTGGCCGACGGACCGGCGGCATGCGCCGGAGCGGACATGAGCACCGGCATCCCGGCCCACGCAAGCGTCCCGACCAGGGACGCCGTGATGGTTCTTCGGCGCCACCTTTTCAAGGCATGTGCAGACATTCCCCGTCCCCCACCCCGATAAGAACAAACGTTCTCAAGCCTGCCGCATGCTCTCCGTTACGGCCTGCACACGTCAAAGGTTTAGGAGGGCGAGTCCCTCACGTCGGAACGACGTGGCTGGTTCCACACCCCGGGAAGGCCGAGATTTCGGCCGACCGACATGTTCCCCATGCCGGAGGTTGGCTCAAATTCGATCACCGACCACCACCGGAAACACCGCCGGCGCCGACTCCCGAAGGACCCGGCGCCGTGGCTCGGCGAGTGTGCGGTTACTTGTCCTGCTGCTTGCGCCAGCGAATTCCCGCCTCGAGGAAGCCGTCGATCTCGCCGTCAAGTACCGACTGGGGGTTGCCCACTTCGAACTCCGTACGCAGGTCCTTGACCATCTGGTACGGATGCAGGACGTACGAACGCATCTGGTTTCCCCAGGAGTTGCCGCCGTCGCTCTTGCCGAGGGAGTCCATGAGGGCCTGCTCCTCCTGGCGGCGGCGCTCAAGGAGCTTGGCCTGGAGGACGTTCATCGCGCTCGCCTTGTTCTGGATCTGGGAGCGCTCGTTCTGGCAGGAGACGACAATGCCGGTCGGGATATGCGTGATGCGCACGGCGGAGTCCGTCGTGTTGACGCCCTGACCACCGGGTCCTGAGGCGCGGTAGACGTCCACGCGCAATTCGGACTCGTCGATCTCGACATGGTCGCTCTGCTCGACGACCGGAAGCACCTCGACGCCGGCGAAGGACGTCTGGCGGCGGCCCTGGTTGTCGAAGGGCGAGATGCGCACCAGCCGGTGCGTGCCCTGCTCGACGGAGAGCGTGCCGTAGGCGTACGGCGCCCGCACGACGAAGGTGGTCGACTTGATGCCGGCCTCTTCCGCGTACGACGTCTCGTAGACCTCGGTGGAGTAGTTGTGACGCTCGGCCCAGCGCAGATACATGCGCTGCAGGCGCTCGGCGAAGTCGGAGGCGTCGACGCCGCCGGCCTCGGCACGGATGTTGACCAGCGCCTCGCGCTCGTCGTACTCGCCGGACAGGAGCGTGCGGACTTCCATCTCGTCCAGCGCCTTGCGGACCGCCGCGAGCTCGGACTCGGCCTCGGCCTGTGTGTCCGCGTCGTCCTCGTCCTCGGCGAGCTCGAAGAGCACACCCAGGTCGTCGATCCGCCCACGGAGCGCCTCGGTCTTGCGGAGCTCGGCCTGGAGGTGCGAAAGCTTGCTGGTGATCTTCTGTGCCGCCTCCGGGTCGTCCCAGAGGGACGGTGCCGCGGCCTGCTCCTCGAGCACAGCGATGTCTGCCCTCATCCTGTCGAGGTCCAGGACGGCCTCGATCGACCCCATGGTCGAGGAGAGGGACTTCAGCTCTTCGGATACATCGACGACTGCCACGCCCCCAGCGTAACGGCTGGGCGCGACACGCCGACCCCCTAGGGTTCGGAGGGTGCCGACTGCTTCGAGTCCTGCGGCGGCGCTTGCGTACCGTCGTCGCTCGTGGCCAGCCAGCCGCCGACGCCCACCGCCGCGGCCAGCACCAGTGCCGCCACGCCCAGGGTGATGCGGCGCTTGCGCACGGCGTCCGACTTGTGGCGGGCCGAGCCCGGGCGACGTTGGCCGGGGCTGCGGGGTGCGCGCGCCGTGCCACGGGCGCCTCCCGCCAGCTCGTCCGGGGCCGGGACACGCATCGAGGTGTGGGTGTCGCGGTTGGAGTCGGCGGAGGCGGCGCCGGGGACGAGCGGGACGGCGCCGCGGCGGCGGCGGGGCTCGTCGGGAGTGGCAGGGGTCACGTCCTCGTACGGCTCCGAGGGCGGCTCGGCGTCCGGCTCGTCGACGTCCAGCGGCGGCATGCCCGCGAGCAGCGGGAGCAGGTCGTGGAGGCGGGCGGCCAGCTCGGAGGCGCGAAGGCGGGACGCGGGGGCCTTGGCCAGGCACTGGACGATGAGCTGCCACAGCTCGTCGGGGATGCCGGGGAGCGGGACCACGGTCTCGGTGACATGGCGGCGCAGGACAGCGCCGGGGTGGCCGCCGCCGAAGGGTGTGAAGCCCGCGAGAAGCTCGTACAGGACGGTGGCGAGGGCGTAGATGTCGACCGCGGCCCGCGGCGGCAGGCCCTCGACGATCTCGGGGGCGACGTAGTCGGGCGTGCCGATGATGCCCGGGGGGTTCGGGGCATGTCCCCCCGGGGGGCGCAGCGCTTTGGTGCGGCGCGGGGTGTCGATCAGCTTGGCGACGCCGAAGTCGGTGAGCAGCGCCGGGTGCGACCCGGCAGGGCCGAGCGGGCCCTCCATGTCGAGGAGGATGTTCTCCGGCTTGACGTCGCGGTGGACGACTCCGGCGGCATGGGCCGCGGCGAGGCCGTCGGCGACGTCCGCGATGATCGCGACCGCCGCTTCGGGGGCGAGGCGGCGCTCCCGGTCGAGGCGGGTGCGCAGATCGGTGCCGCGGACGAGGTCCATCACGAGCGCGAGGTCATTGCCGTCGACGACGAGGTCGCGGACGCCGACGACCCTGGGGTGGTCGAGCCCGAGCAGGGCCGTGCGCTCCTGGACGAAGCGCCCGACAAGCTCCTGGTCAGAGGCCAGGTCCTCGCGCAACAGCTTGATGGCGACGGGCCCTTCGGGTCCCTCGCCGAGCCACACCGTGCCGGCGCTGCCCCGCCCCAGGATCTGGTGGGCCGTGTACCGGCTGCCGATATTCCGTGCCAAGACTGCTCCCTCAGCGGCTGGCGTTGCCCGCTGTGTCTACCCGGGGGACGACCCCCGGACCCCCAGCCAGGAAAAGGGCCGGGCACCGTGACCGACGGCGACACGCGAGGCGCACCTGAGTAACGTACGCGGCCATCCGGGGGCTGTGTGCCCCGGATGGCGCCAACCTTCACTTCTGCGGGGGAAAATCACCCCACAGAAGTCGACAAAGCTACTGAGTCGCTACTGTCCGGCGCCCGAGCCGGTGCCGGTGCCTCCGGAGCCCGGGTCCGAGTTGACGAGATTCGAGATCCAGTTCGTCACCTTCGAGATGCCGTCGCCGATCGCATCCCAGTAGCTCTGGCCCTGGGCGACCCAGTCCTGCAGGAACATCTCCCACGCCAGCCAGCCCGCGCCGACGAGGATCAGGACGGTGAAGAGGCAGCCCTTGAGGCAGCCGAGGCCCGGGATCCTCATCCGGTTGGGGTTCCGCTGGCGCGGCTCCCTCGGCTGACGCGGCGCGGGCTGCTGGGGCGGCGGCTGCGGAGGCGCGTACTGCTGGGGCTGGGGCGCGTACTGCTGCCGCTGCGGCTGCTGAGGGCGCTGCTGATGCGGGCGCTGTTGCTGAGGCTGCGGCGCGTACTGCTGAGGTTGCTGCGGGGGCCTCTGCTGCTGGCGCTGCGGACGCCGGCGCAGCGGATCCTGGCTCGGGTCGAGGTACTGGACCTGCGTCTGCTCGTTGCGGTCGCGGGCCGCCTGCAACTGGGACTGCCAGGGGTGCGGGTCCTCCGGCTGGGGCCGGCCCGGCGGTACGGGCGGCATCACGCTCGTCGGGTCCCCGGACTGCGGGGGCCCGGACTGCGGGGCGCCGGTGTGCGGCAGGAAGCTGGTCGCGGCGTTGGGGTCGTACGATCCCGCGTTGCTCGGCAGGACCTGCGTCGGTTCGGCCGCACCCGGCGCGTCGGGCACCTGAGCGGGCGAAGGGTCGGGCGCGAGCAGCGCGGCGACCCCGAGCGCGGCGTCGACCTGAGCGGGCGTGGAGTGCACGCCTACTCCGGCCGCGACGGTACGCAGTCCACGGGCGAGGTTCTCGGCGCTGGGCCGCTGGGCCGGCTCCTTGCGCAGGCAGCGCTCTATGACCGTCCACAGCGGCTCGGGGACGGTGGTGGGACGGCGGGGCTCCTCGCTGAGGTGGCGGTGGAGCACCTCGAGGGCGGTGCCGCCCGCGAACGGGGGCCTGCCGGTGACCAGTTCGTACAACAGGATGCCCGCGCCGTAGATGTCGACGGCAGAGGTCTGCGGGCGGCCCTCGGCGGACTCCGGCGCGACATACGCGGGCGTGCCGACGAATTCGTGCGTACGGGTCAGGCCCGGGGAGTCCGCGAGGCGCGCGATGCCGAAGTCGGTCAGCATCGGGTGCATCTGGCCGTCGGCGTCGTTCTTGAGGAGCACGTTCGCGGGCTTGAGGTCGCGGTGGACGACGCCGTCCGCGTGGCTCGCGGCGAGCGCGTCCGCGATCTGGGCGGTCATCAGCGAGGCGGCGACCGGGCTGAGCGGGCCGTTCTCACGGAGGTAGCGGTGCAGGTCGGGGCCGTCGACCAGGTCCATGACGAGGGCGAGGAGATCGCCCTCGACGACCAGGTCGCGGGTGCGCACGATGTTCGGGTGGGTGAGGCGGAGCAGGACGGAGCGCTCGCGCAGGAAGCGCATCACCACGTCCGCGTCGTTCGCAAGCTCCTCCTTGAGGACCTTGATCGCGACGGTCTCGCCGGGCTGGCCCGCGACGGCCGCCTCGGCGCCCGCGGTCTCCCGCTGGCTGGCTCGCCAGACGGTGCCCGTGGCGCCGCGCCCGAGGGGCTCCTCGAGCAGGTACTTGCTGCCTACCGGCCGCACGTGATGCGCTCCCTGCTGATCGTGGTCCTTGCGTGGTCCCCGGCCACCGTGGCCCTTCGTTCGGGCCCACCCGGGTGTCCGACCCACTTTAGTGCCGCCGGACGCCGCACCGGCCGGTCGTCTGTCCTTCGTCCTCCCGGTCGCCCCCTCGATGGACCGCTGGTCGTGTTCGAAAGGAAGACGCGGGCATCGTACGGATGGTTGCCGAGGCAGCGTGCCGTACACAACACTCACGTTCCGGATCAGATCCCAACCAGGCATTTTTACGCCCAGAGCCGACCAATCAAGATCACTTACCGGTGGCCCCCGGGCGTGTTGTCAGTGGCAGGTGCGAGGATGCCCTCAGCACGGAGTCGTGGGGTCGGGAGCCTTTCGGCGCGTGCCGACCTGCCGGGTGGGGGCTATCACAGGGCGGCTCCGCTGCCGGGCACCCCGCGCAGAAGGGATTGCTGACGGCGATGCAGATCCGGCTGACTGTCCTCGCGCCGCGCAGCGGCCGATCCGCGACCTCGGGGCATGCCTCCGTGGGACATACCTCCGCAGGACATGCCGCGGTGGGACATGCCTGCGACGTGCTGATCACCGCGCCCGCCGGGACGGCGCTGGCCGCCGTGGCCAACGGCCTCGCGGCGGCCGTTTCCGGCCCCGATGTCTCGGGTTCCGTCGTGCTGTACGCGGGGCAGGAGCGGCTCGACGCACAGCGCCGCACGCTGGGCGAGCCGCCTCTGGTGGACGGTGCGGTGCTTTCCCTTCAGGTCCCCCATGAGGACGAATCTCCCGGGGCGGACGCCGCGGCCCAGCTCCATGTGGTCGCCGGCCCCGACGCGGGCGGGGTCCATCTGCTGCACGGGGGCCGGATCAGGATCGGCCGCTCCGCCGAAGCCGACGTACCGCTGGACGACCCGGACGTCTCGCGGCTGCACTGCGCGGTCACGGTCGCCGAGGACGGCCGGGTGACGGTCGCGGACCTCGGCTCGACGAACGGCACCACGCTGGACGGCGTCGCCCTGAGCGCCCGTCCCGTCAGGCTGCCCGCGGGCGCGTTGCTGCGACTCGGCGAGTCGACGCTCCGGGTCACCCCGCGCGACCGGACCCCCGCGCTGCCGACGGCTCCGGACGGCGAGGGGCATCTGCGAGTGACCCGGGCGGACGGAGCTGGTTCCGGTCCCGGCGGGTCTGGTCCCGGATTCGACAATTCCGGTTCCGGCGGCTCCGGTCCCGGCGGAGCTGCGGCGGGGGCCTTTGATCCCGGCGGTCCGGGTCCCGGCGGCTCCGCTCAGGGCAAGGCCGCACCGGGCGGCTCCGGTCCGGCCGACCCCGGACCTGGCCGACGGGTTCCCCGGTGGGCCCGCCAGGAGGGCGGCGTATCCGGCACTGGTGGCTACGGCCCCGCCGCATCGGCTCCGGGTGCTTCCGGCACACCCGAAGCCCCCCAGGCAAACGGCCAACACCGCGTGCCCGTCCAGTACGACCCCACCGCTCCCGCCGCCGCGACGAGCGCAGGCCTCGGCGATGCCGCCACGCTCCATACGTACGGCACGGACGACCCCGACAGCAGCGCTCACGGCGACACCATGCACTCCAGGGCGGACGAGACCCACGAGGTCCCCGAACCGCCGGGGGCCCACAGCCCCGCGGCCACCGGCGGCGCGCCGCGCCAAGGCGCCCCCTTTCGTGGCACCCGCCTGCCCGACGGCGCCACCCGCCGACGCGGTATAGGCGCCTGGGCCCGCCGGCTCGCCGGCGGCCGGGAGGAGCCTGTCGCGGAGTTCCCACCGCAGCAGGGACCACCGAGCGCCGCGGCGCCCGCTGTCGAGCGCTGGCCCGATCCGGCCGCGGTGCTGCTCACCGCGCTCGGTCCAGGGCCCCGGCTCTGGGAGCGGGGACAGGGGCATCCCGAGTCCCTCGTGCTCCGCCTCGGCACCACCGAACGGGCGGAGCTGCCTTCCGTGCCGGTGACCGTCGGCCTGCGCGAGGCCGGCTCACTCGGGCTCGCCGGGCCCAGGGCCCGGCTGGCCGGTCTCGCCAGGTCCGCCGTGGCCCAGCTCGCCGCGCTGCACTCGCCCGCCGATCTGGAGATCGTGCTGCTCTCCACGGACAGGTCGCGGAGCCTCGATGCGCGCAAGGGAGAGTGGGCCTGGCTCGGCTGGCTGCCGCATCTGCGCCCCGCACACGGCCAGGACTGCCGGCTGCTCCTCGCCTACGACCGTGACCAGGCCACCGCCCGCAGCGCCGAACTCACCCGCCGCCTGGACGACGGGCCGCTCGGCCCGGGCTGGCCGAGCGCCGACCGCAAGGCCGTCGCCGAAGCCGCCGCACGGTACGAAGGCGCGCGCACCGTCGTCATAGTCGACGGGGACCCGGGATCGGCCGCGCTGCGCGAGGCGACGGCAAGGCTGGCCGGCGCCGGATCCGCCGCCGGGATCCATCTGATCTGTCTGGCCGAGACCCCGGCCGCCTCGCCGCTCTCACCCGTCGCCGCGACCTATGAGTCGGCTTGCGCGGCCTCGCTCGCCTTCCGCGAGTGCGGGGCAGTCGCCCTGCTCAGCGGTGATGTGGCGACCGCACTGCGTCTGATGCGGACGGCCGGCGGACAGCCCGTCGGGCACGGCACGGTCGGCGCGGTGGACGCGGTCTCGGCGCCCTGGGCGGAGCGCTTCGGGCGCGCCGTCGCGCCGCTGCGCGCCGAGGGCACCGGCACGCACCTCGGCCGGGTGGTGGCGCTGCCGCGTTCCGCACGGCTGCTGGACGAGCTGGGTCTCGCCCGCGCCACCCCCGCATCCCTGATGGCGCGCTGGGCATCGGCGGGCGACGGCACCGCGGTGCTCGGCGCCGGTCCGCGCGGCCCCCTCACCGTCGATCTCACCGAAGAAGGCCCGCATCTGCTGATCGAGGGCCCGGCGGGCAGCGGCCGTACCGAGCTGCTGCGCTCCGTCGCGGCCTCGCTCGCCGCCGCGGGACGCCCGGACCTGCTCGGGCTGCTGCTCGTGGACGGAGCCGGGGGCGAGCGCGGCGAAGGACTGACCGCCTGTACCGAACTGCCCCATGTCACCGATCACTTGGTGGCCTCCGACCCGGTCCGGATGCGCGCGTTCGCGCAGGCGCTCGGGGCGGAGCTGAAGCGGCGGTCGGAGCTGCTGGGCAGCGTCGGTTTCACCGAGTCGCACACCCAGGGCCAGGTGGCCGGCCGGATGGTGAGCCAGCGTCCCCCGAGCGCCGCCGAGCAGCGCGGGGACCTCGACTCCCCCGCGAGCGGCACGCTCCGGCTGCGCCCCGGGGCCCGTACGAAGGCCGAGGGACCGCCCCCGCTCCCGCGGCTCGTCGTGCTGGTGGACGACTTCGACGCGCTGGTCGCACCTGCGCTCGGCAGCCCGGGGCGGCCCGCGGCCGGTTCGGTCGTACGGGCCCTGGAGGCCGTGGCCCGGGACGGCGAGCGGCTCGGCGTACATCTGATAGCGACGTCCGCGCGCCCCGACCGTACGGCCGACACCGAGTTGACACAGGGTGCGCGGCTGCGCGTCGTGCTGGACGCACCGCCCGCCGCGCCGGGGCCGGAGGACCCAGCCCCCGGGCGAGGCAGGCTCGGGCATCCGGACGGCCGCGTGACCCCGTTCCAGAGCGGCCGGGTGACCGGACGCATTCCGCGTACGGCGACTTCGCGCCCCACCGTGGTGCCGGTCGAGTGGGAACGGATGGGTGATCCGCCGACCCGTCGACCCGTTCGCGAACTGGGCAATGGCCCCACGGACTTGGCGCTTCTGGCCAGTGCCCTGGAGCGAGCTGCACGATCGGTGGACGCGACTCCGATTCCGCCGCTGACTCCGGCCCGCCCCTGACCGGCGGCAGTCCCGTCATTTGACCTGACATCACGTCACAAGGCCATCACAAAAGGCTGGTTGACACCTGGTGCGGTATTGCGGCCCTCCAGTACCGGGCGTACACCTGTCGGCACGGGACAGGCACGGGAGAGACGGGGCAGTGATGCGCACAACTCTTCGCACGGGCAGGACCGCGGTGGTGTTCGCCGCCATCGGCGCTCTCGCACTCGCCGGCTGCGGCGACAACAAGGACGACGACAAGGCGAAACCGGGCGAGAGCAAGGGCAAGGAGACCGCGGCCACCGTCCAACTGCCCAAACTGAACGGCGAGAAGCTCGAGGTCGTGGCCGTCTGGACCGGCCCCGAGCAGGAGAACTTCACCAAGGTCCTCAAGGAGTTCGAGAAGCGCACCGGGGCTTCCGTCACCTTCGTCCCCACCCAGGACGCGATGCTCAACTATCTCGGTACGAAGATCGCCGGCGGTCAGCCCCCGGATGTGGCACTCCTCCAGCAGGTCGGCGCACTCCAGCAGGCCGTGCAGCGCAAGTGGGTCAAGCCGCTGGGTGCCGAGGCCAAGGCGGAGCTGGCGAAGAACTTCACCAAGGGCTGGCAGGATCTCGGCGCGGTCGGCGGCACGCAGTACGGCGTCTACTTCAAGGCCGCCAGCAAGTCCCTGGTCTGGTACAACGCCAAGGCATTCGAGAACGCGGGCGCCAGCGAGCCGAAGACCTGGAAGGAATTCCTGTCGACGGCCGAAACGATCTCCGCCTCCGGCGTCACCCCGGTCTCGGTCGGCGGCGCGGACGGCTGGACGCTCACCGACTGGTTCGAGAACATCTATCTCTCCCAGGCGGGGCCCGAGAAGTACGACCAGCTGGCCAAGCACCAGATCAAGTGGACCGACCCGTCCGTGAAGACCGCGCTGACCACGCTCGGCGAGCTCTTCGGCAAGCCCAACCTGATCGCGGGCGGCGCCGACGGCGCGCTGCAGACGGAATTCCCGGCATCGGTCACCCAGACCTTCACCGGTGGTGAACAGCCCAAGGGCGCGATGGTTTTCGAGGGCGACTTCGTCTCGGTCAATATCGCGCAGACCGACGCCAAGATCGGTACGGACGCGAAGGTGTTCCCGTTCCCTGCGGTGGGCGCCGAGCCTCCGGTGGTGACCGGCGGCGACGCGGCCGTGGCGCTGAAGGACTCGAAGGGCGCGCAGGCGCTGCTGACCTTCCTGGCCTCCCCTGACGCCGCGAAGATCTGGGCCGAGTCGGGCGGGTTCATCTCACCGAACAAGTCGCTCGACATCTCCGCGTATCCCAATGCGGTGCAGCGCGATATCGCCAAGGCGCTGATCGCGGCGGGCGACACATTCCGCTTCGACATGTCGGACCAGATGCCGCAGTCGTTCGGCGGTACGCCCGGCAAGGGCGAGTGGAAGGCTCTCCAGGACTTCCTGAAGAACCCGAAGAACGTCGCCGGGACCCAGCAGAAGCTGGAGTCGGACGCGGCCAAGGCGTACAAGAGCTGAACCGGTGACCACTGCGGCGACAGCGGGGGGCCCGGCACGTCCGGCGCCCCCCGTCGACAAGCGCAAGAGCGTGACAGGCACACGCAAGATCATCGCGGTCGGCTTTCTGCTGCCCGCGCTGGTGCTGCTGGGCGCGCTCGTGGTCTACCCGATCGGGTACTCGGTCTACCGGTCCTTCTTCGACCAGTCCGGCAGCGGATTCGCCGGGATCGACAACTACAAGGAGATATTCACCGAGGACACCATCCTCACCGCGGTCAAGAACAATGTGCTCTGGGTGGTGGTCGCGCCGACCGTCTCGACCGCGCTCGGACTGATCTTCGCCGTGCTCACCGAACGGGTCCGCTGGGGCACGGCCTTCAAGCTGATCGTCTTTATGCCGATGGCGATCTCGATGCTCGCCGCGGGCATCATCTTCCGGCTGGTGTACGAGCAGGACCCGGACCGCGGTGTCGCCAACGCCGTCTGGGTGGGCGTTCATGACACCTTCGCCGAGTCGGCCGGATTCCCCAAGGCGCATCCGCTGGCCGTCCATCCGCTCACGGCAGGTCCGGGCGGGTCCTTCGTCACCAAGGAGCCGGCCACCGCGGGCAAACAGGTCCAGCTCCCGCTGATCGGTGTCGCGCCCGACAAGATGCCGTCCGACGCCGAACCCGCGAAGGCGGCGCGGCCGGACGACGGAAAGATCACCGGCACCGCCTGGCTGGACTTCACCAAGGGCGGCGGCGGCAGGCCCAACACCATCGACGCCAAGGAGCTCGGCCTCAAAGGCATCAAGGTGGAGGCGGTCAAGGACGGCGAGGTCGTCGCATCGGCAAGGGCCGGAGCGGACGGTACGTTCAGCCTGCCCGCGTCCGCCGAGGGCGCCCGGCTCCGGCTGCCCGCCGACAATTTCAGGGAACCGTACAACGGCGTCAACTGGCTCGGCCCCTCGCTCGTCACCCCGGCGATCATCGGCAGTTACGTGTGGATGTGGGCGGGCTTCGCGATGGTGCTGATCGCGGCGGGGCTGGCGAGCGTGCCGCGTGAACTCCTCGAAGCGGCGCGGGTGGACGGCGCGAACGAGTGGCAGGTCTTCCGCAGGATCACGGTGCCGCTGCTGGCGCCGGTCCTCGCGGTCGTCCTGGTCACCCTGATGATCAATGTGCTGAAGATCTTCGACCTGGTCTTCATCATCGCGCCGGGCTCGGCCCAGGACGACGCGAACGTCCTCGCACTCCAGCTGTACCGCTCGTCGTTCGGCACGGATTCGAACCTGGGGCTGGGCAGTGCCATCTCCGTACTCCTGCTGCTGCTGGTGATCCCGGTGATGCTGTTCAACATCCGCAGGATGCGAAGGGAGACCCGCCGATGACCACGTCCGACGGTGTGGTGAAGGCGAAGCAGTCGCTCCCGGCGCGCATCGCGGCCGGTGCCGGCGGTGGCGTGATGCGGGTGTTTCTCATCCTGGTTGGCCTGTTCTGGCTGATGCCGACGTTCGGGCTGCTGCTGTCGTCGCTGCGCGACGCGACGGACATCAGTGAGAGCGGCTGGTGGAAGGTGTTCTCGGCCCCGGCTCAGCTGACCACCGAGAACTACTCGCGGCTCCTCGACAACGAGGCGATCACCGATTCGCTGCTGTCCACGGTGATGATCACTGTCCCGGCCACGGTTCTGGTCGTGGCGATCGGATCGCTCGCCGGGTACGCATTCGCCTGGATGGAGTTTCCCGGCCGTGACTGGTGGTTCATGGTGGTCGTCGGCCTCCTCGTCGTGCCCGTCCAGGTCGCGCTGGTGCCGGTCTCCAAACTGTTCGGCCGGATCGGCATCTTCGAGACGACGATCGGCGTGATCATCTTCCATGTCGCGTTCGGTCTGCCGTTCGCGATCTTCCTGCTGCGGAACTTCTTCGCGGAGATTCCGAGAGAACTGCTGGAGGCGGCGCGGCTCGACGGGGCGGGCGAGATACGGCTGTTCACGCGCGTCGTAATGCCACTGGGCGGCCCGGCGATCGCCTCGCTGGGCATCTTCCAGTTCCTGTGGGTGTGGAACGACATGCTGGTGGCGCTGATCTTCGCGGACTCCGAGAGCGCGCCGATCACGGTGGCACTCCAGCGCCAGGTGAGGCAGTTCGGCAACAACATCGACGTCCTGGCACCCGGCGCCTTCGTCTCGATGATCATCCCGTTGGCGGTGTTCTTCGCGTTCCAGCGGCAGTTCGTGACGGGAGTCATGGCGGGAGCGGTCAAGTGAGCGTGTGCACGTGAGGAGGTGAGTAGGTGAGCTTGCCGGGGAGAAATGCGGCGGGGCGCTCCCCGCCGTCGCGCGACAGTGCGGCTCGCGCGACAGTGCGACCGGTCCCCGCCGTGAAGCGGCCCCGGCGGCAAAGGCGATGCCCCGCCTCGCCGAGTCCGAGGGCCCCCCGGATACCCGATGCCCGGATGCCCGCCGCAAACCAGCCACCCGTCCCGTGGCGGTGCCACCTCGCGGATGCCGGTCGCGCCCGGTCCGCCCGTGAAGCGGTCACCGGGGGGACATGACGGTGCGCCACTTCACCGCGTACGCGGCCGCACGCCCGGGCCGCGCCGCGGAGCAGGCGTCAGGCCGCCCGACGCGGCGCGGAGTTGCCGCCCGCCGGTGGTGTGGGCGGCGCCCCACCTCGCCAAGTCCGAGGCCCGCCCGGGGTCCGCTGCGAAGCAAGCGCCGGGGCCGTCGGCCCCGGCGCGGAGCTGCCGCCCTGGGCCCCCGCGCCTACCCCCAGGGCCCCGGGGGGCCTGCCCCCGGTTCGGGAAGGGGCCGGGGGAAAGGGCCGGGGAGCGGCCGGGGGAAAGGGCCGGGGAGCGGCCGGGGGAAAGGGCCGGGGAGCGGCCGGGAAGGCGGAGCAACCACCCGTCACGAGCGGAGCGCCGCCACCGCCCCCCGTGCCAGCTCGTCCAGGTACCCCTTCGGCAGACCCGTCCGTACCACCACCAGCCGCCAGTACAGCGGCCCCACTATCAGGTCCAGCGCCTTGTCCGGGTCCGTCGATTCGGGGAGTTCGCCGCGTGCCACCGCGTCCCGTACCACCAGCGCCGCCACACCCTGCTGGCTGTCCAGCAGCGCCGCCTTGATCGCGTCCGAGATTTCCGGGTGGCGGGCCGCCTCCACCAGCAGGTCCGGGATGACCTGCGAGGCAACCGGGTGGCGCAGGGCGTGCGACGCCACCTCGAGCAGCGCCCGTACATCGCCGTACAGCGAACCCGTCGCCGGCGCCGGCAGCCCCTGCGCCGCGAACGCCGAGACCAGGTCCAGCACCAGTGACAGCTTCGACTTCCAGCGCCGGTAGACCGCCGTCTTGCCGACGCCCGCCCGCCGCGCGATCCCCTCGATCGACATCCGCGCGAAGCCGACCGCGGCCAGCTCCTCGAAGACGGCGGCGCGGATGGCGTGAGTCACGTCCTCCCGGAGCACTGCGGCTCCCGCCGGCGCGCGACGTGGTGTTCCCGGATCCGTGGTCATACACGGGAGCATAGCGGGACGACGAGACGGTTGCGTTGCGACGTACTCCGTCCTACTCTCGCCGTAGCGACGAAACGGGTCCGTCCCATCGCGGAACGCACCTCATCGCCGGCGCCGCCGGCACCCGTGCCCGTATCCCACACCCCTGTCCCTGCCTCCGCGCCTGTCGAAAGCGAGCACCGTGAGCAGCCAGACGATCGACCGGCCAGAGCCGCGTCCAGGCATGAGCGAATCCGCTCCCGACGGCCCGTCCGAACTCGCCGCGCTCGCCGCCCGCCACGGTCTGACCATCAGTGGCGCCCGCCCCACGCTGCGCTCCTACGTCAGCCAGCTCTGGTCCCGCCGCCACTTCATCGTCGCCTTCGCCACCGCCCGGCTGACCGCCCAGTACAGCCAGGCCAAGCTGGGCCAGATCTGGCAGGTCATGACCCCGCTGCTGAACGCGGCGGTCTACTACTTCATCTTCGGCATGCTGCTCGACACCAGCAAGCACGTGCCCGACTTCATCCCGTTCCTCGTCACCGGCGTGTTCATCTGGACGTTCACGGCCAACTCGATCATGGCCGGCACCCGCGCGATCTCCGGCAACATCGGCCTCGTACGCGCCCTGCACTTCCCCCGCGCGAGTCTGCCCATCGCCATCGCGCTCCAGCAGCTCCAGCAGCTGCTCTTCTCGCTCGGCGCGCTGCTTGCCATCCTGGTCTGCTTCGGGCAGCTTCCCCAGACCGGCTGGCTGCTCGCGATCCCGGCACTGACCCTGCAGGCCGTGTTCAACACCGGCATTTCGATGATCATGGCGCGGCTGGCCAGCAAGACCCCGGACATCGCTCAGCTGATGCCGTTCATCCTGCGCACCTGGATGTACGTCTCCGGCGTGATGTGGTCGATCGACAAGGTGCTCAGCCACGACAAGGTGCCGCACACCGTCAAGCTGGCGCTGCAGTGCAACCCGGCCGCCGTCTACATCGACCTCATGCGCTTCGCGCTCATCGACAGCTTCACCGCCGCTCAACTCCCCCCGCACGTCTGGGCCGTGGCCCTCTTCTGGGCAGCGCTCTTCGGGGTGGGCGGATTCCTGTACTTCTGGAAGGCAGAGGAGGAGTACGGCCGTGGCTGACTCCAGGGTTCCCACCGTCGTCGTCGACGGTGTCCACATCACGTACAAGGTGAACGGTGCCCGCACCGGCAAGGGCAGCGCCACATCCGCCCTCAGCCGGATCGTCTCCCGCAGGAGCACACCCGGAATTCGCGAGGTGCACGCCGTCAAGGGCGTCAGCTTCGCCGCGTACAAGGGTGAGGCGATCGGCCTGATCGGCTCCAACGGCTCGGGCAAGTCGACCCTGCTCAAGGCCATCGCCGGCCTGCAGCCGCCGTCCAAGGGCAGGGTCTTCACCCACGGCCAGCCCTCGCTGCTCGGCGTGAACGCGGCACTCATGGGAGATCTGACCGGCGAGCGCAATGTCATCCTCGGCGGACTCGCGATGGGCATGACCCGCGAGCAGATCCGCGACCGCTACGACGACATCGTCGAATTCTCGGGGATCAACGAGAAGGGCGACTTCATCACGCTGCCGATGCGCACGTACTCCTCCGGCATGGGCGCCCGGCTGCGTTTCTCGATCGCCGCGGCGAAGAGCCACGACGTGCTGCTGATCGACGAGGCGCTGTCCACCGGCGACGCCCGCTTCCAGCGGCGCAGCCAGGACCGCATCAACGAGCTGCGCGAGGAGGCCGGCACGGTCTTCCTGGTCAGCCACAGCATCGGCACGATTTCCGAGACGTGCGACCGCACGATCTGGCTGGAGGCCGGGACGTTGCGGATGGACGGGCCGACGAAGGACGTCGTCGCCGCGTACAACGAGTTCACCAGCCCCAAGAAATAGCCACTAATCACCTCAAAACAACCCTAACGCGGGCTAAAGTACGGTCCGATGACGACTCATCGGACCGCACCGCCCGGCCATGACTCCACCGGTGTGCCCGGGACCGCACTCCCCGGCACCCCGGCGCCCCTCGGTGGCCTGCCCCGGCCGGCGCAGGCCACCGCCCTCTGCGCCGTCTGGGCAGCCACCCGCGTAGGGATGCTGCTCCTGCTCATCGTCGACCACGTCGGCGACAGCGGCGTCGCCGGCGAGGTGCACACCCTCTACCGGCACTGGTACGAGCAGCTCGGCCAGGGCGCGTTCCCCCTGAACGACGCCACCTGGCAGTACCCGCCCGGCGCGGCGCTGGTGTTCCTCTCCCCCGGCGCGCTGCCCTGGCTCACCTACTTCCAGGCCTTCGTCGCCATCACTCTCGCCGCCGACGCCGTCGTCACCCTCGCTCTCGCCCACGCCGGAACGCGCGGCGCCTGGATGTGGGTGTGCGGGCTGCCGCTGCTGCTGCATCTGCCCTTCGCGCGGTACGACGTCCAGGTCACCGCCCTCGCCGTGCTCGCGCTGCTGGCGATGCGCCGCCGGCCGCTGCTCGGCGGGGCGCTCGCCGGCATCGGCGCGATGGTCAAGGTCTGGCCACTGCTCACCGTGCTCGGCACGCCCCGGGGACGTACGACACGCGCCGCCTGGCTCTCGGCCGCCGCATCCGCGGCGGCGCTGCTCGCCGTTCTCTCGGTCGGCTTCACGCACTCACTGGACTTTCTGCGGCAGCAGGGCGCCAGAGGCGTCCAGATCGAGTCACTCGGCGGGACCGCGCTCCAGCTCGCCCGGAAGGCGGGCTGGCCGGGCCGGATCAGGTACCAGTACGGAGCCTTCGAGTTCATCGGCCCCTATGTGTCGAGCGTGGCGCGGCTCTCGCTGCTGCTGACCGGCGCGGCGTTCTGCTGGCTGCTGCTGTGGCGGGTCAGGGCCCGGCGCTGGAGTGCGGCCACACCTTTCGACGCCGCGTTCGCCGCCGTACTGCTCTTCACCGTCACCAGCCGGGTGATCAGCCCGCAGTATCTGATCTGGCTGGTCGGACTGGCCGCGGTCTGCCTCACCTCCCGGCACACCACCCAGCGCCCGGTCGCGCTGCTCATGCTGCCCGCCGCCGCGCTGAGTGCGCTGGCCTATCCCGTGCTCTACGACGACGTGCTGGGCGGCACTCCGCTCGGCTGTCTGATCATGGTCGTACGGAACGGGCTGCTGGTCGCGGCCGCTCTGCTCTCCTGCAGGCTGCTGTGGACTGCCACAGCCGCGCGATAGGCTCCGCTGCCGACATGGGCAGGGGCACGCCGAGGGAGTGGGAATGCCGAATGGGGGGCTTGAGCCGCTGCGGGCCGACGACCCGCGGGAGATCGCGGGTTATGCGCTCGAGGCGAGGATCGGCGAAGGCGGGATGGGCACCGTCTTTCTCACCCGCACCGGCGAAGGACGACCCGTCGCGCTGAAGCTGATCCGCCGCGAGCATGCGCAGAGCGAGAGCTTCCGGAAACGGTTCGCCCGCGAGGTCGAGGCGGCACGCCGCGTGCACGGGCACCACCTCGTACCGGTCGTCGACCATGACGCGGAGGCCGCCCGGCCCTGGCTCGCCACCCGGTACGTACCGGGGCTGCCGCTCGACGACGCGCTGGCCGGACACGGGCCGCTGCCGCTGAAGAGCGTGCTCCAGCTGACCGCCTGCGCGGCCCACGCGCTGGACGCCGTACACACCGCAGGGGTCATCCACCGCGATGTGAAGCCGGGCAATCTGCTGCTCACCACGGAAGGGCCGTGGCTGCTCGACTTCGGCATCGCGCGGGCCGTCGGGACCGCGTCCATGACCACCGTCGGCCGGATGGTCGGCACGCCCAAGTACATGTCTCCCGAGCACGCGCTCGGTAAGCAACTCACGCCCGCATCCGATGTGTTCACGCTCGGGCTCGTCGCCGCCGAGGCCGCCGCCGGACGCCATCCGTACGGAGAGGGCGGCGGTCTTGTGGTCGCCACCCGGATCGCCGGCACCGACCACGAGCCGCCGGATCTCGGCGCGCATCCGGCGGTGCTGCGCGAGGTGCTGAGGGCCTGCCTCGCCGCCCGGCCCGAGGAGCGGCCGACGGCGGCGGAGGTGGCCCAGCACTGCCGACTGGCGGCGGGACGCGACGTACGGGACTTCGACGGCTGGCTGCCGAAGCCGCTCGCGGCGGCCCTGGCAGGGATCGAGCGGGCCGCCAGGGACCCGAGGGCATCGGGCTGGCTGACCAGAATCCGCCGGGCCCCCTGACAGGTCTTCCCGATCCTTTCCCGATCCCTTTCCCGAATTCCTTTTGCCGATCGCCGGACGAGCTTGTATTCAGGCCCGTCCGGCGATCGGGGGCGAAGCGGCTGCCGGGCGGACCCGGCGCCCCTCGTTCCCGTACTGCTAGCTGTGCGTCCTCAGCAGCTGCCGCATCGTCCGCATCGCCACCGACAGGTTCGCCAGGTCGAACGTGTCCGAGGTCTGGATCTCCTCCAGCGTCGAGCGCGCCCGGCCGAGGATCGCCGCGTTCTTCTCCTCCCAGGCCTTGAACCGCTCCTCGGGCGTCGAGGTGCCGTTGCCCACGGAGAGCACGTCCGCCGTCAGCATGGCGTGCGCGGCGTACAGGTCCTCGCGGATGGAGGCGCGGGCCATGGACTGCCAGCGGTCGGCCCGCGGCAGCTCTATGATCCGGTCCATCAGCTGGGTGATCTGCAGCCGGTCGGCGAGGTCGTAGTACACCTCGGCGACCGCCATCGGGTCCTTCTGCGTGCGGTCCCCGATCGCGACGATGTCGAGGGTCGGGAAGGCGGAGGAGAACCCGGCGACCCGGAGCGCGAGTTCCTCGGGGACACCGGCCTCGGTGAGCTCGTCCAGGATCCCCTGGTACCACTCCAGATCCGCGCCACGCAGCATCTTCGGCAGCTCCGCCCAGACCTGTTCCACGCGCTCGGCGAAGAAGCCGATGGTCTCGGCGAGCTCCAGCGGCTGCGGCCGGTTGCCCAGCAGCCATCGCGTACCGCGCTCGACGAGCCGGCGCGAGTGCAGCCGGATACGGGTCTGGACGTCGGCCGCGACCTTGTTGTCGAGTGCCTCGACGGCGTCCCACACCGCGCCGAGTCCGAAAATTTCGCGGGCCGCGGTCTGCGCCCGCACGACCTCTTCGGTCGACGCACCCGTCTCTTCGCGCAGCCGGTGCAGGAAGGTCGAACCACCGGTGTTCACCGTGTCGTTGACCAGCACCGTCGTGACGATCTCGCGGCGCAGCGCATGCCCGTCGATCGCCTCGGGGAACTTCTCGCGCAGCGCCTGCGGGAAGTACGCGTGCAGCAGCCGGCGCAGATACGCGTCGTCCGGCAGCGACGTCCCGATCAGCTCGTCCGCCACCGTGATCTTGGTGTAGGCGAGCAGCACGGCCAGCTCGGGCTGGCTGAGCCCCCTGCCCGTGTTGAGCAGTTCGCGAATCTGCCGGTCGTTCGGCAGGAACTCCAGCGCGCGGTCCAGATGCCCGTCCCGGCCGAGGCGCCGCATGAAGCGCTGGTGGGCGTGGAGCAGCGAGGGGGACTGGGCCACGGCGTTCGACAGGGCGACGTTCTGCGCGTAGTTGTTGCGCAGCACCAGCGCCCCGACCTCGTCGGTCATCTCGGCGAGCAGCTTGTTGCGCTGCTTGACGGTCATGTCGCCGTCCGACACCAGGCCGTTGAGCAGGATCTTGATGTTCACCTCGTGGTCGGAGGTGTCCACGCCCGCGCTGTTGTCGATGGCGTCGGTGTTGATCTTGCCACCGCTGCGGTCGAACTCGATCCTGCCGAGCTGGGTCAGACCGAGGTTGCCGCCCTCGCCGACGACCTTGACCCGCAGGTCCTCGCCGTTGACGCGGATCGCGTCGTTGGCCTTGTCGCCGACGTCCGCGTTGGACTCGGTGGAGGCCTTGACGTACGTACCGATGCCGCCGTTCCACAGCAGGTCCACCGGAGCCTTGAGGATCGACTTCATCAGCTCGGCGGGTGTCATCTTGGAGATGCCGGGCTCGATGCCGAGCGCCTCGCGCATGTGCGCGTTGACCGGGATCGACTTGGCCGTACGCGGGTGGATGCCGCCGCCGGCCGACAACAGCTCCTTGTTGTAGTCGGCCCAGGACGAACGGGGCAGCTCGAAGAGCCGGCGGCGCTCGGCGTACGAGGTTGCCGCGTCCGGGGTCGGGTCGATGAAGATGTGCCGGTGGTCGAAGGCCGCGACGAGCCGGATGTGCTCGCTGAGCAGCATGCCGTTGCCGAACACGTCACCCGACATGTCGCCGACGCCGACGACCGTGAAGTCCTGCGTCTGGGTGTCGTGGCCGAGTTCGCGGAAGTGCCGCTCGACGGACTCCCACGCGCCACGGGCGGTGATGCCCATGGCCTTGTGGTCGTATCCGGCGGAGCCGCCCGAGGCGAAGGCGTCACCGAGCCAGAAGTTGTAGCTCTCGGCGACCTCGTTGGCGATGTCGGAGAAGGTCGCGGTGCCCTTGTCCGCCGCGACGACGAGATAGGTGTCGTCCCCGTCGTGGCGTACGACGTCCGCCGGCGGGACGACCTCGCCCGCCACCAGGTTGTCGGTGATGTCGAGCAGCGCGGAGATGAAGATCTTGTAGCAGGCGATGCCTTCGGTGAGCCAGGCGTCCCGGTCCACGGACGGGTCCGGGAGCTGCTTGGCGACGAAGCCGCCCTTCGCGCCGACCGGCACGATCACGGTGTTCTTCACCATCTGCGCCTTGACCAGGCCCAGGATCTCCGTACGGAAGTCCTCACGCCGGTCGGACCAGCGCAGACCGCCGCGCGCGACCTTGCCGAAGCGCAGGTGCACACCCTCGACGCGCGGGGAGTGGACCCAGATCTCGTACGCCGGGCGCGGCGCAGGCAGATCCGGGATGGCCTGCGGGTCGAACTTCATCGACACATAGCTGTGGTGCGTGCCGCCGCCGGCCTCCTGGAAGAAGTTGGTCCGCAGCGTCGCCTTGATGACCGTGAGGAAGGAACGCAGGATCCGGTCCTCGTCCAGGCTGGCGACCTGGTCGAGCGCGCCCTCGAGCTCCTCGAGGAGACCGTCGATCAACTCGGTGCCCGCGCGCTGGCGCTCCGGGGACATCCTGGCCTCGAAGAGCGAGATCAGCAGCCGGGTGGTGTGGACATTGGTACGGAGGGTTTCCTCCATGTACTCCTGGCTGAAGGTCGAACCGGCCTGGCGCAGGTACTTGGCGTACGCGCGCAGCACCATCGCCTGTCGCCAGTTCAGACCGGCACCCAGGACGAGGGCGTTGAAGCCGTCGTTCTCGGCCTTGCCGGTCCAGACCGCGGCGAAGGCGTCCTGGAAACGCTCGCGGGCATCGTCGGCGAGGTAGTCGCCGTTGCCGTTGGCCTGCGGCATGCGCAGACCGAAGTCGTAGATCCAGGCGGTCGTACGGTCCGAACAGCGCAGCTCGTACGGACGCTCGTCGACGACCTCGACACCCAGCCGGTTGAGGGCGGGCAGGACCGCGGAGAGGGAGACCTGCTCTCCGGTGCGGTAGATCTTGAAACGGCGCTCGCCGGGGCCGGCGCCGACCGGTTCGTACAGCGAGAGCGCGAAGCCCCTGCTGCTCTCGGTCAGCCGTTCCAGGTGCACGAGGTCGGCGACGGCGGCACGCGGCGAGTGATCTGCCTTGTAGCCCTCGGGGAAGGCGGAGCCGTAGCGGCGCAGCAGCTCGGCGGCGCGCTCCTCACCGCATTCGGCGTTGAGCGCCTCGGCGAAGCCGTCGGCCCAGGAGCGGGCGGCCTCGACGAGCCTGGCCTCGATGCGCTCGACGTCGGCGTCGGTCAGGTGGGGCAGCTCGGTCCCGGACGGGACGCGGACCACGAAGTGCAGCCGGGAGAGGATCGACTCGGTGTTCCAGGCGGTGAAGTCGACGCTGCTGCCGCCGAGCTCCTCCTTGAGGATGTCGATCAGGCGCAGCCGTACGCCGGTGGTGTAGCGGTCGCGCGGCAGGTAGATGAGGGCGGAGTAGTAGCGCCCGTACTCGTCCTGACGCAGGTAGAGCCGCAGCCTGCGGCGCTCCTGGAGGTAGAGCACGCTCGTGACGATGGAGCGCAGCTGGTCGACGGGCGTCTGGAAGAGCTCGTCGCGCGGGTAGGTCTCGAGGATCTGCAGCAGGTCCCGGCCGTCGTGGCTGTTGGGCGAGAAGCCGGCGCCCTCCAGGACCTCGGCGACCTTACGGCGGATGACCGGCACCCGGCGCACGGACTCGGTGTACGCGGCGGAGGAGAAGAGACCGAGGAAGCGGCGCTCGCCGATGACATTGCCCTCGGCGTCGAACTTCTTCACGCCGACGTAGTCGAGGTAGCTGGGGCGGTGCACGGTCGCGCGGCTGTTGGCCTTCGTCAGCACGAGCAGCTTGTGCTCACGGGCCTTGGCACGGGCGTCGGCGGGCAGCCGGCTGAAGGACGGGCTGACCGGGTGCGCCTCGTCCGTGCTGTGCTGGGGGTCGGAGCGCAGTATGCCGAGCCCCGTCCCCGGGACGGCGGCGAGCGCGTCGTTCTCGGTGAGCTCGTACTCGCGGTAGCCGAGGAAGGTGAAGTGGTCGGCGGCGAGCCAGCGCAGCAGCTCACGCGCCTCCTCGACCTCCTGGTCGCGCAGATCGTCGGCGGTCGGCTCGCTGGGCAGCTCTTCGGCGATGCGCAGCGCGGCGTCGCGCATCTTCTCCCAGTCCTCGACGGTCTCGCGGACGTCGGAGAGGACCCGCAGCAGGTCCGCGGTGATCTGCTTCAGATCGGCGCGGTCGGTCTCGCGGTCGACCTCGACATGGATCCAGGACTCGACGAACGCGTCGTGCGGCAGATCCTTGGCGCCTGTCTCGGAGGGCAGTACCTCGATGAGCTTGCCGGTCACATCGCGGCGGACGGTGATCTGGGGGTGGATCACGACATGGATGCCGCGGCCCTGGCGGGAGAGCTCATTTGTGACCGAGTCGACAAGGAAGGGCATGTCGTCGGTGACGACCTCGACGACGGAGTGGCTGCATGTCCACCCGTTCTCTTCCACCGTCGGAGTGTGGACCCGCACATTGGCAGTCCCCTGGGGGCGGTTCTCGGCGAGCCGGTAGTGGGAAAGTGCCGCGCCGAAGATGTCGACCGGGTCGCGATCGGCGAGGTCCTCGGGAGCGGTGTGCAGGTAGTAGCGCTGGAGGTACGTGAGAAGGGCGTCCTGGTCAGGACGCTTCCCTTGCTCGGACCCAGTCGGAAGGTGCCCCCCGAGCGGGCTGTTCTCAGCTACCCGGGCGGCCCGTTCGAGCAGCTCGGCTTTGGCTTCGTCCAGCTTGGTCTGCATGTCCTCTGGCTCCTGTCGCGCGCCATTGCGTGACGTAGGTGGAAGAAGCGACGCAACGCCATGACGCGGGGTGTCCGGTCGGAGTCGACGTTATGCCGCGATGAGAGTCGTCCGAGCGGTTATTGGCCAAGTTCGCCAACCCGGTCGGTACGAGGAGAGCAACGATCGCCCGGGTGCTGTGGCACTCCGGGCGCAGGCCGGGGGCTTCGCTGCCCCCACGGCGTATCGCGCTGATCACGGGTCAAGGCTATCGTCCCGCCCCCCCGACCCGTCATGAGCCGTATGTGTACAAAAGCGGGGCCGGAAGTTTGACAGTCTGGACAGCGACACAGGCCCTCTTGGCAAACAGTCCCCCGGCGGTGCACGTTGACGGTGACGACACGGACACACCTCGACAGCACAGCACCGGGAGTACCGTCGACAGCCCGACACCGGGAGCAGCCATGACAGCGAAGATCCTGATCGTCACCGGCGACGCAGCCGAGTCCCTCGAGGTCCTCTACCCGTACCAGCGGCTGCGGGAGGAGGGGTACGAGGTGCACATCGCGGCCCCCGCCCGCAAGAAGCTGCAGTTCGTGGTGCACGACTTCGAACCGGGCTTCGACACGTACACCGAGAAGCCGGGCTATACCTGGCCCGCCGACCTGGCCTTCTCGGAAGTGGATCCCGGGCAGTACGCGGCGCTGGTGATCCCCGGCGGCCGCGCCCCCGAGTACCTGCGCAACGACCCGGAGCTCCGCAAGCTCCTCAAGTCCTTCTTCGACTCCGACAAGCCCGTCGCCCAGATCTGCCACGGCCCGCTGCTGACGGCGGCGATCGGCAGCCTGGAGGGTCGGCGTGTCACCGCCTACCCGGCGCTGGAACTGGACATGCAGGCGGCCGGCGCGAGCTTCCAGGACGCGGAGGCCGTCGTCGACGGCACCCTGGTCTCCTCACGCGCCTGGCCGGACCACTCCGCGTGGATGCGGGAGTTCCTGAAGGTGCTGCGCGCCAAAGCCCCGGCGAGCTGACGCCCCGCTACGGCGGAGCATCCGGCCGGGTGCGTCAGGCCGCCGCCAGGCGCTGGGCCTCGGCCACTGCCTCGGCGAGCGTGTCCACCACGGGCACGCCCGCCCCCGCCGCCTCCAGGCTGGCGCGGCTGTGTGAGCCGCCCGTGTACAGGACGGCTCGCGCTCCCACATGTGCCGCCGCGACGGCGTCGTCGACGGCGTCGCCGATGACCACCACGCGCTCCGCCCGCACTCCGTCGAGCCCCGCGAGGTGGCGTGCCATGTGCTCGGCCTTGCCGGTGTGCGATCCGCCGACCCGGCCGTCCACCCGAACAAAGTGGCGCTCGATGCCGTGCGTGCGCACGATCGGTATCAGGTTCTCGTGCGGGGCGAGCGAACACATCGACTGCGTCAGCCCGGAGGCCTGCCAGTCGACCAGCAGGTCCCTGGCCCCGTCGGCCAGTCCGGCGCTCTCGGCCAGCACCCAGTAGTGCCGGTGGAAGGTCTCGTCCATGACGGCCCACTCCGCGTCCGTGGGCAGCCGCCCCATGAGCCGCTCGTAGAAGAGCGGCACGGGCACGCAGTACAGGTCCCGGTAGCGCTCGAGCGTGATCGCGGGCAGCCCGATCTCCGCGAACGAGGCGTTCGTCGCCTGAATGACCACGTCGATGTCGTGGAACAGCGTGCCGTTCCAGTCCCAGACGATGTGTGTATCCGCGTTCTTCCCCATGCCTCAAAACAGTACCCAGTGGGACCGACAGGCCGGGCCGGGCCGACAGGCCGTGCGGGACTGCCGTCAGGCGAGAGGCCGTGCGGGAGTGCCGTCAGGAAGGGTCAGGAGGTGCGGGAAGCGGCCCGGCGGCCGTCAGGCGATCAGGTTGGGGATCTCCTGAACCCCGTACCAGAGCAGCTCGTGGTCCTCCGCGCCGTCCACCGTGAACTGGGCGTCGTCGTCGCCCTGGTCCGCCGCTCCCAGCGCCTGCGCCGCCGCCACCACATCGTCCACCGCGTCGTCGGCGTCCACATGCACCGCGGCCGCCTTGGCCAGTGGCACCGCGGACGCGACCCGCACCTCGCCGAGCGCGCTGGCGACGAGCGCCCGGTCGGGATCGGCCACCGCGTCCTGGTCCGGTACGTCGACGGCGACGACGACCCGGCGCCCGGCCGCGGCCGGCTCGCCCGCGAGCAGCCTCAGCGAGGCGGCCGCGGCGCGGCTCAGCGCGGCGTACTCGAGCTCCTCGATGTCGTCGGAGACGTACCACTCGCGCAGTCCCGGGGTCACCGCATAGGCGACCAGCGGAGCGGGGCCGAGCTTGCCCGCCTTGTGCGCCTCTGCGAGACCGGGGAGGGTCAGGGGGACGTAGACGCGCATGGCTGGCCGCTTTCGTAGTCGGAAGACGCCCTCAGGATACGTGCGACGTCCCCCTTCGGGGTGCCCCTCCCGGGCTCGCGCACCGTCCACCCGAGATACCCCGTGCACCTGCCGGCCAAGGCCTGGGGCCGCCCCGCGTCACCCTGATAGGTGAAGTTTGCCGTCGGTCTCCCGAGGCGCCCTCACACATTGCGGCCGCTCGCCCCGCCCCGTAGAAGATCACCAGTGAAGTTACTGCCCGGTATCAAGACCGGGCCCGGAATATCGGGGGCGATCTGCATGGACAGGACCCGGCCCGCGGGACGGCGCGACCAACGCAGGCCCGCAGTGGTGGCGGCAGCGGCGATGGCGCGCGCACGGCGGCAGCACCAGCCGCACTACTGGTTCGCCGACCGCCTGCTCGCGGTGCTCAGCGGACAGCGACCGGTGCACTGGATGCTCGGGCACACCATCGGCGAGGCGTACGAGCAGCTGGTGCGGCTGGCCCCAGGGGCTCCACTCCGTCCGGCGGAACGGGTCACGCCCGTCGTACGGCACTGCGGCGAGTACCACCCGGGCCCCGGCGTGATCGAAGCCTTCGCCCGGATCGGCTCGGGCGACCGGGTCAGCGCGATGGCCTTCCGTCTCGAGCAGGGCGCGGACCACCGCTGGCGCTGCGCGGCGGTGGAGCTCGGCGGGGAGCGCGTCGCCGTACAGGCAGCCCGGTAGCGGCCACCTGCGCCCGGCTCAGCCGCCGTCCGCGCCGAGCCGGGCCACCTGCCCCTCCTGAACCTGACGGGCCGCCTGGAGGAAGTCCAGGATCGTGGCGAGCTGGTCCTCGTCGTAGCGGCTCAGCGCTTCGGCCCCGGCGACACCGACGGGCAGATAGACCTCGGCCTCGGCGGCGCGGGCGGCATCCGTGGCGGCGACGAGTACGCGCCGCCGATTGGCCGCGTCCCGGCTGCGGGTGACGAGGCCGACGCGCTCGAGCCGGTCGATGACCGTGGTCGTCGCCGCCGGACTGAGCTTCAGTGCGGCGCTCAGCTCACCGGCCGACAGCTCTCCACCCGGTCCCTCTCCACCCGGTCCCTCTCCACCCGGTCCCTCTCCACCCGGTCCCTCTCCACCCGGTCCCTCTCCACCCGGTCCCTCTCCGCCCGACCACTCAACGCCCGCCCGCTGCCCCGCGCCCAGCACCAGATCGAGGCAGCGCAGGTCGGTGCGGTTGAGGCCGAGCCGCGTCGCGGCGGCCTCGTCGAAGGCGTCGAAGCTCTGCTGCAGCGAGCGGAGCTGCTGGGCAACATTCCTCATCAAAGCTTCTTTCGACATTCGAATCTTTCTGTTATCGTAAGTTTCGCCAGTCGAAAGGATATCACTCCCGGAGGGCATGCCATGAGCACCAGCGACATCCAGATCCAGGACCTCTTCCAGCGCTTCATGCAGGCCTGGAACGACGGCGACGCGGTCGCCTTCGGCGCCTGCTTCACCGAGGACTCCGACTATGTCTCGTACGACGGCACTCGCGCCGTGGGACGGGCCGAGCACCAGGACAACCACGACCGGCTGTTCCGCGGGGTCCTCACCGGCTCGGCGCTGGTCGGCGAGATCGAGGCGATCCGGTACATCGCCCCCGAAGTCGCCATCGTGTACGGCACCGCCTCCGTGCTGATGCCGTGGCGCTCGGAGCTCCCCAAGCGGCGCCTGTCCCGCCAGACGGTCGTGGTCGTGAACACCGACCACGGCTGGCGGATCACCGCGATCCACAACGGCCGGGTCCGTCCGGTCACCGTCCCCGCCCCCGACTCGATGCCGTCGAAGATGTCCCGGACCATGACCCGCACCGCCCGCCGCCTCGGCCTGGGCCGCCGTAACACGGTGGGTGCAGGTGCCAGTGCAGACGCCTGAAGGAAACGGCCGGGGCCGGACACCCCAACAGGTGCCCGGCCCCGGCCGTTCGCATCGAGCGAGCGCTACTTCTTGCGGCGTCGGCCGGCGCCCTTCTGCGCCTTGCGCCGCTCCGCACGCGTCAGCCCGTCCGTCTCCGACCGGGCGGGCTCGCTGTCGAAGTCGCCCTCGACGACACCGCCTTCGCCGTCCACCGTAGGAGCGGAGAAGTGCAGCCGGTCGGGACGCTGCGGGGCGCCGAGGCCCTTCGCGCGGATCTCCGGACGAGAGGCACCCGCGGGAACGACGTCCTCCTTGGCGAGCGAGGTCCGCGCCGCGGCGTCCTGCACCGGGATCTCCTCGACCTGCTGCTCGACCTGGACCTCCAGGTTGAACAGATAGCCGACGGACTCCTCCTTGATGCCCTCCATCATGGCGGTGAACATGTCGAAGCCCTCGCGCTGGTACTCGACCAGCGGGTCCTTCTGGGCCATCGCGCGAAGACCGATGCCCTCCTGGAGGTAGTCCATCTCATAGAGGTGCTCGCGCCACTTGCGGTCCAGTACGGACAGCACCACGCGCCGCTCGAGCTCACGCATGATGTCGGAGCCGAGCTGCTTCTCGCGCTCGTCGTACTGCTCGTGGATGTCGTCCTTGATGGACTCGCCGATGAACTCGGCGGTGATCCCGGCCCGGTCGCCGGCCGCCTCCTCCAGCTCCTCGACGGTGGTCTTCACCGGGTAGAGCTGCTTGAACGCGCCCCACAGCCGGTCCAGGTCCCACTCCTCCGCGAAGCCCTCGACGGTCTCCGCCTGGATGTAGGCGTCGATGGTGTCGTCCATGAAATGACGCACCTGCTCGTGCAGGTCCTCGCCCTCCAGGACGCGGCGGCGCTCGCCGTAGATGACCTCGCGCTGGCGGTTGAGCACCTCGTCGTACTTCAGGACGTTCTTACGGGTCTCGAAGTTCTGCTGCTCGACCTGCGACTGGGCCGACGCGATCGCGCGCGTCACCATCTTGTTCTCGATCGGCACATCGTCCGGCACGTTCGCCATCGCCATCACGCGCTCGACCATCTGCGCCTTGAACAGACGCATCAGGTCGTCACCCAGCGACAGGTAGAAACGGGACTCGCCCGGGTCGCCCTGACGGCCGGAACGACCGCGCAGCTGGTTGTCGATACGGCGCGACTCGTGCCGCTCGGTGCCCAGCACATAGAGCCCGCCGAGCTCGGTGACCTCGTCGTGCTCGGCCCTGACCGCGTCCTCGGCCCGCTCCAGCGCGGCGGGCAGAGCCGCGGCCCACTCCTCGACGTGCTCGACGGGGTCCAGGCCGCGCTGGCGCAGCTCCGCCTCGGCGAGGTCGTCGGGATTGCCGCCGAGCTTGATGTCCGTGCCGCGGCCGGCCATGTTCGTGGCGACGGTGACGGCACCCTTACGGCCGGCCTGGGCGACGATCGTCGCCTCCCGGTCGTGCTGCTTGGCGTTGAGGACCTCGTGCTGCACACCGCGCTTGTTCAGCTGCTGCGAGAGGTACTCGGACTTCTCGACCGAGGTGGTGCCGACCAGGATCGGCTGGCCCTTCTCGTGCTTCTCGGCGATGTCGTCGACGACCGCCGCGAACTTGGCGACCTCGGTCCGGTAGATCAGGTCGGACTGGTCCTTGCGGACCATCGGCCTGTTCGTCGGGATCGGCACAACGCCGAGCTTGTAGATCTGGTGGAACTCGGCGGCCTCCGTCATGGCCGTACCGGTCATTCCGGAGAGCTTGCCGTAGAGGCGGAAGAAGTTCTGCAGGGTGATCGTGGCGAGGGTCTGGTTCTCGTCCTTGATGTCCACCCCTTCCTTCGCCTCGATTGCCTGGTGCATGCCCTCGTTGTAGCGGCGGCCGGCGAGGATACGGCCGGTGTGCTCGTCGACGATCATGACTTCGCCGTCGATGACGACGTAGTCCTTGTCCTTCTTGAACAGTTCCTTGGCCTTGATGGCGTTGTTCAGATAACCGACGAGCGGGGTGTTCACCGACTCGTAGAGGTTGTCGATGCCCAGCCAGTCCTCGACCTTCGCGACACCCGGCTCATGGATGGCGACGGTCCGCTTCTTCTCGTCGACCTCGTAGTCGCCGGTTTCCTCGATGCCCTTGAGCTGGTTGCCCGGCTCGCCCTTGGCCAGGCGCGTCACCAGCTTGGCGAAGTCGCCGTACCACTTGGTGGCCTGGTCGGCGGGGCCGGAGATGATCAGCGGCGTACGGGCCTCGTCGACGAGGATCGAGTCGACCTCGTCGACGATGGCGTAGTTGTGGCCGCGCTGGACGAGCTCGTCCTGGGACCACGCCATGTTGTCGCGGAGGTAGTCGAAGCCGAACTCATTGTTCGTTCCGTACGTAATGTCGCAGTTGTACTGCTCACGGCGCTGGGCCGGCGTCATATTGGCGAGGATGCAGCCGACGTCCAGGCCCAGGAACTTGTGGACCCGGCCCATCATCTCGGAGTCACGCTCGGCCAGGTAGTCGTTGACCGTGATCAGGTGGACACCCTTGCCCGAAAGCGCGTTGAGATAGGCGGGGAGGGTGCCGACGAGGGTCTTGCCCTCACCGGTCTTCATCTCGGCGACGTATCCGAGGTGCAGGGCGGCGCCGCCCATCATCTGTACGTCGTAGTGGCGCTGACCGAGGACGCGCTTGGCGGCCTCGCGGACGGTGGCGAAGGCCTCGGGGAGCAGGTCGTCCAGACTTTCGCCGTCTGCGTAGCGCTCCTTGTACTCGTCCGTGAGCGCCCGCAACTCGGCGTCGGAGAGGTTGACGAAGTCCTCTTCGATGGAGTTGACCTGGTCCGCGATGCGGTGCAGTTTGCGCAGGATCTTGCCTTCGCCTGCACGCATGAGCTTGTTGAAGACGGACACTGAGGTTGGTCTCCTTGCCGATCGGGCCTGGCACTGGGTCGTGTTATGGACACTGGCGCGGGCACGGCAGGTAGGCCCCACCGCAACGGCCATCGTAAGCGAGGACCCCGCCGGGTCGGGAGGTCCACCGCCAGTCCGCCGTCGCTCACGCCTGCTGTCACCCGCAAGGAGAACGCACGGGACGCGTGGAAGGTGCCGGTGGGGTACGAAAAGTGCTCGCATCCGCCCGCGGTCCTGACCAGAATCCGGACATGGAGCCCATCACTCTCACCACCGAACGGCTGCTGCTGCGCCCCTTCACGACCGACGACACGGAGGCCGTCTTCCAGGCCTGCCAGGATCCCGACATCCAGCGCTGGACGACGGTCCCCTCGCCGTACGAACGGCAGCACGCGGCCGAGTTCACCGGGCACATGGTGCCGGACGGCTGGCGCACCAGCACGATGTGCACTTTCGCAGTGCTGCCACGCGAGGGCGGTCCGCTGATGGCCTCGGTCGCGGTCACGCTGCGGACCTTCTCGGGCACCTGGGAGATCGGCTTCTGGACGGGCAGGGAGCACCGCGGGCGCGGTGTCATGGCGGAGAGCGTGGGCGCCGTGGCGCACTGGGCCTTCAGCAGGCTGGGGGCGACACGTCTGGAGTGGCGGGCGGAAGTCGGCAACGCGGGGTCCCGGGCCGTCGCGGAGAAGTCCGGCTTCGTGATCGAGGGGGCTCTGCGCGCGGCTCTGCTGAACAAGGACACCCTCAGGGACACCTGGGTCGGCGCGCTGCTGCCGTCGGACCTCGGGCTGGCGAGCACGCATCCGTATCTCCCGGCCCAGGCCGGGGGATAGCGGGCCGGCGGGCTGACGGCAGGGCGCGCCGGGGAGCGACCGCGGCGCAGGTACGGCGCGGCCGGGCTGTGGACTGCCCTCGGGGTGACCTCGGGCTGATCTCCGGCAGCCTCGGGCTGACCTTTGGGCGGGTCCGAACCCGGGGCCGGTTGTCAGTGCCGACGTCTATCGTGCGGAACATGACGACGTTGCCGCCTCCCGCCACCGAACTCTCCGCCGACGAGGCGCGCCGCATAGCGCTGCGCGCCCAGGGGTTCCTGGGGGCGCCCGACCGGCGCGGCGGGGTGCGGGGCGTGCTGCGGCATCTCGGCGCCGTACAGCTGGACACGATCTCCGTGCTGGCGCGCTCGCACGAGCTGATTCCGTACGCCCGCCTCGGCGCGGTGGGCCGCAGGACGGTCGAGGACGCGTACTGGACCGAGGGCCACAGCTTCGAGTACTGGTCGCACGCGGCCTGCATCCTGCCCGTCGAGGAGTGGCCGCACTTCGCCTTCCGCCGCCGCGCCTACCGTGCCCGCCCGCACTGGTACCACGACCTTCCGGACGGCTCGTACGACCAGGTGATCAAACAGCTGCGCGCCGAAGGCCCGCTCACCGCGACGGAGTTGGGCGGCGCGAAGAACGGCGGCGAGTGGTGGGACTGGTCGGAGTCGAAGGTCGCCGTCGAGCGCGCGCTGATGTACGGCGAGGTGGTGTGCACCGAGCGACGCAGCTGGAAGCGGGTGTACGACCTCGCCGAGCGTGCCGTGCCCGACGCGCTTCTGCACGACGAGCTGGACGACGCGGAGTGCCTGCGCCGGCTCGTCCGGCTGGCCGGGCAGGCGCTTGGTGTCGGCACCCGCGCCGACATCGCGGACTATCACCGGCTCAAGGGCGAGCAGTTCGACGCGGTGGTCGCGGACTCCGGGCTTGTCCCCGTCACGGTCGAGGGCTGGTCCAAGCCTGCCTGGGCGGACCCCGAGGCACTCGCCTCCACGCCGCGCGGCCGTCACCGTACGACCCTGCTCTCACCGTTCGACTCCCTCATCTGGGAGCGGGCGCGCACCGAGCGGCTCTTCGGCTTCACCCACCGCCTGGAGGCCTACGTCCCCAAGCCGAAGCGGGTGTACGGCTACTTCGCGATGCCGCTGCTGTCGGGCGGCAGGCTGCTGGGCCGCGTCGACCCGGCACGCGAGGGGACGACGCTGGTGGCACGCCAGGTGTCCCTGGACACCCCGAAGGCGGTGGCGCCCATGGCGCAGGCGCTGCGCGAGGCTGCGGAGTGGGTCGGCTGCGATTCCGTACGGATCGAGCGGGTCGACCGCACCGAGCTCACCGCGGAACTGGTCCGGGCCGTCTCCTCCTGACCACTGCTCCTGCCACTGCTCCTGCCACTGCTCCTGCCGCAGCTCCTGACCGCTGCCGGGGCCGCGCCGTTGCCCGCTACCGGATCTCGAGGATCTTTTCCCTCATCGCGTAGACCACGGCCTCCATCCTGGAGTGCAGCTGCAGCTTCTCCAGGATGTTGCGGACGTGGTTCTTCACGGTGTTCTCGGAGATGAACAACTGCTTCGCGATATCACGGTTGTTCATCCCCGTGGCGACCAGCTTGAGCACTTCCAGTTCCCGGTCGGTCAGCCGGGGCGCGGGGACGAGTCTGCGCTCGTCGGTCCGCTGGATCATCGACTTGAACTCGGTGAGCAGCTTGGACGCCATGGACGGGCTGATCTGCGACTGGCCGTCGGCCACTGCACGGATCGCGGTGGCCACCTCGTCGGTGGAGATCTCCTTGAGGAGATAGCCGGTGGCGCCCGCCTTGATCGCGTCGTAGAGGTCGGCCTCCTCGTCGCTGATCGTCAGCATGATGATCTTCGCGCTCGGGGCCACCTCCTTGATGGAGGTACAGGCCTCGATGCCGCCGCGCTTGGGCATCCGCACATCCATCAGCACGATGTCGGGCAGCAGATCGGCGGCCTTGTCGACGGCCTCCGCGCCGTCGCCCGCCTCGCCGACGACCTGGATGTCCTCCTCCTGCGCGAGGACGATTTCCAGGCCCCGCCGGAAGAGGGCGTGGTCGTCCACCACAAGGACGCGGATCGGCTCCCCGCGTGAGTCGCCGGTGTCCGCGCCGGTGTCGCTGACTGTGGCACCGGCGTCGCCGGCGTCGTCGTGAACCGGCCCGAAGCTGTCCGCCATCGTTCCTCCCCCTGAAGGCCGTGGCCTGAAGATCATGTGTGGTTCGCCAACGTCAGTGCACAGCGCATCGGTTGGCTTACGACGCCATGCTTTCATGCCCGGACGACACAGCGGTGGTCCCGTGGCCGCGCGGTGGTGCCCCTGGGGGCGCACAGGGCGCTCCAGGGGCACCAGGCCGCCTGCTGGACGGGGTCAGCCGCCGAGTGCACCTCCGGCGCCGCCCGCCTCGGACCCGGCCAGCGGGTCGGACTCCAGATGGATGACGCCATAGTCGTAGGCGTGCCGCCGGTAGACGACACTGGGTTGCTTCGTCTCGGAGTCGACGAAGAGATAGAAGTCGTGCCCGACCAGCTCCATCTCGTAGAGCGCCTGGTCGAGCAACATCGGGGCTGCGGTGTGGACCTTCTCGCGGACCACCAGCGGTCCTTCGCCCTGGATTTCGAGCGAGCCGACCCTGGTGGTGGGAATGGATTGGGGCGCCTCTTCGGCGACGGGCCGGCCATTGGCGTTCAACTCGGCGACGCCGGGAACGACATCGGCCACCTCGGATGCCGAAATACGGCCATTGCCACGGCGGTTGTGACGCTTTTCGTGCTGCTTGCGCAGCCGCGCCTCCAGCTTGCCCGTGGCCAGGTCGAGCGCTGCGTACGGGTCGGCTGCCGCTGCCTCCGCCCGGATCACCGGGCCTCGGGAGTGGAGTGTGATCTCCACGCGGTCGGAACGGTCGGCCTGCCGCGGGTTGTGCTCCTTGGACACCTCGACGTCCAGGCTGATCACCTTGCCGTCGAGCTTCTGGATCTTGTCCAGCTTCAGCTTCTCGGCCACGTGCTTGCGGAACCGCTCGGGCACCTCGGTCTTGCGGCCCTTGACGACGATGTCCACGCAGAACTCCGTTCCCGGATAGCCCCGCCCGCTCGCAGGCTGCGGAGCATCTCCCTCTTGCACCAGACCCCGGTGATCACCGGAGCCTCGGACGGACTTTCACCTCCTCCTCCCCAGCCGACAAGATCTCCACCCCATCAATTTTCGAGGTTCTCGCATCCTCGAAACCCTGACCGGAAGCACGACAGTGCATTCGGGTGAGATACGGCTGCAGCCATTCCTCACAACCGAACATAGCTCGATCGGACGGGTGTCGGCACCCGCTACCAGCGCGTACCTCCGTTCGGAGCGTTTTCGTCTCTTACTACCTGCAACGATGCGAGTTCCCTGTCAGTTCCATTTTATTTCCAAAGACAGCGGCGGTACTGCGACAACCGCTGCGCTCGGCTGCAGAAATCCAGCACATCGCAGACCGGCGCCGGTACGGAGCGCGCGCGCCGCCTCGGCCAGCGAAGCCCCGGTCGTCATGAGGTCGTCCACCAGCACTGCCCGGCCGCCCTCCAGGAGCCGTCCGCATCCGGCCACCACCTCCAGTGCCCCCGCCAGGTTCGCCACCCGCTCGCGGGCCGTGAGACCCGACTGGTCGGCCACCGCCCGCCGCTGCCGCAGCACCGGCAGAACCCTGGCTTCGGTCCCCGTACGCCGAAGCTCACCCGCCGCCGCCAGCGCGATCCGCCGCGCGGCGTCGTGTCCGCGTGCCCTGACCGCAGACCGCGCGGACGGCACGGGTACGAGCAGCAGCGGCCACCGTCCCCGGGCGGCCCGGGAAACCGGCACCGAGGCCCGTACCGCCCCGGCGAGCGCGACACCCAGCGGCCGGGCCAGCCCCAGAGCGCCCCGCTCCTTGTGCGCCAGCAGCACCGCACGTACAGCGTCCGCATACGGGGCGGCGGCATGCACGACCGGCAGGCCCGCAGGCTCCGGCACAGGCCTCGCCCGGCGCGCCGCGGCGCCGTGCAGCGCTCGGGCGCATTCCTCGCACAGCTGCGTACGAGGAATGCCGCAGCCGCCACAGGCGGCCGGCAGCACCAGACCGGAGATTTCGCGCCACCACCCCCGCATGGCAACCACTGTGCCAACACCGGCGGCACCCTGCCACCCCTGTGGACAACTGGCCCGCGGGGCGCCCGTCGTCCGGCGGCTCTAACCCGGATAGACCGGCGACGATCCGTCCTCGACCAGCGTCTGCCAGTTGGCACCCGTCGGCAGCCACACGATGCCGTCGTCCTCTGAGTACGCCACCAGGGGCCGGTTCTCGTCGTCGGACGCCGCAACGGCCTTGACCCGGTTGAGCCCCGGCAGAATGCTCGTGGCCGAACTCGAGCCGTCCGTCTGGATGTAGCGCACCTGCTGGACCCCGCCGGACTCCTTGCCGACCACCACGAGCCTGCTGTAACCGGCCCAGGAGACGGCTGTCACCGTCTCCATCTGGGGCGCGGCGGGCCGCAGATCCGCCACGGAGACCACTGGGTTGTCGGTGGAGCCCTGGCGCTCCACGCGTCCGATCTGCAGCGTGGTCTTCCCGTCCTTGGTGAGCAGCAGAGCGATCCGCACACCGTCCGCCGACACCCGCAGCGCCTCGATACGCGCACCTCCGAGACCCGGCAGGATCTTGACGTTCTTCGGCGCGCCGGAACCGCCGGCAAGGCGCAGCAGCGCCGGATTCTTGGGGTCGCGGTCCGCCACCCACAGATCGCCCCGGCCGTCCCAGCTGGGCGCCGAGAGGCGATGGGCGGGGTCCTTGCCCTTGCTCTGCACCAGCGCGTCACCCACCTCGCTCCCCGACTTGATGGACGCCACGAAGAGGCGGCCGAAGTCGGTGGAAACCGCAGCTGCGGTGCGCTCGTCGCGGGCCACGCCCACCACGCCGACCGGCAGCTGCCCATTGCCGAACGGCCCCGGCACATGCTGCGGTTCGCTCATGTCCTTGGCGCCGCCCGACAGCAGCGCCAACTGCTTCTTCTTGTCGACGAAGTACTGGTTGACGGGCCTGACCGAGGTGTGGTCCGGCGCGATCGCCTCCGCCTGGCCACCGTCGAGCACGCACAGCTGCGAGCCGTCCGCACGCTGCAGCTCCACCTGCTCGATCCGAGTGGACGAAAGGTCCTTCAGGGTGAAGAGGATCTGGGCCGCCAGTTTCATGCACTGCGAGTGGCCCACATTGGACGCCGCCTCGTTCAACGGCACCTTCAGCGCGTTCCGGTCGTCGAACGCCAGCGACTTGGTGCCCTTCTTCAGCGCCGTACCGGCGGGGAACGGCGACTGGACCACACGCTTCAGCCAGTCGGTCGGGCCTTCGAGCAGCGCCTTGACCGTCTGGGTTACCGGATCCATACGGGTCACCGGATCCAGTCGCTGCCGGATGAAGACAGGATCGGCCACGACCACATTGCTCCTGGACGCGGAGGCGAAGTAGTACTTGTTCACGGAGCGGTAGTTGCGCTGGAAATCGGACGCTCCGAGCACCAGCCCCGGCGGCAGAGCGTCGATGCGCCACTCCTTGCCGTCCGGACCGCTCTGCTGCGAAAGGTGAATGGTCGTGCGGTACTGGGTGGGCGAAACCGCCTGATAGGCGTGCTGCGAGTCCACCCTCGCGATCTGCTTGCCGATGAGCGGAAAGTCCATGCCCGGGTTTTCCCGGTCACCGGCCACGGGCTGCCCTGAGTCCGGCGCCGCCGTCAGCACCGTGGTACCCGCCTCCGGCCGCCACTTCTTGGAAGTCGCCGGCATCAGATACTTCCGGGCGACGGCGAAGTTTGTATCGTCGCTGGTCATGGCCTCCAGGAAGCCCGTGACGATCTCGCCCGGCGTCGCCCCCTGCCGCGGCGGCACCGCATACACCCGTACCTGGGAGTCCGCACGCTGGGACGCCTTCACCGCATGGATGTCACCGCTGTCCGGCATCGACGCGCACCCGGCCAGCAGCACACCGCTGCAGGCGAGCAGCGCGGACGCGCGGACGGCACCTGTGCGGCCGTTCCGACGGGGATCAGCGCCCACGAGTCGTGTCCTCACGTTCTGAACGTTCCGAAGAAAGCTGTGGCGCTGAGTCGCCGCCTCGCCGCTCCCCGGCCTGCCGTGCCACCACTCGGGCACCGTTGCCCGGAAGGGCCGCCGGATCCACCCCACCGGGCCCTGTACGGGGTGGTACGGGGATGCGCGGTGGTACGGGCAAGGGCGATCGGTCCGACGCCGACTGCGCCGGCACGGACGTCAGCAGCTGCCCGCTCGTCTTCGGCCCCGCGAAACCGGCACGCTCACGGTTCTGCCGGGAGTCTTCCGGCTCCAGCGGTATGGGCGAACCACGCAGCGGCTCGTCCGCCGTACGCGGCAGTGTCAGCCGGAACTGCGAGCCTCCGCCGGGCTCGCCCCACGCCTGCAGCCAGCCGCCGTGCAGCCGGGCGTCCTCCACCGCGATGGACAGACCCAGGCCGGTGCCGCCGGTGGTACGGGCACGCGCCGGATCGGCCCGCCAGAAGCGGTTGAAGACCCGGGTCGCCTCGCCCGGCTTCAGTCCGACGCCGTAGTCCCGCACGGCGACCGCGACGGCCCCGCCGGCCACGGCCATCCGCACCACGACGTCCCGGCCCTCGCCGTGCTCGACGGCGTTGACGACCAGATTGCGCAGCACACGCTCCAACCGCCGGGCATCGGCCTCCACCACAACCGGCTGCTCGTCACCGGTCACTCGTATCCGGGTGCCTTTTCGCTCGGCCAGCGGCTCGGCACCGCCGATCACCCGCCGTACGACTTCGCGAAGGTCTATCGCCTCGGCCTCCAGCGCCGCCGCTCCCGCATCGAAGCGGCTGATTTCGAGCAGGTCGGAGAGCAGTGACTCGAAGCGGTCGAGCTGATCGCCGAGAAGCTCGGCGGAGCGCGCGGTCACCGGGTCGAAGTCGACGCGCGCCTCGTGGATGACATCCGCGGCCATCCGTACGGTCGTCAGAGGCGTACGGAGCTCGTGGGAGACGTCCGAGACGAAGCGCCGCTGCATCCTGGAGAGCTCCTCCAGCTGCTGGATCTTCAGCTGGAGGTTCTGCGCCATCTTGTTGAAGGCCTCGCCCAGCCTGGCGATGTCGTCCTCGCCGGTGACCTTCATCCGCTCCTGGAGCCGGCCCGCCGAGAGCCGCTCGGCGATCCCGGCGGCCATCCGCACGGGCGTGACGATCTGCCGCACCACCAGCCAGGCGATGGCTCCCAGCAGGACGAC
The DNA here is from genome assembly GCF_035918095.1 of Streptomyces sp. NBC_01750. NCBI lineage: Bacteria > Bacillati > Actinomycetota > Actinomycetes > Kitasatosporales > Streptomycetaceae > Streptomyces > Streptomyces sp. NBC_01750. The sequence continues at coordinate 3,530,799 of NZ_CP109137.1, forward strand.
CACGAACAGCCCGGCCGTGGCGAGGGTCCCCCTGACCAGGTTGAGCGACTGCTCCTCCTGTGCCAGCGGGAAGAGGTAGTAGAGCTCGTAGGGATTGCCCTCGATGTCGTTCAGCCGGGTGCCGACGACCAGCCCGGGCTCCGGCTCGTGCACATCGTTGTTGTACTTGATCCGGACGTACGTCTCGTACGTGCCGGTGCCCTGGTCGACGGCTTCCCGCAGGGCCACGGGAATGCTCGTGTGGTCCACACCGCCCGAGGTCCGGGGCGCACGGCTGGAGCCCGCGTCCTGGGAGTCGGCACTCAGCGCCACCAGGTTGAACGCCCCCTGCCCGCCACTGGCGAGCTGGTCCACGAGATCGGACCGCCAGGAGCTCCGCGCGGTCCTGCCATCGGTGGCGGCACCGTCCTGCCCACCGGGGCCCACCGACGCGTTCGCCTTCTCCCGCGCCACGGCGAAGCCACCGGCCGCCTGGCTCTGCGCCGCCCTGCCCTTGGCGTCGAGCAGGCCGTTGCGCACCTGCCCGATGACGACGAAGCCGAGCAGCAGCACGACGCCGAGCGACATCAGCAGCGTGCCCGCGACCACCCTGAGCTGGATGTTCCGCCGCCACAGCCGCACTGCGGGCAGCAGCGGACGGCGGATCCAGCGCATGACGAGCCGGGGCACCGGTCCACCCGGCGCCCCGTCCTGGAGCAGTCGTCCGCCCTGGAGCAGACGGCCGAATCGCGAGGGCCCCCACCCCGGTCCGGCAGCCCGCCCCGCACGGACTCCCGGCTGCCCGGGCTTCGGAGCCACGCTGCCTCGGGACATGTCAGCTCGGCCCGGCCTTGTAACCGACACCACGGACGGTCACCACGATCTCCGGGCGCTCGGGGTCCTTCTCGACCTTGGAACGCAACCGCTGTACATGCACATTGACCAGCCTGGTGTCTGCTGCGTGGCGATATCCCCACACCTGCTCCAGCAGCACCTCGCGGGTGAACACCTGCCAGGGCTTACGGGCGAGTGCGACCAGCAGGTCGAACTCCAGCGGGGTCAGAGCGATGGACTGCCCTTCCCGCTTCACGGAGTGACCGGCCACATCGATGACCAGATCCCCGATCGCCAGCTGCTCGGGCGCCGGCTCCTCCGACCTCCTCAGCCGCGCCCGGATCCGGGCGACCAGCTCCTTCGGCTTGAACGGCTTGACGATGTAGTCATCGGCCCCGGACTCCAGGCCGACCACCACATCCACGGTGTCGCTCTTGGCGGTGAGCATCACGATCGGCACGCCGGACTCGGCCCTGATGAGCCGGCACACCTCGATGCCGTCCCGTCCGGGCAGCATGAGATCCAGCAGAACCAGATCCGGTTTGGCCTCACGGAAAGCGGCAAGTGCCTTATCGCCGTCCGCTACGAACGACGGCTCGAAACCTTCACCACGCAGCACAATCCCGAGCATCTCGGCCAGTGCGGTGTCGTCATCGACGACAAGGACTCGTCCCTTCATAATCGACATCATCCCATTAGCTAATCGTTACCTGGCGTGACCTGGCACACAGCTCCGCGATTCCTCCCCCTGTGACCGGGGACAACGCACCCTCCTCGGTGACGATCGCCGTCACCAGATCCGGCGGCGTGACATCAAAAGCCGGGTTGTACGCCTGGGTGCCCAGCGGTGCGACCGGCAGCCCGCCGCCCGCACCGGTGGCCCCCGCGATCTGCGGTGATGTGACCTCGGTCACTTCATGTCCCGGCCTCTGTTCCACCTCTATCGACGCCCCGTCCGGCGTGTTCAGGTCCACCGTCGTCGTCGGCGCGACCACGATGAACGGCACATGGTGGTACTTCGCGAGCACCGCCAGCGGGTAACTCCCCACCTTGTTCGCCACCGATCCGTCAGCCGCTATCCGGTCAGCCCCGATGAGTACGGCATCCACCTCCCCCGCCGCGAAGAGCGATCCCGCGGCATTGTCCGTGAGCAGTGTGTACGGCATTCCGTTGCGCGCCGCTTCGTAGGCGGTCAGCCGCGCGCCCTGAAGCAGCGGCCTCGTCTCGTCCACCCACAGCCGCCGCAGCCGGCCCACCCGGTGTGCCGTGAGCGCCACCGCGAACGCGGTGCCCTCGCCTCCCGACACCAGAGCCCCGGTGTTGCAGTGGGTCAGGATCCGGTGACCGCCGCCCGGCAGCAGCTCCTCGAGGAGCGCCAGCCCGTGCTCAGCCATCCGGACACTGTCCTCGGCATCCTCCCGGTGCAGCTCCTTGGCCGCTGCGAGCGCAGCCCGGGCTGCCTGTTCCGCGTCCGCCCCCTTGTCCACCGCCGCCCGGTGGGCGACCGCCGCCCGCCGCACTCCGTACCCCAGGTTCACCGCGGTGGGCCTCGCACTCTCCAGCAGTGCCACCGCCTCATCCACGTCGAAGCCCCGTGCGGCGGCGAGTGCCACACCATACGCACCGGCGATGCCCAGCAGCGGCGCCCCCCGCACAGCGAGCGTCTGGATCGCCCGCGCCAGGGCAGGCACATCGGTACAGACCAGCTCGACCTCCTCGGCGGGCAGCCGGGTCTGGTCAAGAAGCACCAGTACGGGCCCTTCCGGTGGCTCGTCCCAGCGCAGCACGGGAAGCGTGAGCGGCTCTGTGACGGCCGGGTTTTGTGCGTACTGATCAGCCATCCGCCCAGTCTGCCCCGTGAGTCACCGACAATGAAGGTGCGGAGGAGATCCAGGGCCCGGCCCACCAGCTGGCAACGCGTGGCACGATGGCTGCCAGCCTGCCGCCTTGACTGGCGGACGGGCACCCTGAACGTGCCGACTCGCCGAGCCGGCCTCGCGACCAAGCCATGAGGTGGACGACCGTGAACGACACTCCGGGCTGGGCCTCGCCCGGATCTGCTCCGTCCGACGGGCAGGAACCCGGCGTGCCCCGGCCCGCCGAGCCCGCCGACGAGAGCGGCCCCGCCTCGAAGTGGTCCCAGGAGCAGCCGCCCCCGGGACAGTGGTCCGCGCCGACCGCACCTCGCACGAACCCCGGCCCGACGCCAACGCCCGCCCCCGGCTGGGGCGGCGGTCAGCCGCGCGGCAGCTGGGGCCGGCCGCCGGCCGCGGCGAAGCCCGGCGTCATCCCGCTGCGCCCTCTCGGCGTCGGCGAGATCCTCGACGGCGCGGTGTCGACTCTTCGCGCTCACTGGCGCACGGTGCTGGGCGTCACGATCACCGTCTCCGTGATCTCCCAGATCTGCGACATCCTGGTCGAGCGCTACCTGCTCCCGGATCCGCCCGAAGTCGACCCCAACGCAAGCCCGTCGGAAGCCCTCAGCCAGTCCGTGGACTCGATGCAGTCGAGCCTGCTCGCCATGGGCCCGGCGCTGCTGATCACCTTGATCGGCACGCTCTTCACCACGGCACTTCTCACCATGGTGATCAGCCGCTCGGTACTGGGCCGCCCGGTGACGCTCTCCGAAGCCTGGCACGAGGCACGGCCCCGGCTGCCTCAGCTGCTGGGCCTGACACTGCTGCTGCCTCTTATGAGCGCCGCCATCATGACCGTGGGCATCCTTCCCGGCCTGCTGCTCGGCAACGGTGCGGGAATCGCGCTCGCCCTGCTCGGGGGCCTGGCGGCCTGCGTCGTCATCCTCTGGCTGATGATTCGGTTCGCCCTTGCCTCCCCCGCTCTGATGCTGGAGCGCCAGGGCGTGATTCCGTCCCTGCGCCGTTCCGCCAAGCTGGTCCAGGGCGCCTGGTGGCGGACTTTCGGCATCCTGGCGCTCACGCTGCTGCTGACCCTGCTGGTGTCGATGATCATCGCAGTGCCGTTCAGTCTGATCGCGTACGCGGTCGACGGCAGCAGCTTCAGCGACCTCTTCGCAGGGACCACACCCGACTTCGGCTGGCCCTTCCTGATCATCACGGGCATCGGCTCGGTCATCGCCTCCTCCATCACCTACCCGATCTCCGCCGGCGTGACGGTCCTCCTCTACGTGGACCAGCGCATCCGCCGCGAGGCCCTCGACCTCGAACTCGCACGGGCCGCCGGCGTGCCCGGCTACGGCTCCGAGCCGCCTGGCAACCACTCCACCAGGAGCTGATGCGGTGTCCACGACGGGGGGCGTGACGACAGCGCGGCTACTGATTCGTGCAGGCGATGACGTACCGGTGGACACTCCGCGAATCCCCGCCCGCGAAGCGGCGGAGCGGGAATTGTCCAAACCGATGTACCACGAGAACGACCCAAGCCTCTTCCAGCGCGCCCTCAACCGCTTCTGGGACTGGGTCGGCAGCATCTTCGACGCCGCGTCCGGCGCCGCCCCCGGGGGCCCGCTCGGCCTCCTCGTCGTCATCCTGGTCGTCATCGGCCTGGTGGCCGCTCTCTGGTGGCGTCTTGGCACGCCCCGACGCACCCCTGGCTCCGCCGACTCCCTCTTCGACGACAGCCCCCGCAGCGCGACCGAACACCGCGCGGCCGCTGAAGCGCACGCCGCTGCCGGACGCTGGAACCAAGCCGTCCAGGAACGGATGCGGGCAATCGTCCGCTCCCTGGAGGAGCGAGTTGTCCTCGACCCGCGCCCGGGCCGCACAGCCGACGAGGCCGCCGCCGAGGCCGGCCGTTCCCTCCCCGACCACGCCGACGGACTCCGTGTCTCCGCCCGCGAGTTCGACGACGTCACATACGGCGGCCGCACCGCCGACCGGCAGACATACCTCCGCCTGCGGGATCTGGACGTGGAGATCGGGCGCGCGAAGCCCCGGCTGACCGGCGCGGCCCAAGGAGCAGCCGAATGACCGCGGCCACCCTCGGCTCCACCTCCATGTCTCCCACCACCCGACAGGTATGGACCCGCGCCCGCGGCCTGCTGCTCGCGCTCGTCGTCCTCGTCGCAGGCGGGATCGCCATGGCCGCCCTGCGCTCCGGGGACGAGCACGGCCGCCTCGACCCCCGGTCCTCGGACCGCTTCGGCAGCCGCGCCGTCGCCGAACTCCTGAAGGGCCGCGGCGTCTCCACCCGCGTCGTCACCACTCTTGACGGGGCCACCTCCGCAGCCGGCCCCGATACCACACTTCTCGTCGCCACCCCCGACCTGCTGACGGATCATCAGCAGCACACCTTGCACACCGCCACCGCCTCGTCCGGCGGACGCACCGTCCTCCTCTCCGCCGGACCTGCGTCCATCGACGCACTGGCCCCGGGCATCCGCACCGAAGCTCCGGCCCCGGTTTCGGCGCGCACCCCCCAGTGCGCCCTCCCCGCCGCGCGCAGCGCCGGCGATGCCGACCTCGGCGGCGAGCGGTACTCCTCCGAGACGTCCCATGCCGACAGCTGCTACCCGAGCGGCGGCCTGCCCACCCTGCTCAGGATCGACGAGCCGAACGAGGGCGACACAGTCCTGCTCGGCTCCCCCGACATCCTCTACAACCATCGTCTGGACAAGCACGGCAACGCTTCCCTCGCCCTGCAACTCCTCGGCTCCCGCACCCATCTGGTCTGGTACCTCCCTTCGCTCAGTGACAGCTCCGCCGCTGACGACAGCACCGACGGCGGCGGCAGCAGCTCATTCCTCGACCTGGTCCCCTCCGGCTGGGCCTGGGGGACTCTCCAACTCGCCCTCGCCGCAGTCCTGGCCGCCGTCTGGCGCGCCCGCCGTCTCGGTCCCCTGGTGACCGAGCGGCTCCCCGTGGCCATCCGCGCTTCCGAGTCCACCGAAGGCCGTGCCCGCCTCTACCGCAAGGTGAACGCCCGCGACCGCGCGGCCGCAGCCCTGCGCTCGGCCACCCGCACCCGCCTCACCCCGCTTCTCGGCGTCCCCCCGACCGACGCCCACTCCCCCGAGGTCCTGCTCCCGGCGGTGTCGGCCCAACTCCCCACCGGCGAACGGGATCTCAAGACCCTGCTCTTCGGCCCGGCACCGGTCAACGACACCGCCCTCATTCATCTGGCAGACCAACTCGACGCCCTCGAAAGAGAGGTACGCACTTCATGAGCGCCCCGACCCCCGAGACAGCTCAGAACTCGGACCGCGCCCGCACCTCCCTGGAGGCACTGCGCACCGAGATCGCCAAGGCCGTGGTCGGCCAGGACCCCGCTGTCACCGGGCTCGTCGTGGCTCTGCTCTGCCGCGGCCACGTCCTCCTCGAAGGAGTACCCGGCGTCGCCAAGACGCTGTTGGTCCGCACCCTCGCGGCGTCCCTCGAACTCGACACCAAGCGCGTCCAGTTCACCCCCGATCTGATGCCCAGTGATGTCACCGGATCCCTTGTCTACGACGCCCGCACCGCCGAGTTCTCCTTCCAGCCCGGTCCGGTGTTCACCAACCTTCTGCTCGCCGACGAAATCAACCGCACCCCGCCCAAGACCCAGTCATCGCTCCTCGAAGCAATGGAAGAGCGGCAGGTCACTGTCGACGGCACGCCCCGCCTGCTGCCCGACCCGTTCCTGGTCGCCGCGACCCAGAACCCGGTGGAGTACGAAGGCACATACCCGCTCCCCGAAGCCCAACTGGACCGCTTCCTGCTCAAACTGACGGTCCCTCTGCCCTCCCGTGAGGACGAGATCAACGTCCTCACCCGTCACGCTGAAGGCTTCGACCCACGCGACCTCAAGTCCGCGGGCGTGCGCCCCGTCGCCGGCCCCGCCGACCTGGAAGCGGCTCGTGCCGCCGTCGCCAAGACCTCCGTCTCCTCCGAGATCGCCGGCTATGTCGTCGATATCTGCCGTGCCACCCGTGAATCCCCCTCACTCACCCTCGGTGTGTCTCCCCGAGGTGCTACAGCCCTGCTCTCCACCGCACGCGCCTGGGCCTGGCTCACCGGCCGGGACTACGTCATCCCGGACGATGTGAAGGCCCTGGCTCTGCCCACCCTGCGCCACCGGATCCAGCTCCGCCCTGAGGCAGAGATGGAGGGAGTCACCGCCGACTCCGTCATCACCGCGATCCTCGCCCACGTCCCCGTCCCCCGCTGAGGCAGTGACCCATGGCCCTCACCGGAAGAACGGCGCTTCTCGCAGCTCTCGGCTCTCTCCCCGTCGGCATCCTCGCTCCGAGCTGGACAGGGATGCTCGCCGTGAACGCGCCTCTCTCACTGGCAATCCTGTGCGACTACGCGCTCGCCGCGCCAGTGCGAACGCTCCGATTCACCCGAAGCGGTGACACATCAGTTCGATTGGGTGACAGCGCGAAAGTGCAGCTCACTGTCACCAACACCTCCAGCCGCCGTCTGCGCGCCCACCTCCGCGACGCCTGGCCGCCCAGCAGCTGGCTCACCGGCACCGAACAAGCCGCGTCCCGGCACAGATTGACCGTCCCCTCTGGTGAACGCAGACGTCTCACCACGGTCCTGCGCCCCACGCGCCGCGGCGACCGTGAGGCGGAACGCGTCACCGTCCGCTCGTACGGGCCACTGGGCCTAGCCGCCCGTCAGGGCAGCCACCAGGTCCCCTGGACCGTGCGCGTGCTGCCGCCTTTCACCAGCCGCAAGCATCTGCCGTCCCGGCTTGCCCGACTGCGTGAGCTCGACGGCCGCACCAGCGTCCTGATCCGCGGACAGGGCACCGAGTTCGACAGCCTCCGCGACTATGTCCCGGGGGATGACACCCGTTCCATCGACTGGCGCGCCACCGCCCGGCAGTCCACCGTCGCCGTACGCACGTGGCGCCCCGAACGCGATCGCCACATCCTCGTCGTACTCGACACCGGCCGCACCTCGGCCGGCCGGGTCGGAGATGTCCCGCGCCTCGACGCGGCCATGGACGCAGCACTGCTCCTCACCGTACTGGCCTCGCGCGCCGGTGACCGTGTGGACCTCCTGGCCTACGACCGCCGTGTCCGCGCCCAGGTCCAAGGCCGTTCGGCCGGCGACCTGCTGCCCGCCGTGGTCAACGCCCTCGCTCCACTGGAACCCGAGCTCGTGGAAACCGACGCCCGCGGCCTCAGTGCCACGGCACTGCACAGCGCCCCGCGCCGCTCCCTCATCGTTCTGCTCACCAGCCTCGACGCCGCGCCGATCGAAGAGGGACTGCTCCCCGTCCTTCCTCAGCTCACAAAACGCCACACCGTACTCGTGGCCTCGGTCGCTGACCCTCACATCGAGCAGATGACCAAGACCCGAGGCACCGTCGAGGCCGTGTACGAGGCCGCGGCCGCCACCCAGGCCCAGGCTCAGCGCCGCCGTACTGCGGAACAACTCCAGCGCCACGGAGTCACGGTCGTCGACGCCACGCCTGACCGCCTCGCCCCTGCCCTCGCGGATGCCTATCTGGCGTTGAAGGCCGCCGGCCGTCTCTGAGCGGCGGGCGGGGCATACGAATCGGGCGGGTTGGCGTAATGGGGCCCGAACGCAGAAAAGCCCCGCACCATAACGGTGCGGGGCTTTCCCACAATGATTGTTCGGCGGTGTCCTACTCTCCCACAGGGTCCCCCCTGCAGTACCATCGGCGCTGAAAGGCTTAGCTTCCGGGTTCGGAATGTAACCGGGCGTTTCCCTAACGCTATGACCACCGAAACTCTATGAAGATGTACGACCCGGAATCCCCGCACAGGGGGACTCGACAGTTCGTTGCTTCAGAACTAACACAGTGGACGCGAGCAACTGAGGACAAGCCCTCGGCCTATTAGTACCAGTCAGCTTCACCGGTTGCCCGGCTTCCACATCTGGCCTATCAACCCAGTCGTCTACTGGGAGCCTTAACCCCTCAAGGGGGTGGGAGTCCTCATCTCGAAGCAGGCTTCCCGCTTAGATGCTTTCAGCGGTTATCCTTTCCGAACGTAGCCAACCAGCCATGCCCTTGGCAGGACAACTGGCACACCAGAGGTTCGTCCGTCCCGGTCCTCTCGTACTAGGGACAGCCCTTCTCAAGACTCCTGCGCGCGCAGCGGATAGGGACCGAACTGTCTCACGACGTTCTAAACCCAGCTCGCGTACCGCTTTAATGGGCGAACAGCCCAACCCTTGGGACCGACTCCAGCCCCAGGATGCGACGAGCCGACATCGAGGTGCCAAACCATCCCGTCGATATGGACTCTTGGGGAAGATCAGCCTGTTATCCCCGGGGTACCTTTTATCCGTTGAGCGACGGCGCTTCCACAAGCCACCGCCGGATCACTAGTCCCGACTTTCGTCCCTGCTCGACCCGTCGGTCTCACAGTCAAGCTCCCTTGTGCACTTACACTCAACACCTGATTGCCAACCAGGCTGAGGGAACCTTTGGGCGCCTCCGTTACTCTTTAGGAGGCAACCGCCCCAGTTAAACTACCCATCAGACACTGTCCCTGATCCGGATCACGGACCCAGGTTAGACATCCAGCACGACCAGAGTGGTATTTCAACGGCGACTCCACAACCACTGGCGTGGCCGCTTCAAAGTCTCCCACCTATCCTACACAAGCCGAACCGAACACCAATATCAAACTGTAGTAAAGGTCCCGGGGTCTTTCCGTCCTGCTGCGCGAAACGAGCATCTTTACTCGTAGTGCAATTTCACCGGGCCTATGGTTGAGACAGTCGAGAAGTCGTTACGCCATTCGTGCAGGTCGGAACTTACCCGACAAGGAATTTCGCTACCTTAGGATGGTTATAGTTACCACCGCCGTTTACTGGCGCTTAAGTTCTCAGCTTCGCCACACCGAAATGTGACTAACCGGTCCCCTTAACGTTCCAGCACCGGGCAGGCGTCAGTCCGTATACATCGCCTTACGGCTTCGCACGGACCTGTGTTTTTAGTAAACAGTCGCTTCTCGCTGGTCTCTGCGGCCACCCCCAGCTCTGGCAGTAAATGCCGTCACCGGTGATGGCCCCCCTTCTCCCGAAGTTACGGGGGCATTTTGCCGAGTTCCTTAACCATAGTTCACCCGAACGCCTCGGTATTCTCTACCTGACCACCTGAGTCGGTTTAGGGTACGGGCCGCCATGAAACTCGCTAGAGGCTTTTCTCGACAGCATAGGATCATCCACTTCACCACAATCGGCTCGGCATCAGGTCTCAGCCTTGATGTGTGACGGATTTGCCTATCACACGGCCTACACCCTTACCCCGGGACAACCACCGCCCGGGCTGGACTACCTTCCTGCGTCACCCCATCGCTTACCTACTACCATCTTGGGCCGGCGGCTCCACCACTCCCCTCAACTCCGAAGAGATCAGGGCGGCTTCACGGCCTTAGCATTAATGGGCTCGATACTGGGCGTTTCAAAGCGGGTACCGGAATATCAACCGGTTGTCCATCGACTACGCCTGTCGGCCTCGCCTTAGGTCCCGACTTACCCTGGGCAGATCAGCTTGACCCAGGAACCCTTAGTCAATCGGCGCACACGTTTCTCACGTGTGTATCGCTACTCATGCCTGCATTCTCACTCGTGAACCGTCCACCACTCGCTTCCGCGGCGGCTTCACCCGGCACACGACGCTCCCCTACCCATCCGTACTCCCGTTGGGGATATGTGTACGAATGACACGACTTCGGCGGTACGCTTGAGCCCCGCTACATTGTCGGCGCGGAATCACTTGACCAGTGAGCTATTACGCACTCTTTCAAGGGTGGCTGCTTCTAAGCCAACCTCCTGGTTGTCTCTGCGACTCCACATCCTTTCCCACTTAGCGTACGCTTAGGGGCCTTAGTCGATGCTCTGGGCTGTTTCCCTCTCGACCATGGAGCTTATCCCCCACAGTCTCACTGCCGCGCTCTCACTTACCGGCATTCGGAGTTTGGCTAAGGTCAGTAACCCGGTAGGGCCCATCGCCTATCCAGTGCTCTACCTCCGGCAAGAAACACACGACGCTGCACCTAAATGCATTTCGGGGAGAACCAGCTATCACGGAGTTTGATTGGCCTTTCACCCCTAACCACAGGTCATCCCCCAGGTTTTCAACCCTGGTGGGTTCGGTCCTCCACGAAGTCTTACCTCCGCTTCAACCTGCCCATGGCTAGATCACTCCGCTTCGGGTCTTGAGCGCGCTACTGAATCGCCCTGTTCGGACTCGCTTTCGCTACGGCTTCCCCACACGGGTTAACCTCGCAACACACCGCAAACTCGCAGGCTCATTCTTCAAAAGGCACGCAGTCACGACTGACAGCACAAGTGCTGCCAGCGACGCTCCCACGGCTTGTAGGCACACGGTTTCAGGTACTATTTCACTCCGCTCCCGCGGTACTTTTCACCATTCCCTCACGGTACTATCCGCTATCGGTCACCAGGGAATATTTAGGCTTAGCGGGTGGTCCCGCCAGATTCACACGGGATTTCTCGGGCCCCGTGCTACTTGGGTGTCGCACAAGCAAGCCGTTGATGTTTCAGCTACGGGGGTCTTACCCTCTACGCCGGACCTTTCGCATGTCCTTCGCCTACATCAACGGTTTCTGACTCGCCCAACAGCCGGCAGACTGTTGAAGTGCGATCCCACAACCCCGTATGCGCAACCCCTGCCGGGTATCACACGCATACGGTTTGGCCTCATCCGGTTTCGCTCGCCACTACTCCCGGAATCACGGTTGTTTTCTCTTCCTGAGGGTACTGAGATGTTTCACTTCCCCTCGTTCCCTCCACACTGCCTATGTGTTCAGCAGCGGGTGACAGCCCATGACGACTGCCGGGTTTCCCCATTCGGAAACCCCCGGATCAAAGCCTGGTTGACGGCTCCCCGGGGACTATCGTGGCCTCCCACGTCCTTCATCGGTTCCTGGTGCCAAGGCATCCACCGTGCGCCCTTAAAAACTTGGCCACAGATGCTCGCGTCCACTGTGCAGTTCTCAAACAACGACCAGCCACCCACCACCCCGCTCTCACGAGCGAGTTCACCGGGGCCGGCATCGCGAAGGGCGAGCTCACGCTCGCACCCTCAGATACCCAACAGCGCGCCCGGCACGTCCGGTCCAGATCCTGTGTTCCACGCCGAAGCAGTACTGACAGTCCCAAACCGATCGTGCCGAATAGTCAACGTTCCACCCATGAGCAACCAGCACCGGACATTCGCCGGTGTTCTGGCCTCTGACCGGGCAAGCCCGGTAAGAAGTGCTCCTTAGAAAGGAGGTGATCCAGCCGCACCTTCCGGTACGGCTACCTTGTTACGACTTCGTCCCAATCGCCAGTCCCACCTTCGACAGCTCCCTCCCACAAGGGGTTGGGCCACCGGCTTCGGGTGTTACCGACTTTCGTGACGTGACGGGCGGTGTGTACAAGGCCCGGGAACGTATTCACCGCAGCAATGCTGATCTGCGATTACTAGCAACTCCGACTTCATGGGGTCGAGTTGCAGACCCCAATCCGAACTGAGACCGGCTTTTTGAGATTCGCTCCGCCTCGCGGCATCGCAGCTCATTGTACCGGCCATTGTAGCACGTGTGCAGCCCAAGACATAAGGGGCATGATGACTTGACGTCGTCCCCACCTTCCTCCGAGTTGACCCCGGCAGTCTCCTGTGAGTCCCCATCACCCCGAAGGGCATGCTGGCAACACAGAACAAGGGTTGCGCTCGTTGCGGGACTTAACCCAACATCTCACGACACGAGCTGACGACAGCCATGCACCACCTGTATACCGACCACAAGGGGGGCACCATCTCTGATGCTTTCCGGTATATGTCAAGCCTTGGTAAGGTTCTTCGCGTTGCGTCGAATTAAGCCACATGCTCCGCTGCTTGTGCGGGCCCCCGTCAATTCCTTTGAGTTTTAGCCTTGCGGCCGTACTCCCCAGGCGGGGAACTTAATGCGTTAGCTGCGGCACCGACGACGTGGAATGTCGCCAACACCTAGTTCCCAACGTTTACGGCGTGGACTACCAGGGTATCTAATCCTGTTCGCTCCCCACGCTTTCGCTCCTCAGCGTCAGTAATGGCCCAGAGATCCGCCTTCGCCACCGGTGTTCCTCCTGATATCTGCGCATTTCACCGCTACACCAGGAATTCCGATCTCCCCTACCACACTCTAGCTAGCCCGTATCGAATGCAGACCCGGGGTTAAGCCCCGGGCTTTCACATCCGACGTGACAAGCCGCCTACGAGCTCTTTACGCCCAATAATTCCGGACAACGCTTGCGCCCTACGTATTACCGCGGCTGCTGGCACGTAGTTAGCCGGCGCTTCTTCTGCAGGTACCGTCACTTTCGCTTCTTCCCTGCTGAAAGAGGTTTACAACCCGAAGGCCGTCATCCCTCACGCGGCGTCGCTGCATCAGGCTTTCGCCCATTGTGCAATATTCCCCACTGCTGCCTCCCGTAGGAGTCTGGGCCGTGTCTCAGTCCCAGTGTGGCCGGTCGCCCTCTCAGGCCGGCTACCCGTCGTCGCCTTGGTAGGCCATCACCCCACCAACAAGCTGATAGGCCGCGGGCTCATCCTTCACCGCCGGAGCTTTCAACCCCTCCCCATGCAGGAAGGAGTGTTATCCGGTATTAGACCCCGTTTCCAGGGCTTGTCCCAGAGTGAAGGGCAGATTGCCCACGTGTTACTCACCCGTTCGCCACTAATCCACCCCGAAGGGCTTCATCGTTCGACTTGCATGTGTTAAGCACGCCGCCAGCGTTCGTCCTGAGCCAGGATCAAACTCTCCATGAATGTTCTCCCGTAATCGGGATCAACACCACAAGAGCGGAACAGCCGGTCGGAATAAGACCGACTGTTCACAGCGTCCTCGCTGTGTCATTGCCTGCCCCGCTGCAATGAGCAGGGACAGGACTTTCAAAGGAACCTCGAACCTGCCGAAACAGGCCGGGGTATCAACATATCTGGCGTTGACTTTTGGCACGCTGTTGAGTTCTCAAGGAACGGACGCTTCCTTTGTACTCACCCACAGAACACTGTCTGAGGCTTTCCTCCGGGCGCTTCCCTTCGTGTTTCCAACCTTACCAGATCTTTTTCCTGTTCCGTTTCCGGTTCGGAATTCGATTCCAGTGGCCGTTGGGGGCCTTTGCCTTTCGGCTGATCCGACTTTATCAGAAGCATTCGGCCGAGCTAATCGGCCATCGTGATCCGGATAAGAATCGGGAGGCTCTGTGGAAATTCAATTTCCAGGTAAGAGCGAGAGAGACATTAGCGGTCACACTCGCACTTGTCCAGTCCGAGGCAACCGTTAAAATCTACCTCCCCACGACGACCGTGTCAACGGTTTTGTGGGGCGCAGAGGAGACTAGCAGCTCAGAAGCGTCCGACGCACATCAGGCAGCGGCCGGGAGTGCGGCGCTGCGGTCCGCCTCATCCACGTCGCCGATGTCGCCGGCGCGGGCTGCTCGGCCGCCCAGGATGTAGACGTACGCCAGAAACGCCAGTTCAGCGGCGATGCCAATGGCGATACGCACCCAGGTCGGCAGTCCCGATGGGGTGACGAAGCCTTCGATCACGCCCGACACGAAGAGGACGAGGGCGAGGCCAATGGCCATACCGATGGCGGAGCGGCCCTGCTGGGCGAGGGCTGTGCGGCGGGATTGAGGGCCTGGATCGATGACAGTCCAGCCGAGGCGGAGGCCGGTGCCGGCGGCGACGAAGACAGCTGTCAGTTCGAGCAGTCCGTGCGGGAGGACCAGGCCCAGGAAGACGTCGAGGCGACCGGCCGACGACATCAGACCTATACCGACGCCGAGGTTGAGCACATTGAGGAAGAGAATCCAGATCACCGGGATGCAGAGGAACGCTCCCAGCGTCAGGCACATGGCGGCGGCTTGAGCGTTGTTCGTCCAGACCTGGGCGGCGAAGGAGGCCGCCGGGTGGCTCGAGTAGTACGTCTCGTACTCACCGCCCGGGCGGGTCAGCCGGCGCAGTTCGTCCGGGGCGCCGATCGCCGACTGGACCTCGGGGTGGGCGCCGATCCACCAGCCGATGATCGCGGCGAGGACAGTGGAGAGGACCGCCGTGGGGATCCACCAGTGGCGGGAGCGGTAAACGGCCGCCGGGAAGCCCGCGGTGAGGAAGCGGACCGCGTCGCGCCAAGTGGCTCGGCGGGTTCCGGTGACGGTGGAGCGCGCTCGGGCAACGAGCTGGGTGAGCCTGCCTGTCAGGATCGGGTCACGGGCGCTGGACTGTATGAGAGAGAGATGTGTGGCCGTGCGTTGGTAGAGAGCGACGAGTTCGTCGGCCTCGGCACCGGTGAGCTGACGTCCCCGGTGCAGGAGGTGGTCCAGGCGGTCCCACTCGGTGCGGTGGGCGGTCACGAAGACATCGAGGTCCATGGTCGGCTGCTGCTCCAGGCACTGGGTGCGTACGGTCCTTACTACTGCGGCGCGCTGCGGGTCAGCTTGGCAGACTGAGGAATCAAGGGGCAGGGAAGTTCGACGGTGAAGGGCGGGCAGCAGTGAGTGCGCTTGTGACGGGGGATGCGGTCGTACTGGGGCTGCAGCCGGCGAAACTGCCGAGCCGGGCGCTCGCTCTCGTGATCGACCTCATCGTGGTTTGGACCGCGTTTCTCCTGGTGTCGATAGGGCTTGCGCTAGCGACCGATTCGCTGGACGAGGCGGCGGCCACCGCGGTGTCGATCGCGACGTTCCTGCTGGTCCTGGTGGGGGCGCCGATAGCCGTGGAAACTCTCAGCCACGGACGCTCGCTCGGGAAGCTCGCCTGTGGGCTGCGGGTGGTGCGGGACGACGGCGGGCCGATCCGGTTCCGGCATGCGCTGGTGCGTGGGGCGATGGGTGTGGTGGAAATCCTGATGTCGTTCGGGGTCATCGCCTGTATCGCTTCGCTGGTGTCGGCACGGGGGCGGCGGATAGGAGACGTGTTCGCGGGGACTCTGGTGGTCCGGGAGAGGGTGCCGGCCGGGCGGGGGATGGTGGTGCCGCCTCCGCCGCCGTGGCTGGTCGGGCGGTTCGCCGAACTGGATCTGTCGGGTGTGCCTGATGATCTGTGGCTTGCGATACGTCAGTACCTGACGCGGATGAGGCAGCTTGACCAGGCGGTGAGCTGGTCGATGGCGGAACGTCTGGCCGGCGACATGGCGGCGTGCACGGGGGCTCCCCTGCCGGAGAGGGTGCCGCCGGCCGCCTATTTGGCGGCTGTGGTGAACGAGCGACAGGCGCGTGACGCTCGGAAGGCGTTCGGGGCGGCCGGGGCCAAGGCAGGGGCCGGGGGCGGCCCGCAGGGTTGGGTGACTCAGGGGGCGACCGGCGACGGCCCGGTGCCTGGTGCCGGGGCCGCGGGAGGAGTGGCACCGGGGGCGGTTGGTGCCGGTGGTGTCGCCGTGCCGAGTGGGGTGGCGCCGAGTGCCGTTGCTGCGGAGGCCGAGGCGGTGCCGGGTGCGGAGCCGGACACGGAGACGCCGCCGGTCACGGGGTTCGCTCCGCCCGCGTAGGGGCGGCGGGGGACGGATCGTCGGGCTTTCCGGTCGGCAGGTCATCGGAATCCCTCAGGGCCTCAGGGCCTCAGGGCCTCAGGGCCTCAGGGCCTCAGGGCCTCAGGGCCTCAGGGCCTCAGGGCCTCAGGGGAAGACCGAGGGCGGGGTCTCGAGGTTTTCGAGTTCGATGCCGGGGGCTGCGACCACCACGTCCCCGGCGATGTGGACGACGTGCTGCTCACCCGTGTCCAGGGCGCTGACCTGGTATTCGTCCACCATCAGGGGCCCGTTGTCAGTGGCATGCGCTTCACTCTTCACCAGTGCCCAGGACTGGTCGAGAGTGCGGGGAGCGAGGACCGGATCCGTGAAGGCGACGAGGCGGACACGCGTCGCGGGGGAATCGGGGGTGAGGCGCAGGAGACGTGAGGTCGCGACAAGGAAGGCGGGGGATGTGCCGGTGAAGGCGTGGGCGCGGACATTGCCTTCGGTGGCATGAGCGCCGGTGGGGTCGGTGCGCACCCAGGTGACGCCGTCGAGGGCGGCACCGCGGACCTGCCAGCTCGCGGCGTGGAGTTCGAGACGGATGGGACGGCCGAGTTCGTCGAGGGCGAGGTCGACGGAGCCGGCGTGGTCACCGGAAGGGGTGGTGATCTGGGAGACGTAGCGCCAGCCGGAGGGGCCGGGGGCGCAATGGAAGTGTTCTTCACCGAGGGGGGTGTGATCGTGCGGATCGTGAAGCGAATAACGGCCGCGGGGCATGGGGCTCAGGTGTCCTAGTGCGGTGAGGCTCTTACCGGGAGCCGATCGAGGCCGGTACCAGGCAGGCCCCCGACACGGGGGTGCGGGGGCCTGCCTGGTACCGCTGGTACCTACCGCTGAGGGTGTGTCAGTAGCCGATCAGTAGCGGTAGTGGTCGGACTTGTACGGGCCCTCGACGTCGACGCCGATGTAGGCGGCCTGCTCGGGACGGAGCGTCGTCAGCTTCACGCCGAGCGCGGCCAGGTGCAGCCGGGCGACCTTCTCGTCCAGGTGCTTGGGCAGCACGTAGACGTCGGTCGGGTACTCCTCGGGCTTGGTGAACAGCTCGATCTGGGCCAGCGTCTGGTCCGCGAAGCTGTTCGACATCACGAACGAGGGGTGACCCGTCGCGTTGCCCAGGTTCAGCAGCCGGCCCTCGGACAGCACGATCAGGACCTTGCCGTCGGGGAAGGTCCAGGTGTGGACCTGCGGCTTGACCTCGTCCTTGACGACGCCCGGGACGGCGGCCAGGCCGGCCATGTCGATCTCGTTGTCGAAGTGACCGATGTTCCCGACGATCGCCTGGTGCTTCATCCTGGCCATCTCCGAGGCCATGATGATGTCCTTGTTGCCGGTCGTGGTGATGAAGATGTCCGCCGTCTCCACCACCTCGTCCAGCGTGGTCACCTGATAGCCGTCCATCGCCGCCTGCAGCGCGCAGATCGGGTCGATCTCCGTGACGATGACACGGGCACCCTGGCCACGCAGCGACTCCGCGCAGCCCTTGCCCACATCGCCGTAACCGCACACAACCGCCGTCTTGCCGCCGATCAGCACGTCGGTGGCACGGTTGATGCCGTCGATCAGCGAATGGCGGCAACCGTACTTGTTGTCGAACTTCGACTTGGTGACGGCATCGTTCACATTGATCGCCGGGAAGAGCAGAGTGCCATCCCGGTGCATCTCGTACAGACGGTGCACACCCGTCGTCGTCTCCTCCGTCACACCACGAATCTCGGACGCCAACTGCGTCCACTTCTGCGGCGCCTCCGTGAGGGTGCGGTTGAGGAGGGTCAGGATGTGCGCGTACTCCTCGCTGTCCGCGGTCGAGGGGTCCGGTGCGGCGCCGGCCTTCTCGAACTCCACGCCCTTGTGGACCAGGAGGGTCGCGTCACCGCCGTCGTCGAGGATCATGTTCGGGCCGCCGGTGGGGGTGTTGGGCCAGGTCAGCGCCTGCTCCGTGCACCACCAGTACTCCTCCAGCGTCTCCCCCTTCCACGCGAACACCGGAATACCGGCCGGGGCCTGCGGGGTGCCCGTCGGGCCGACCGCGATCGCCGCGGCCGCGTGGTCCTGGGTGGAGAAGATGTTGCACGACGCCCAGCGGACCTCGGCGCCCAGAGCGGCCAGGGTCTCGATCAGCACCGCCGTCTGCACCGTCATGTGCAGCGAACCGGTGATGCGGGCACCCGCCAACGGCTGGGCGGCGGCGTACTCCTTGCGGATCGACATCAGACCGGGCATCTCGTGCTCGGCGAGAGTGATCTCCTTGCGGCCGAACTCGGCGAGGGAAAGGTCGGCGACCTTGAAGTCCTGGGCAGTGGCGACAGTCGACATGCGAGCTGCTCCTCGTGGTGTGGGTCGAGGGTGGGTACGGCTGGCTCTGCGGCGGCCATGGGCATACGAATGCCCGGGCGCCCGCAGCGCAGTCCGTCGGAGGCCCTCTCTCCCTCGGCCGGTCCGTGGAACGGAACCGCCCGACCGCCATCAGCAGCGACGTCTGACTCTGGTCACGAATCTACACCGATCGGCCCAGCGGGCCCCAGCCCGCCCGGGCTGGGATCCGGACATGTTCGAGGTCCGGCGCTCCTGCCTGGTGAAAGCCTTCCGGCTTTTGCGTTCGCGCTCAGGTGTTGCACGATGCCGCGTGGATCGGGAACATCTGCACGATCTGCGCAGCGAAGCGTTAGGAGAACCACGTGACCAGTACGGCAAGTGAGCAGCGGAAGTTGAGGCTGCTCGCGGTGACCGCCTGTCCGACCGGCATCGCCCATACCTATATGGCGGCGGAGAAACTGGCCCAGGCCGCGGAGGCGCTCGGCATCGAGATGAAGGTGGAGACCCAAGGCTCCATCGGGGCCGAAAATGTCTTCTCTGACAACGATGTCAGACAAGCTGACGGCATCATCATCGCGGCCGACAAGGATGTGGACCGCAGCCGGTTCGTGGGGAAGAAGGTGCTGGCCGCCGGGGTCGCCGAGGGCATCCATCACCCCGAGCGGCTGATCGAGCAGGTGCAGCACGCTCCCGTACACGAGGCCGGCGGCGGGGGCGGGGTACCGCTGGGCGGCGCGGGCGCCAGCGGGGGCGGGGGCGGGGGCGGGGGCGGAAAAGAGCGCAGCGTTGCGTACAAGGCGCTGATGAACGGCGTCTCGTACATGATCCCGTTCGTGGTGGTGGGAGGTCTGCTGATCGCCATCTCGCTGGCGTTGGGCGGTCATGCGACGCCCGAGGGTTACATCATCCCGAAGGACTCCTTCTGGCTGGACGTGAACAACATCGGCGTCGTCGGCTTCACGCTGATGATCCCGGTCCTCTCCGGCTACATCGCGTACGCCATAGGCGACCGGCCCGCGCTCGTGCCGGGCATGATCGGCGGCTGGATCGCCGCGCACGGCGAGCTCTACGGCTCGCCGAAGGCGGGCGCGGGCTTCATCGGTGCGATCGTCACCGGCTTCCTGGCCGGTTATCTGGTGTTGTGGATCAAGAAGGTCAAGGTTCCGAAGTTCGTCCGGCCGATCATGCCGATCATCGTGATCCCGATCGTCGCGACCACCGTGCTGGGGCTCTTCTTCATCAACGTCATCGGCAAGCCGATCTCGTGGGTCTTCACGCATCTGACCGACTGGCTCGCCGGGATGACCGGGACCAGTGCGATTCTGCTGGGCGCGATTCTGGGGCTCATGATCGCGTTCGATATGGGCGGGCCGGTCAACAAGACCGCGTTCCTGTTCGGCGCCGGGCTGATCGCCACCGGCAACCAGACCGTCATGGGTATGTGCGCCGCCGCGATTCCGGTCATGCCGCTCGGGCAGGGGCTCGCCACGCTGATCCGGCGGCGGCTCTACTCGGAGCAGGAGCGGGAAACCGGTATGGCCGCGCTCTTCATGGGGATGTTCGGGATTTCGGAGGGTGCGATTCCGTTCGCGGCGGCCAGGCCGGCCCAGGTCATTCCGGCGAACATGCTCGGTGGTGCGGTGGCCGGTGCGTTCGCCGGTCTGGCCGGCGTGGAGGACGCGGTTCCGCACGGGGGGCCGATCGTGGCCGTGCTCGGTGCGGTGGGCGGGGTGCCCATGTTCTTCCTGGCGGTCGCGATCGGCACCGTCGTCACCGCGATCACCACGAACGCGCTGATCGGCGTCAAGGAGCGGAGGACCCGCGGCGCCGGTGCGGCGGCACCCGTGAACCTGGGCGTGGGTGTGGGTGCGCTGGTGCCCGAGCCGGCGCTTGTCGGGGTGGGTGCCGGGGGCGTACGGACCGGGACCGCGCTCGCTTCCCCGCCGCCCGCCGCCGAACCGGCCGAGCAAGCCGAGCGGACCGAGCGGACCGAGCACACCGAACCGGCAGAACGGGCCGATGACGATGTGCTGTCCGGATACCTGACTTCGCAGACCGTCAAGGTCCAGCTGGCGGCCGGCAGCAAGGAAGACGCCATCCGCGAGATGGCCGCGATGCTCGCCGGCACCGGCAAGGTCGCCGATTCCGACGCGCTCGTGGCGGCTGCCTTCGCCCGCGAGGACCAGGGCACCACCGGGCTCGGCGAGGAGATCGCCGTCCCGCACGCCAAGACTGATGCGGTCACCGCGCCGATCGTCGGGTTCGCGCGGTCGGCGGAGGGCGTGGAGTGGGGTTCGCTCGACGGTACGAAGGCCAAGCTGATCTTCATGATCACGGTGCCGGAGGCGGCCGCCGGCGATGAACACCTGCGGATCCTGGCGCTGCTGTCGCGCAAGCTCATGGACACCGGCTTCCGGGAGCGGCTGACCGCCGCACCCGACGAGACGGCGGTCCTCGGCGTGCTGCGCGAGATCCAGTAGCCCGCACGGAAAACGAAAGGGCCCCGCGCGAACGCGCGGGGCCCAAGCCGTTGCCGACGGGAGATCAGTGGGCGGTCTCCGGGCCCGAGCCGCCCGGGGCCTTCGCCGGGTTGATGCCCGCCGCGGCCGCCGACTCGCTGTAGATGTCCGGCTCCAGGTAGATCACTCGGGCGATCGGGACCGCGTTACGGATGCGGTCCTCGGCGGCATTGATCGCGTCGGCGACTTCGGAGGCCGTGTCGTCGTGCTTGACCGCGATCTTCGCCGCGACCAGCAGTTCCTCCGGGCCGAGGTGGAGCGTACGCATGTGAATGATGCCGGTGACCACATCACCGTCCACGATGGCCGCCTTGATCTTCTCGACATCGTCCGTGCCGGCCGCCTCGCCCAGCAGCAGGGACTTCGTCTCGGCCGCCAGGACCAGCGCGATCACGATGAGCAGGATGCCGATGCAGAGGGTGCCGATGCCGTCCCAGACGCCGTTGCCCGTACCCAGGGCGAGGCCCACGCCGATGAGCGCCAGGACCAGACCGACCAGCGCGCCCAGGTCCTCCAGGAGGACGACCGGAAGCTCCGGGGCCTTGGCGCGGCGGACGAATTCGGTCCACGAGTGACTGCCGCGCGTCTCGTTGGACTCCTTGATCGCGGTACGGAAGGAGAAGGACTCGGCGATGATCGCGAAGACGAGGACGCCGATCGGCCAGTACCAGGCCTCGATCTCGTGCGGGTGCTTGATCTTCTCGTAGCCCTCGTAGATCGCGAACATGCCACCCACCGAGAAGAGCACGATGGAGACGAGGAAGGCGTAGATGTAGCGCTCACGGCCGTAGCCGAAGGGGTGCTGCGGGGTCGCCTCGCGCTTGGCCTTCTTGCCGCCGAGGAGCAGCAGCCCCTGGTTTCCGGAGTCCGCGAGCGAGTGCACGCTCTCCGCGAGCATCGACGACGAGCCGCTGAAGAGGAACGCAACGAACTTCGCTACCGCGATTGCGAGGTTGGCGCCCAGTGCCGCCACGATCGCCTTTGTTCCGCCTGACGCGCTCATGTGTGCCGGATGTCCCTTCGTACTTGCCTCGGTCGCCGCCCTGGCTTTGCCCGGTCTTTGCGATGCGCCATTGTTGCAGCCCTCGAAAATGGCGCCGCGTCAGGCCACCACAGTCGCCCGGAACACGGTGCCGGAACCGGATCCCGTGCCGGAGATCTCCGTCTTGTCCCCCGCCGGGACAAAGGCCGCCTCGCCGGGGGCGAGGGTCAGCTCACCGGCCGTCGTACTGCCGGCAGTCGCGCTTCCCTCAGTCACACTCCCCCCAGGCACGCCGGCCACCGTCACGCTGCCCGCCGTGCAGAGCAGGATCTGTGGGGTGGGGGCGGTGAGATCGCGGGGCGCCGCGCCCGGGGCCTGTGCGTAGCGGGAGAGCCGGAACTCGTCGATCGGGGTGTCGTAGACCTCCTCGCCCGAGGGCGAGGCCTCCGGACGCAGAACGCCCGGCTCGGTGGCCTCGAAGCGGACGATGCGCAGCAGTTCGGGGACGTCCACATGCTTGGGAGTGAGTCCGCAGCGCAGCACATTGTCGGAGTTGGCCATGATCTCGACGCCGAGGCCGCCCAGATACGCGTGCGGCACGCCGGCGCCGAGGAACATGGCCTCGCCGGGCTGCAGCTGGACGTAGTTGAGCAGCATGGCAGCGATGACGCCCGGATCGCCGGGGAAGTGGTGTGCGATCGCGGCGTACGGGGCGTAGGCGCCGCCGAGGTGTTCCGCGGCGGCCGCCGCTTCGGTGACGGTGGCGGCCATCTCGGCCGGGTCGGCGCTCAGGACGGCGGTCAGTACCTCGCGGAGCGCGGCCTCTTCCGGGTGGGCGTGGAGGAGATCGACGTACGGCTTGAGCGAGTCCACCTCGAGTCCGGCGAGGAGATCGGCGGCCTCGACGGGCACACGGAATCCGCACAGGCCGTCGAAGGGCGTGAGCGCGCAGATCAATTCGGGCTTGTGGTTGGTGTCCTTGTAGTTGCGGTGCGGGGCGTCGATCGGGACGCCCGCGCTCACCTCGGCGGCGTAGCCCTCCTTCGCCTGCGCGAGGTTCGGGTGGACCTGGAGTGAGAGAGGGGCGCCGGCCGCGAGGATCTTGAGGAGGAAGGGGAGGCGCGGTCCGAATTTCTCTACGGCCGCGGAGCCGAGTTCGCGTACCGGATCGGCGTCGATGACGTCGGACAGCGGCTGGCCCGTTGTGCTGCGGGTTACGCGGGAAGGCGCTCCCGGGTGGGCGCCCATCCACATCTCGGCCTGTGGCTCGCCGGTGGGGGCAACGCCGAGCAGGTCCGGGATGGCGGTCGTGGAGCCCCAGGCGTAGGGGCGCACGGTGTTGGAGAGGCGGTCCATGTTCTTCCTTGAGTTCTCAGTACTTGTGTTCTCAGGTGCTCGTGACCCGTGTTCTCAGGTGCCGGGGTTCTCTGGTACTCCGGGTTCTCCGGTGCCCAGGTAGCCGGGTATGGCCGCACTCGGGTTTCTCAGGACGCCTGAGCGCCCGAGGCCGTCAGGGCGAGATAGACAGCCGCGAAGTCGGTGACGGCGAGGAGCTCGGCGATCGACTCCAGCTCGGTGCCACCATCCGGTTCGAGTTCGCTGATCGGGGTGTCGTGACCGAGCGCCAGTTCGCGGGCGGCGGGCGCGGCGGTGAGGCCGCCGATGGGCCGGTCGCGCAGAAGTACGACGCGGGCGCGCAGGGCCTGCTGCTCCTCGACGCGATCGCGGAAGAAGTCCTCCGGGTCGGCGCCTGCCGCGAGCGCGCCCGCGAGGAGCACTCCGTGGGCGGGGAGCGCCTCGGGGAGTTCCGCGACCAGTGCGGGGCGGCCGGCCAGCTCGGCCACTACGGCGGCGAAGCGGCGGCCCGCGGGGGCGGCGCCGACGCCCTCCGTCCAGATGAGCGGGAGGCTGTCGGCGAGCTCGGCAGCGAGCGTCTTGGCGGGATTGCTGTACGTCGCGATGGCCGGGCCGCACCGTTCGGCGGTGGCGTCGAGGCGGTCGGCCACCTTGGCGAGGGTTTCCGGAGGCGCCTCGAGTACGCCGACGCGGTCGAGAAGCGCGAGGAGCGGAGTGAACAGCGCCCACAGCGCGCCGGGGCTCGCGGCCAGGGTCCCCTCCTCGTACATCTCGTGCGGGGCGTTGGCCATGGGGACGACCAGGCCGTGCGTACCGTCGACCGCCTCGGAGAGCGGGGAGCGTTCGGGGGCCACCGCGACGACGGTGCAGCCGCGGCGATACGCCTGCTCGGCCAGGAGGGCCAGGCCTGGTTCGCTGCCGTCGATGGTCGTGATGAGGAGCAGGTCCAGGGAGCCGGCCCAGCCGGGCAGGGCCCAGCGCAGGGCGCCGGCGGCCGGAGCTACGCCGGTGGGGGCGAGCCGGGCGACGGGGGCGGTGGCGCCGGCGAGCGCGCTGACCAGGTCGGCGACGCCGGTGGCGGCGGTTCCTGAGCCCGCGATGAGTACGGCCCGGGGGCGGCCCTCGGGCTTGATCTCGGCGATACCTGCCTCGGCGGCGTGCCTGGCGGCGGTGCGTACGCGCGCCCCGGCCTCGGCGGCCCCTCGTAGGAGGCCTCGGCGATCGGCTCGGGCCAAGGCATCCGGGGCATCGAGGAGCGACTCGTCGAGCATGGGGGTGGGCCTCCGATCGCCGTGCGCGTGCGGGGGGATTTGGTTGTTGTGCGGTTATTTCGCTGTGGTGCGGTTCGTACGGGGTGCGGTTGCTGCGGGGTGCGGTCCGCGTGTGGTGCCGGTGCGCGCGTGGTCCCGCGCGTGGTCCCGGTGCGCGCGTGGTGCCGGTTACGCCGGGCGGCGTGCCTCGTCGACGAGGAGGACGGGGATGGCGTCCCTCACCGGGTAGGCCAGGCCGCAGTCCTTGCCGGTGCAGATCAGCTCGGGTGTGTCGGCTGCCGTGCGGTCGCTGAGCGGAGCGTGGCAGGCCGGGCAGGCGAGGATCTCCAGGAGGCCGGCTTCGAGCGGCATGTGTGGGGTGTCCCTTCGGGCATGTCGCATGTCGAAGACGCTTCGAACATGCGGTCGCGGTCATGCGGATTGAGCCACGTCAGCCTACCGCCGGGGGGCGGGGTGCGGCGCGTTCTGGGGTGGGTCGGTGCGGGGGGCGGAGTGCGGGGCGTTCCGGATGGGCGGTGCGGGGGTGCCGGGTGCGGGTGGGGTTGGGCGGGTGTGGGTACGGGCGGTGCGGGTGGGGCCGCTGCGCGGGGCGTTCCCCTACACGCCGCTTCCCGAAACCGGGGCTCTGCCCCCGGCCTCGGGCGTTTCCCACCGCCCTTGGGGCGTGGGGGTACGGCGTACCCACACATCTCAGGGGCGGCAGCTTCGCGCCGCCCGGCCGGACCCCCGGACACCCCGGCGCAGTAGCTCTTCGCGCCGCCCGGCCGGACCCGGAGCCCCGGCCCGACCGCCGCCCCGGGCCCCACCAGCACACACGTCCCGCCGTCGGCAGTCCCAACCCGTCAACCGGCGGGGCTCACTCAGGTCAGGTAGCCCGGACCAGTGCCAGGACCTCGTCCCGTACCTTCGCCATCGTCGCCTCGTCCCGCGCCTCCACGTTCAGGCGCAACAGTGGCTCGGTGTTCGAAGGGCGGAGGTTGAACCACCAGTCCGCCGTCGCCACCGTCAGGCCGTCCAGTTCGTCGGTCGTCACGTCCTCGCGCGCTCCGAAGGCCGTCTTCACCGCCGCCGTACGGCCCGCCTGGTCGTCGACGGTGGAGTTGATCTCCCCCGAGCCCGTGTACCTGTCGTACTCCGCGACCAGCGACGAAAGCGTGCCGTTCTGCGCGCCCAGCGCCGCCAGTACATGCAGGGCCGCCAGCATGCCGGTGTCCGCGTTCCAGAAGTCCCGGAAGTAGTAGTGCGCCGAGTGCTCGCCGCCGAAGATCGCTCCCGTACGGGCCATCTCCTCCTTGATGAAGGAGTGGCCGACTCGCGTACGGGCCGGAGTGCCGCCGTTCTCGCGGACGACCTCCGGGACCGACCACGACGTGATCAGGTTGTGGATCACCGTGCCACCGGGGTGCTTGGCCAGCTCTCGCGCCGCCACCAGCGCCGTGATCGCCGACGGTGAGATGCCCTCGCCGCGCTCGTCCACGACGAAGCAGCGGTCCGCGTCGCCGTCGAAGGCCAGGCCCAGGTCCGCGCCCTCGGACCGGACGCGGGCCTGGAGGTCGACGATGTTCCGCGGGTCCAGCGGGTTCGCCTCGTGGTTGGGGAAGGTGCCGTCGAGCTCGAAGTACATCGGTACGAGGGTGAGGGGCAGGGACGAGAAGACGGTCGGGACCGTGTGGCCGCCCATACCGTTGCCCGCGTCCACGACCACCTTCAGCGGACGCATCGCCGACAGGTCCACCAGGGACAGCAGATGCGCGGCGTAGTCCGTCAGCGTGTCCCGCTCGGTCACCGTGCCCGCCACCTCGGCCGCCGCCGGCGCGCCCTGTTCGGACCAGGACTCGACGAGCGCGCGGATGTCCGCGAGGCCCGTGTCCTGGCCCACCGGTGCGGCGCCCGCCCGGCACATCTTGATGCCGTTGTACTGCGCCGGGTTGTGCGAGGCGGTGAACATCGCGCCGGGCAGACCCAGCTCCCCCGAAGCGAAGTACAGCTGGTCCGTCGAGCACAGGCCGATCAGGGTGACATCCGCGCCGCGGGCCGCGGCCCCGCGCGCGAACGCCCCCGAAAGTCCTGGCGACGACGGCCGCATGTCATGGCCGACGACGATCGCGTCCGCGTCCGTCACCTGGACGAAGGCGGCCCCGAACAGCTCGGCCAGGGCCTCGTCCCACTGATCCGGCACCACCCCGCGGACGTCGTACGCCTTCACGATCTGCGACAGATCAGCAGTCACGGGCCAACCTTCCTGAAGTCTCTGCGGTCACATCAAACTACCCGCACAAACTAAGGCAGCGTCCGGCCCGGTACCGAGGCGCTCTGTCTCTTGCGCCGGTGAGCACCGCGGCCCGTACCGGCTCCTCGGCCGGCCCGCGCGCCCGGCACCGCGACCGGCGCCGCCGCGACCGCCAACGCCGCTCGGGGGTCGGCGAGTTGGGCCAGTACCTGGGTGGCACCGCGAACTGGGCTGCCGTAAAGGCGAATCCGCGGGCGAGCGCGGGCGCCGATGGCGGCGGGCTCGGTTGAGGTCAGGGCACTGCGGGGGGCGCGCGCTTCAGTGGCGCGAGGCTCAGGAGTCCGGGGAACGCAGTACCCGCAGATGGCCCCGGCGCGCGACCTCCATCGGGTCCGCCGTCCGGCGGCCGTTCTGCGCGCCGGCCTCGGCGGTCCGTCCCTGCGGGCGGGCCGCTTCCCTCACGGCATTGGCGAGCGCCTCGAGATCGTCGCCACTGGGGCGGGACGGGGCGGAGCCGTCGGCGAGCCGCACAACCTCCCAGCCGCGCGGTGCGGTCAGGCGCTCACTGTGTTCGGCACACAGGTCGTAGCAGTGGGGCTCGGCATACGTGGCGAGCGGGCCGAGGACCGCGGTCGAATCGGCATAGACGTACGTCAGTGTCGCGACGGCGGGGCGGCCGCACGCGGTGCGCGAACAGCGACGTACAGGGCTCACGACGTTGGACGGTACCGCACTCTTGAGCGGGCTGCGACGACTCTCCACCAGGTCACTCCACCGTGTCGTGCTGTGACGTCTGCCATAGACGCTGCTGGAGCAACTGCCCTGACCTGCACGGGAGGAGAAGTGCGCCGACGACGACCGCCGGTGATGCGGTCATGACTTGGGGTAAATAAGGTCAATCACGATGAGATCGGCGATCGTGGGGAGGTACGCAATCGAGCCCAAGCTTGGCCGGAATGTTCAATTAGCGACATGCTCCGTCCCGGGGGCGCCGACCCGATCGCCGCAGGCCGGTGAGAGTTACCCTGCGTCAGTGATGGACAGTTCTGTGCCGCCCCGCCAGTCCGAACCACGGCCGCGTCGCCGCGACCGCCACGGCCGCGGGATGCGCGGGCCGGTCGCCCCGCCCCAGGTGCCCCTCGCCGCCAGCCGGGCCGAGTCCTTCCGGGACCTGGTTCAGGACTCGGTGGAGCGGCTGGAGCGGCGGTGGCCACAGCTCGCCGACGTCGATTTCCTCGTACTGGACGTGCCGGGCGCGCCGGACGACTCGGTGCCGCTGGGCAGCTCGGCTGCCGCGGACAAGGAACGGCGGGCGCAGATCGTGGTCTACCGGCGGCCCGTCGAGATCCGGACAAAGAATCGCGACGAGCGCGCGCTGCTGGTGCACGAGGTGGTCGTGGAGCAGGTGGCCGAGCTGCTGGGGCTGGCGCCGGAGTCGGTCGACCCGCGGTACGGACAGGACTGACCGACGACCGGCAGAGGTCGCTCCGCTGCCGGCCGATGTCGTCAGTCGTCCAGAACCGACAGGTCCTGCTCCGCCTCCGGCACCGCCACCGTCCCGCGGTCGTACGGCAGTGTCTGCACCGTGAACATCGGGATGCCGTCCTGCGGCAGCGTGAGCGTGCGTGAGGCGTGTACCGGGCCGCCCGACACCGTCTCGACGGTGAGCGCGTACGAGCCCTTGAGGCCGGCCGGCACCGGCGGGGCGACCGCCAGTGTCGTACCGGCCTTGACCGTGTACGTCTTGACGGCCTGAGTGCCGCCCTCCGTACCCGCCGAGGCGGTGACCTTGACCTGTGCGCCGCCGTCCGGCGCGGTCAGGGAGAGGATCGAGCCCTTGGCGCGGTTGTCGGCCGCGGTCGCCCGCTCCCCCACGGGTGCGGTCGCCGGGATGAAGGCGACCTCCTGCTTGTCGCCCTTGCCGCGCACGACGCGCAGCGCCGCCACCACCGGGGTCGTCTCACTGCTCTGCGCCGGGCTGAGGATCAGTGATCCGGCCTCGCCCTTGGTCACGTCCTTCAGGTCGACGGCCGCGGTCATGCCGGACTTGATGTGCAGCGTCTCGTGTCCGGCGGGGGTGATCCGGCCGGTCGCGCCCGCCAGCTGCACCTTCAGATCGGCGTCGTCGTCGCCGGGCGCGAAGGCCACCAGCTGGACCGAGGTGGCGTCCGCGGGGATGCCCGGCAGTACCGCGGTGTCCGACGGATCGGCCGAGGCCGCCAGCCAGTCGCTGCCCGTCTTGTCGTCGGCGGACCGCACCACCGCGCCGACGCGGCCCGTGCGGGTGGTGACATGGACGGTCAGATCCGCGGCGGGCTCGGAGGTCAGCGTGGAGAGCAGGACCGGGACGCTGGACCCGGCGGGGACCGGGATGCCCTCGGTCAGTGTGGTCTTGAGGGCGCCGTCCTTGCCGTACAGCTCGATGTCGGCGACGGCCGCCGTCGGGTCCGGGTTGGTGAGGTGGACGTAGTCCTGGCGGTTCTCGGCGGTGGAGGCACCCGGGAACCAGAAGTCGGTGTCCGGCGCGGTGCAGCTGACGCCGAGCACGCCGCGCGAGCCGCCCGCCGGGACCGTGGTGGTCTGCTGCGCGGTCCAGCCGGGTGCGAGGCGGCCGGTGGCGGTGCCGACGAGGGCGGGGGCCTCGCCGCCGCCGGCCTTGGCGGCGACGGGCTTGCCGGGCTCCTTCAGCGCGAGCACCGCCTTGTCGGGCACCGGCTTCTTCGCGCCCGACGCGGCACCGTCCTTCCCTGCCCCGCCCTTGGCCGTGTCCTTCTTCTTCGCTTCGTCCTTCTTGGGCGCGGTGTCGGGGTCGGCCAGGGTGGCGGCGGACGGCTTCAGTTCCGCCACGCCGCCCTTCGCGTCGCCGTCCTTCGCGTCTGCGGTCTTCCCGGCCGGGGTGAACGACGTGTAAGCGGTCTCCGCGATCTCCGAGCTGCTGGGCGCCGGGCAGAGCAGGCTGGAGCGTTCGACGGGCAGCCGCGCCGCGGCCTCGGCTTCTGCCGACGAGCCGCCGTCCGGTGCGGTGAGCGCGGCGAAGCCGGTGATCGCTGCGAGTGCGACGGTGGTCGCGATCAGGGAGATGGTTGTGCGCTTCACTCTGACTCGCCTCGCGAAGTGTTGCCGGGATGCTGTTCGGTCTCGCTGCCGTCGGCGTAGGGCTGTCCGCCCTGCTGCCCGTAGGGGTCGTACTGGCCCTCCTGGTACTGCCCGTCCCCGTAGGTCGCGGCGTGGTACGGGTCGGCCTGGTACGGCTGCTGCTGGTACTGGTCCGCAGCGCCGTACTGCTGTCCGTCGCTGTATTGCTGTCCGTCGCCGTACTGCTCGGCGCCGTACTGGGCACCGCCCTGGTACTGCTCGCTGTTGTACGGGGTGGTGTACCCGTTGTCCGCGTACGACTGCGCGTCCCATTCGCCGTACTGCTGCTGGGGCACTGCCGCGTACTGCGTCGGCTGCTGCTCGGGCTGCTGTGCGGCGGGCCGGGCGTAGAGGTCCTGGTCCGGGTCGGCATAGCCCTGACCCTGCTCGGCCGTCCCCACTTCCGTCTCCGACTCGGCCTCTGCCTGCGCGCGCAGTCTGCGTGCCCTGCGGCCCTCGCCCTCCACCGGCTGGGCCGGTACGACGATCTCCTCCTCCGGCAGATCGTCGTCGATCTCCCGGCGCCGGCCCGGAAGCGCGAGCACCAGCAGCACCAGTGCGAGTGCGCCCTGGATCCAGATCCAGGCCGTGTGGGTGGCGGGGGCGTCGTACGTCAGGTCCAGCCGGCCGCCCTCGGCGGGCAGTTCGAAGCCCTGGGCCCAGCCGTCGACGGTGGTCTTCGGCAGTACGCGGCCGTCGAGCGTGGCCTGCCAGCCTTCGTCGGCACTGTCCGCGATGCGCAGCACGCGTCCGGACGTGCCGGCCGCGATCTTGGCGTGGGCCTCGACCGGGTCGGCGGCGACGGGGAGGGGGTCGGTCTTGCCGGTGACGATGGTGGCCCGCGCGACCTGGCGGTCGACGCGCCACAGTGCGCTGCCGTCGAGCTGGCTGAGGCGGCTGAGGCCCGGGGTCGCGTCGAGGACGCGGCTGGTCTGGCGCGGCGCGCCGTCGCGTACGAGCACGTACCGGATCGCGAAGCCGCTGAGCTGGCTGGTCTGGTCGGCGCCGGAGCCCGCGACGAGGTTGGCGACGACCTTGTCGAGGCGGCCGTCGCTGCCGCCGGCCTCGGCCAGTTCGGCGTCGCCGAGGCGGCTGCCGGAGCCTCGTACGAGGGTGTACGAGACCTTGGCGGCGGAGGCTCCGCCGAGGACGAGGGTGCGTGGCTGGTCGCGGGTGTCGCTCTCTTCGGCGACGAAGGCGGGCACCTGGACGGGGTCGCGTCGCTGCAGCGGTCCTGCGGCGCCGCTGAGCATCCAGTTGCCTGCGGCGAGGAGGGGGGCGACGCCGGCGGCGAGCGCGATGAGGGCCGCGACGGGCTGGCGCCAGCCGAAGTTCTGGGCGGCGACGCGGGAGCGGCCGCCTTCTGCGCCGAGGACGGCGGCGGCGAGCAGCGCGATGCCGTAGACGAGGGTGGCGGGTCCCGCCCAGCCGGAGCCGTTGGCGAGTGCCGCGAAGATCAGTGCGACGAGTGCGGCGGCCCAGGCCGTGCGGACGGCGAACTGCCGTTCGCCGCGCAGCAGCGCCGCGAGTGCGGCCAGGACTATGCCGATGAGCAGGATTCCGCCCGCGGCCTTGGGGCCGCCCGGGCTCATGCCGAGGAGGTCGAGTGCGGAGGCCGATCCGGTGCCGAATTCGAGTCCGGCTTCACGGAAGAAACCGGACGGGCCGGTGAGCAGGGTCAGCGACCAGGGCGCGAGCACGAGAAGCGGGGTGCCGACGGCGGCCAGGAAGCGCAGCCCGTACGCCGTGATGTCGTCGCGTCGCAGCACGAGGACGCCGATGCCGAGGACGAGCGCGATCGGCCACACGATGGGCGTGAACGCCATCGTGAAGGTCAGCAGGAGGGCGTAGGCCCAGGTGGCGCGCCAGCTTCCGCGCCCGCCGCCGTGGCCGCCGCGCAGTCCGTGGGCGGCGACACCGGCGCGTGCGATGAGGGGCAGCAGGATCGCGAGTACGGCGGTGCCGAGCCGTCCGGTGGCGAGTGCGCCGGTCGCCGCGGGCAGGAAGGCGTACGCGATGCTCGCCCAGGCCCGCAGCAGCCGGGACTCGACGATGGGGCGGGAGGCGAAGTAGGCGGTGAGTCCGGCGAGCGGGACCGAGCAGACGAGCAGCACGGTGAGTGCGAAGCCGGTGGAGCCGAGGAAGAGGGTGGAGAGGGCCGCGAGCACCGCGAGGTAGGGCGGTGCGGTCTGGGTGCCGCCGGTGCCGAGGGGGTGCCAGTTGTCGGCGTAGCGGGCCCAGAGGTCCCAGACGTCGGCGGGGGCGGGCAGCAGTGCGCCGCCCGCGAGGGCGCCGCTGCCGAAGAGTCCGCGGCAGGCGACGAGGGAGACGATGAGCAGGACGGCGAAGAGCACCGGTCCGGGCTTGCGCCCGATTTTCTTCAGGCGGGCGAACTGTTCGATCTCGAGGAAGTCCGCGTCGTCGCCGCCGGGTCCGGATTCGACGGCGCCGTGCCGGGAGCCGCCGGAGTCGGCGTCGGAGCCGCTGCCGAAGTGGCCCGCGACCTGTTCGACGGTGGCGCGGAGGGTCGCGCCCGGCGGCGGGAAGAGGGGGCGCAGTTCGCCGGCCTCGACCGCTCGCCGAGAGCGCCTGCGGCGCCCGGCGATGATCCGTTCGGGCCGCAGCAGGGTGCCGAAGAGTCCCATGACTTCGTCGACGGCCTGGCCGGGGACTTTTCCGACGAGGTAGGCGAGGGTGCGCAGCAGGGTGCCGATGACGATGCGCAGGAGTACGTACGGGAGGGCGGCGCCGCGTGAGTTGGTGAGGAGCGTGTAGACGGCGCCGGCCTTGTCGACCCGGTGCGGGCTGGCGACGGAGCGTCCCGCGCAGTCGACGGTGCGGCGTTCGCGGGCGGCGGCTTCGGCGTGCCGCATGACCGCGTCGGGGGCGATGAGGACGCGGTGTCCCGCGGCGTGGGCGCGCCAGCAGATGTCGACGTCGTCGCGCATGAGGGGCAGTCGTCGGTCGAAGCCACCGAGCTCATCGAAGACGTCGCGGCGGATGAGCATGCCGGCGGAGGAGACGGAGAGGACGGAGCGGATCTGGTCGTGCTGTCCCTGGTCCTGTTCGCGCCGGTCGAGTCCGGTCCAGCGGCGTCCGCTGTTGGCGATGGAGACGCCCGCTTCGAGGAGCTGTTTGCGGTCGTACCAGCCGCGGAGTTTGGGTCCGATGATGGCGGCGTACTCGTCGGAGTCGGCGACGCGCAGGAGTTCGGCGAGGGCGCCGGGTTCCGGTGCGCTGTCGTCGTGGAGGAGCCACAGCCATTGGACGGGTTCGCCGTGAGGCAGCTCGGGCAGGTCGTAGGCGTCGTCGCGCCAGCTCCTGCTGACCGGGTCCCAGCCGCTGGGCCGCTTCAGATAGGGCAGGTCGTCGGGGGTGAGTACACCCGCGGTGCGGGCCGCTTCGTCGACGGCGGTGCCGAAGCCGGTGCGGCGGGCGAGGTGCAGTACGCGTTCGGAGCCGAGTGCTTCGGTGACCAGCCGAGCGGAGTCGTCGGCGCTGCCGGTGTCGGCGGCGACGACGTTCTGTACGGGGCGTTCCTGGCCGAGGAGTCCGGCGAGGGCGTCGGGGAGCCAGCGTGCACCGTCGTGGGAGACGAGCACGGCGGTGACGACATGCCGCGGGAACTCTGGCGGGTGTGCGGGAACAAACGCGGCTGAGGTGGGGGACATTGAGGTACGGGCCCTCCGGCCGGGGGGTCGCCCCGTAGGGGCGCTGGAGCATCTCGGACGGGGCCCCACACTAACGGTATGAAAAAGCGCTGCGGCGCGAAGCGACTCGTTGGGGGGTGGTGGCCGGGCGACGGGTGGGACAGAACAGTCCGCCGACTGCTGGGAGTGCGCAGCCGGCGGACCGTGGTTTACGTACGGGCTTGTGGTGTTTGGTCGGGTCTCGGGTATCGGTTCGGTGTTCAGACGGCGGCCTTCTTCAGCCGGCGGCGTTCGCGTTCGGACAGGCCGCCCCAGATACCGAATCGCTCGTCGTTGGCGAGGGCGTACTCGAGACACTCGGGGCGGACCTCGCAGGCGAGGCAGACCTTCTTGGCCTCGCGGGTGGATCCGCCCTTCTCAGGGAAGAAGGACTCGGGATCGGTCTGGGCGCACAACGCGCGCTCCTGCCAGCCGAGTTCCTCGTCCGCGTCCTCGACCAGCAGTTGTTCGAACAGCTCGGTCATGTGCGCCCCTCGTCTGTTTTTGCGTCCCCGTGATGTTGCCGGTGTCGCTTTTCGGCCGAACGACACGAGTGAAATTACAAGTGTGGTGCTCCGAGCCAGTCAAGCCGAGATCTGCTATTGGGCCCGGTATTCACTCTGGGGAACCAAAGCTATGCGGAAAGTGTTCAAATCATGAAAAACCTGACACCGGTCAGCAGCCTGCCCCGCACTCTCCCTCTCGCACAGAGGAGACGTCGCAGGGTTCGATCTTGTTGCACATCGAGCCACTGAAGCGATCCGGATCACAGTCCGATCACGGGACCGCAACGGCGTTTGCGAGCGCGGTTGCTGCGCCATGTCTCCGCGGCAGCGACTGCACAAACCTTTCTCCGCACCCAGTAACCGGATGAGGTGAAACATTACCGCCAAATCGGTCATTGGGTTGACAGTATTGAACCCACCCGTCACCTTTGATTGCATGCCAGTGACCTCAGCGCCCTTCGCAACCCACATCCGTGGGTTCCGCAGCGCTGTCCAGGCGCGCTGTTGCTGTTCCAGCTGTTGATGCCTTAGCGCTCCAGCTTCACCACCGCGTACAGCTCATCGCCGTATGCACCGCATGTCCTGCGACACCCTCCCCCAAAATCCGTCCGGGGGGACCCCCAGCACTGCAACTCACGTTCTCTGCCGAGGAACCACCGCACCCATGAACAGCGACAGCGACCTCCAGATCGCCGGCGACATCCTCGCCGTACAGCACCTCCTCCAGCCCGCCCCCGAGCACCCGGCCACTGTCGCCGACTTCGTCGGCCTGGCCCGCTCCATCGCCGCCGACCGCGCGCAGTGGGCCCACCTCGTCCAGTACGACACCACCACCCGCTGGTACCACCGGCTGCGCACCGGTCCGGGCTACGAGGTGTGGCTGCTGTCCTGGGTCCCGGGCCAGGGCAGCGGACTGCACGACCACGGACTCTCCTCCGGTGTGCTGACCGTCCTCGACGGCGAACTCACCGAGCGCACCGCGGAGAC
Organism: Streptomyces sp. NBC_01750; assembly: GCF_035918095.1. Taxonomy (NCBI): domain Bacteria; kingdom Bacillati; phylum Actinomycetota; class Actinomycetes; order Kitasatosporales; family Streptomycetaceae; genus Streptomyces; species Streptomyces sp. NBC_01750. The sequence continues at coordinate 3,566,048 of NZ_CP109137.1, forward strand.
CTCCCGGTCCCTGTCGGCCGGCTCGCAGCGGGTGTTCGCGCCCGGCTATGTGCACGAGGTCGTCAACGATTGGTTCGAACCGGCCGTCAGCCTGCACATCTACTACCCGGGGCTGACCGAGATGCCGATGCACAGCGCCGGGGTCGCCCATGCGCAATGCCAGGGGCGCTCCCCGGCGGAACGGAAGGCCGTCCCCGCCTGACACCCCCCTCCCCCGGCTACCGCGGGGAGGTGCCCCCATCCCGACCACCACCCTCATGGGATCAGGCTCCGCCTGACAGACTGTCCGCATGCGCATTGTGGTTCTGGCCGGCGGCATCGGCGGCGCCCGTTTCCTCCGTGGTCTCAAGCAGGCCGCGCCCGAAGCGGACGTCACGGTGATCGGCAACACCGGCGACGACATCCATCTGTTCGGACTGAAGGTCTGCCCCGACCTCGACACCGTGATGTACACCCTCGGCGGTGGCATCAACGAGGAGCAGGGCTGGGGGCGTACGGACGAGACCTTCCAGGTCAAGAGCGAGCTCGCCGCGTACGGCGTGGGACCCGAGTGGTTCGGCCTCGGCGACCGCGACTTCGCCACGCACATCGTCCGTACGCAGATGCTGGGCGCGGGCTATCCGCTCAGCGCCGTCACCGAGGCGCTCTGCGCGCGCTGGAACCCGGGCGTACGGCTGCTGCCGATGTCCGACGACCGTGTAGAGACGCATGTCGCCGTCACCGTGCCGGACAGCGGCTCCGCCGCGGGGCCGGGCGAGCGCAAGGTCATCCACTTCCAGGAGTACTGGGTGAAGCTGCGGGCGTCCGTGGCCGCGGAGGCCGTCGTGCCCGTCGGCGCGGACCAGGCGAAGCCGGCGCCCGGGGTGCTGGAGGCGATCGCCGCCGCCGACGTCGTCATCTTCCCGCCGTCCAACCCCGTCGTCAGCGTCGGCACGATCCTGGCCGTTCCCGGGATCCGCGAGGCCATCGCCGAGGCGGGCGTCCCGGTCGTGGGCCTGTCCCCCATCGTCGGGGACGCGCCGGTGCGCGGCATGGCCGACAAGGTCCTGGCGGCGGTGGGCGTGGAGGCGACGGCCGCGGCCGTCGCCCAGCACTACGGCTCGGGGCTGCTCGACGGCTGGCTGGTCGACACGGTGGACGCGGGCGCGGTGGCGGCGGTCGAGGCGGCGGGGATCCGCTGCCGGGCCGTGCCGCTGCTGATGACGGATGTGGACGCGACCGCCGAGATGGCGCGTCAGGCGCTGGCACTGGCCGAGGAAGTACGGGCGTGAACCCGCCCTCCTACCGGGTCTGGGCGCTGCCCGGTCTTGCGGAGGTCCGGCCGGGCGACGACCTCGCGAAGCTGATCACCGCGGCCTCGCCCGAGCTGGTGGACGGCGACGTACTGCTCGTCACCTCGAAGATCGTGAGCAAGGCGGAGGGGCGGATCGTCGAGGCGGCCGACCGCGAGGCGGCCATCGACGCGGAGACGGTACGGGTGGTGGCGCGGCGCGGCCCCCTGCGGATCGTCGAGAACCGGCAGGGCCTGGTGATGGCCGCGGCCGGCGTCGACGCCTCCAACACCCCTGCCGGAACAGTGCTGTTGCTGCCCGCCGATCCTGATGCCTCGGCGCGGGCGATCCGCGAGGGGCTGCGGGCATCGCTCGGCGTCGACGTCGGCGTGATCGTCACGGATACCTTCGGCCGGCCCTGGCGCAACGGTCTGACCGATGTCGCGATCGGCGCGGCGGGCGTGCGGGTGCTGGACGATCTGCGCGGCGGGGCCGACGCGCACGGCAATCCGCTGAGCGCGACCGTCGTCGCCACCGCGGATGAACTGGCCGCGGCGGGCGACCTGGTGAAGGGCAAGACGGAGGGGCTGCCGGTCGCGGTGGTGCGCGGTCTGCCGCATCTGGTGGCCGACGCGGCCGAGGGAGCGCGGGCCATGGTCCGGGCCGCGGCCGACGACATGTTCCGGCTGGGGACCTCAGAGGCGGTACGGGAGGCGGTCACCCAGCGCCGTACGGTGCGGGAGTTCACCCACGAGCCGGTGGACGGCGGGGCGGTGCGCCGCGCCGTCGCTGCGGCAGTGACGGCTCCGGCACCGCATCACACGACGCCCTGGCGGTTCGTGCTCCTCGAATCCGCTTCGGCGCGCACCGGGTTGCTCGACGCGATGCGGGACGCGTGGATCGCTGACCTGCGGCGCGACGGCAAGTCGGAGGAGTCGGTCGCCAGGCGGGTGCGGCGCGGGGACGTGCTGCGCAAGGCGCCGTATCTGGTCGTGCCGTGTCTGGTGATGGACGGCGCGCACCACTACGGGGATCCGCGGCGCGATACCGCAGAGCGCGAGATGTTCGTGGTCGCGGCGGGCGCGGGCGTGCAGAACTTCCTGGTGGCGCTGGCGGGTGAACGGCTCGGCTCGGCATGGGTGTCGTCCACGATGTTCTGCCGCGAGGTCGTCCGGGACGTGCTGGGACTGCCGGCCGGATGGGATCCGATGGGCGCGGTGGCGGTCGGGCACGCGGCCGGAGCGCCGAAGGAACGGCCGGCGCGGGAGGCTTCGGCCTTCATCGAGGTGCGCTAGCTACAGCTTGGAGATGTCGGTGCGGGGCATCTTGGGCACGCGGCGGGCCGGGGTGCGGTCGCTCAGCAGGATCAGGCGGGCGGCCCGGTGGCGCTGGCCGGCGTACGGGGCCAGGAGTTCGAGCATCGCCGCGTCGTCCGCGTCGCGGTCGCCCGCGAGCGCGTAACCGACGATGCCGGGCAGATGCAGATCGCCGACGGTGACGGCGTCGGGGGCACCGTTGCTGCGCTGAACCGTTTCGGTGGAGGTCCAGGGGCCGATGCCGGGGATCAACTCCAGTCTTGCCTGGGCCTGTTGGGGCTCCATCGCTGCGGCCTCCTCCAGACGTCGGGCGACACGGACCGCGCGCAGGATCGTCGATGCGCGCTTGTTGTCGACGCCCGCACGGTGCCACTCCCAGGAAGGGATCAGCGCCCAGCTGCGGGGCTCGGGCATCACGCACATACGCGGTGCCGGGCCGGGCGCGGGCTCGCCGTACTTCCGCACGAGCAGCCGCCAGGCGCGGTACGCCTCGTCCGCGGTGACCTTCTGCTCCAGGATCGAGGGGATGAGCGATTCCAGGACCAGGCCGGTGCGGGTCAGGCGGAGGCCGGGGCGGCGGTGCTGGGACGCGGCGACGAGGCGGTGGCGCGGGGTGAAGGCGGCGGGGTCGTCAGCCTCGCCGAGCAGCGCGGGGAGGTGCTCGAGCAGCCAGTCGGCGCCGGGGCCCCAGGCCTCGGCCTCGGCGGCGCCGGCGCTCGCGTGCAGGGCGACGCGGAGGGTTCCGGGCCCTGCGGGCGTAAGGGTGGCACGCCAGACGGAGCCGTCCGGGGTGGTACGGAAGGTGGGGTCGCCGGGGCCGCGACGGAGCGGCCCGAGCACGATCCCGAGGTCGAGGGGCCCGGGCGGCGTCCAGCACCGCGTGCGGGACCCGCCCCGCGTCTGCGCGGGGACGCCGGAGGGGACGGCGGTGTAGCCGCCTCGCACAGTGGTGCGGGTGGGGCGGGGGCTGAAGCGTCCTGCCACGGTCGGGGTCCTCGGGGATCGGGTGTCCTATGAGGGTAGGCGGTCCTCGGCCAGGCCCACGTGGCTACTGGTCCGAAGAGAACCGCACCGACGACGACGGCAGCACCGCGTCGCACCACACCCTCGCGCCGTCGCGGAGCTCGTTGTCCGCGCCCACCGACGCGCCGTCGCCGACCACCACGCCCGACAGGACCGTGCGGGCTCCGACTCTCGCGCCCGCGCCGATCAGGGAGGCGGAGATCACCGCGCCCTCCTCCACCACCGCGCCCTCCAGGACCGCGCTGCCGTCGATGCGGGTGCCGCCGCCGATCCGGGCGCCACCGCCGATCACCGTGCCGCCCGTCAGTTTCGCGTCGGGCGCCACTGTCGCCGACGGAAGGACCAGGCGGTCGCCGCAACGGCCCGGGACCGCCGGGGACGGGGCGCGCCCCATGACCAGGTCGGCCGAGCCGCGGACGAAGGCCTGCGGGGTGCCGAGATCGAGCCAGTACGTGGAGTCGACCATGCCCTGGAGGTGGGCTCCGGAGGACAGCAGGTCCGGGAAGGTCTCGCGTTCGACCGAGACCGGGCGGCCCGTCGGGATGGTGTCGATGACCGAGCGGCGGAAGACGTACGCGCCGGCGTTGATCTGGTCGGTGACGATCTCCTCCGGTGTCTGGGGCTTCTCCAGGAAGGCCGTGACACGGCCGGAAGAGTCCGTGGGCACCAGACCGAATGCCCGCGGATCCTCGACCCGGGTGAGATGGAGCGAGACGTCCGCGCCGGACGACCGGTGCGTGGCGACGAGCGCAGCGATGTCCAGGCCCGTCAGGATGTCGCCGTTGAAGATCAGGACCGGATCCTCCGGGCCCGAGTGCAGCCGCGACGCGACATTGCGGATCGCCCCGCCCGTGCCGAGCGGCTCCTCCTCGGTGACGTACTCCAGGTGGAGGCCGAGCGAGGAGCCGTCGCCGAAGTACGGCTCGAAGACCTCGGCCAGGTACGACGTGGCCAGCACGATGTGCTCGACCCCGGCCGCCCGCGCACGCGCCAGCTGATGCGTCAGGAACGGGACACCTGCCGCCGGAACCATCGGCTTCGGCGTATTGACGGTGAGCGGGCGCAACCGGGTGCCCTTGCCGCCGACCAGGAGGATCGCTTCTGTCACCTTGTCGTCTCTGCTTCCTGATGGAGCCGGCAATGGTCACTCGTTCGAGACCGGCAGTGTATGCAGTTGGTCGGCGCCTTCCCCGTCAGCTGCGGCCCTGCAACACCGCCGAGGAGGTCCGGGCCGCGCCGAGCTTGCCGTAGAGAAGGCTTCCCGGGCATTCCGTGAAGAATGCGTCCCGGTGCCCGGAGATGGTGTTGAAGCTGACGTTCTTGCCCTTCGCGTACTTGCCGCTTCCTCCCGACGTCAGCACCGACTTGCCGCGCGGGTCGATTCCGTACAGCCCGAGCTTCCAGGCGGTCAGCTGCGCGATGGCGTTCACCGCAGCCGCGGGCGGGGTGGACAGACTGTACGTGCCGAGCACGGCGATTCCCGTGCTGTCCGTGTTAAATCCCAGAGTGTGCGCGCCGAGGACCGGATTGGCCACACCTCCCGCGCGCCCTTCGTAGATGTTTCCGCACTTGTCGACGGCGAAGTTGTAGCCGAAGTCGCGCCAGCCACTGCTCACTACGTGGTAGCGGTAGATACTGCGCAGGACAGAGGGCGCCTGGGCGCAGGTGTAGCTGTTGCCGGTGGCGGTGTGGTGCACGAAGGCGACCTTCACGGAATTGGTGTAGACGAAGCCCGGCTCCCGCAGCGACTCGTCCGCGCCCCATCCCTTGCGCGTGATGATGCGCGGGCGCGGCCCGATGTACGGACTCGCTTCCAGGGCGCCGATCGCGCCTGCCGCTTTCGCGTCCGCTTCCGTCTCGGCCCGGGAAAGCGCCGGGATCACATCCTCCTCCGACATCGTCACGTCGTCGCCGGTCCCCACCTCCCCCTCCCCGCCCGCGGGCGGGGCCTGGGCGGCCACCGAGTCCCCGCCGGGATCGACGAGTTCGAGGCTGAGTCCTTCCGGCAGCGGCCACGGTCCCGCAGCCTCCGCGCTGACGCGTACCTCGACGCCGTCCGAGGCTCCGACCCAGAGCGGGGCCGTGGCGCCGCGGACCCTCCCCCATTCGCTCTCCCTGGTGCCGGGATCGGCGCGGTGCTCGTCATTGTGGGTCTCCACGTCCTGCCAGCCGGACCACGCGCCGGAGCCGACGGCTCTGGTGCGGACCTGGACGCTGCCGTGGAGTACGGCGTTCACGTCGTCCCAGACGACGCCGACCAAGGAGAACGGTCTGACGTCACGACGGGTCAGCCCCTGTTCCGCCGCGGGCCCGAGGGACCGGCCCGGATCCGTCTCGTCGATGGGCGCGAGTGGCAGGGACTGGGTGGAGCCGGGCACATCGGGTGCCCGGGGCGCCACGGCGGCAGCGCCGGAGGCCAGCGAGAGCGGGAGTACGAGCGCGACAGTGCACGCGACGCCGATCGAAGAAGCTAGGAATCCACGCATGGCTTCGATCCTGAGCCGGGCCCGCCGACTTCGCTCCTCAAGGAAATTGACGGCGCATCGGCCCGAGGGGTGTACGCATCACCGGTACGGCGGCCTGTCCGGCACCGTGCCGCGTACGCTTGCGCGCGTGAACGCCAGCGACCGTACCCCTGCCGACCTGCTGCGATCCGCGCTCGCCGCGGACCCGGCGCGCCCCTTGGTCACCTTCTACGACGACGCCACCGGTGAGCGCGTCGAATTGTCCGTGGCCACCTTCGCCAATTGGGTGGCCAAGACAGCGAATCTGCTCCAGGGCGATCTTGCCGCCGCGCCCGGTGACCGGCTCGCGCTGCTGCTTCCCGCGCACTGGCAGAGCGCGGTCTGGCTGCTCGCCTGCTCCTCGGTCGGGGTGAGCGTGGAGGTGGGCGGCGACCCGGCGGACGCCGATCTCGTGGTCAGCGGCCCGGACACGCTGGAGGCGGCGCGGGCCTGTTCCGGGGAGCGGGTCGCTCTCGCGCTCCGGCCGCTGGGCGGCCGTTTCCCGCAGCCGCCGGCGGGCTTCGCCGACTACGCGGTGGAGGTGCCGGGGCAGGGCGACCGCTTCGCCCCCTACGCGCCGGTGGACCCGGCCGCGCCCGCGCTCGCCGTCGGCGGCTTGGAGCTGACGGGCGCGCAACTGGTCGAGCGGGCCCGCGCGGATGCTGCCGATTTGGGGCTTTCGCACGGTTCGCGACTGCTGACGGGACGCGCGTACGACTCCTGGGAGGGGCTGTCGGCAGGGCTGTTCGCGCCGCTGGCGGCCGGCGGGTCGGTGGTGCTGTGCCGCCATCTCGGCAAGCTGTCCCAAGAGGGCCTCGAGAAGCGGATCGAAAGCGAGCGCGTCACCAACACCGCGGTATGAGAAGCCTCTGAGGTCCACTCGTGTGGCGCACATACGGGCCGAGCCCCCGGGCCTCAGCATCAACTCCGGTAGATGATCGGCGATACCCGTGCTTCAAAAGACAACCAAGCGTGAGGTTCAGCCGTCTAGTCCTGCGATCGGCGACCCAGCGCGCCGCCGACGCCATGAAGGATGGACGCAGACGTGACGGACAGTGCTGGCACGCCCGCCGAACCGGACAAGCCGGCCGACGACGAGCCGACCGCCGGAACGTCTGGGCCCGAGGCCGGCACGGCGGGCGCGACAGACGCGGCGGACACGGCGGACGCGGCGGACACAGTCCCGACGGGCGACGCCGCCGAGAACGAGGTCCCGAAGAGCGAAGCCGGTACGGCCGGTGGGCTGCAGGACGAGGCCCCGGCCACGACGTCCGCCGCCGACGGACAGCCGGCCGACACCGACGGCGCGGACGGCACGGACGGCGACGCCCCTGCCGGAACCCCCAACCACAAGCACCGCTGGATGCGTTGGACCGCGCTCGGCACCTCCGTCGTCGTGCTCGCCGCGGCCGGCGTCGGCTGGTGGTTCTACCGCAAGCTCGACGGCAACATCACCACCGACACCACCGCCGCCGCCGAGCTCGAGACATACGAGAAGGAGCGCCCGACGCCCGTCGCGCACGGCGCGCAGAACATCCTGCTGCTCGGCTCCGACACCCGCTCCGGCGAGGGCAACAGCAAGTACGGCCGCGACGACGGCGGCAGCCAGCGCTCCGACACCACGATCCTGCTGCATATCGCCGCGAACCGGCAGAGCGCGACGGCGATGTCCATCCCGCGCGACCTGATGGTGACCATCCCGAGCTGCCACAGACCGGACGGGACCCGCACGAAGGAGCAGTTCTCGCAGTTCAACTGGGCCTTCGAGTTCGGCGGTACGGCCTGCACGATCCGCACCGTCGAGCGCTTCACCGGGATCCGCATCGACCACCACATGGTGGTCGACTTCAGCGGCTTCAAGGACATGGTCAACGCCGTGCACGGGGTCGAGGTCTGCCTCAAGGAGCCGATCGACGACGCAGACGCGCACCTCAAGCTTCCCGCGGGAAAGCAGGCGCTCAACGGTGAGCAGGCCCTGGGTTTCGTACGGGTCCGCAAGTCCATCGGCAACGGCAGCGACACCGAACGCATGGACCGCCAGCAGCAGTTCCTCGGTGCGCTGGTGAAGAAGGTGCAGAGCAACGGTGTACTGCTCAATCCGATCCGGCTCTACCCGGTACTGGACGCGGCGACCAAGTCGCTGACCACTGATCCGGGTCTCGACTCGCTCAGAGACCTGTACGACCTGACCCGCTCGGTTCGTAACATTCCGACGGAAAAGGTGCAGTTCCTGACAGTTCCCCGGCAGCCGTACCGCGCCGACCCGAACCGCGACGAGCTCATCGAGTCCAGGGCCGCCCAGCTCTTCAAACGGCTGCGGGAGGACACACCCGTCGCCGTCGTCGCCGGAAAGAAGGACAAAGATGCGGGATCCGGAAATGATTCGCAGCAGTCCTCCGCCGGGACCGACGAGAGCGCGTCCGGGGGCCCGAATCCGACGCCGACTTTCTCCGGCACGAATGCGGCCGCGGGCATGTGCGGGTAAAGCGATGGCCAAGCCGGAGTCGGCAGTCCATGACGATTGGGCGGAATGCCCGCTTGTAAGGGACGTGGAATTTGTCACGAGCGTCGCCCGACGCTGAACTGGGCGGATAGTGTGACGCGATCCGGTGCTTCCGACCTTGGGTCGCGCACTGCAGGACCGAAAGACCGAGCGCCCTTCGGGGGAGGCGCCTCGCGTGGCACCGACGGAGGACTCAGGCAACCGTGGATGCGCAAAGCCGTGGGCGGGCGGACGAGATCGACCCCGCCGACCAGTGGGTATTCAACCCGCAGACAGGCAATTACGAACTGCGACTGGACCAATCCGGACAGCAGTCGTCGGCTGCGAAATCCACGGCTCCCAGAACCCCGGCACCGCGAAGTTCGACGCGCCGCAGTCCCGGCGTGCCCGGACAGGAGGCGCCGGGCAGGGAGGTTCCCGGCCGCGAGACTCCGGGACGTGAGGTCCCGGGCCAGCGCTCTCGCCGCGCGGGCAGCGGCTCCGGCGGTACGCCGCCCCCCACTGCGGGCCGCCGCAAGCGCAAGCAGCCCAAGTCGCGCAAGAAGAAGGCGCTGCTGTGGACGGGCGGCGTGATGGCCTTCGTCGTCGCCGCCGGCTCCATCGGTGCGTACCTCGTCTACCAGCACTTCAACTCGAACCTGAACACGGTCGACGTCACAGGCGCGGGCAGCGGCGGCTTCAAGAAGGACCAGGCCGTCAACATCCTGGTGATCGGCACGGACAAGCGGTCCGGCAAGGGCAACGACGGCTACGGCGACAAGAACAGCGTCGGCCACGCCGACACCTCGATCCTCTTCCATGTATCCAAGGACCGGACCAACGCGACCGCGCTGTCCATCCCGCGTGACCTGATCACCGACATCCCGGACTGCGAGACCAAGACCGCGGACGGCGCCAAGGTCATACGTGGTACGCACAAGACCCGGTTCAACGAGAGCCTCGGCCAGGAGGGCCGCGACCCGGGCTGCACCATGCGTACGGTCAAGGCGCTCACCGGACTCACCGTCGACCACTTCATGATGGCCGACTTCAACGCGGTGAAGTCGATGACGACAGCCGTCGGCGGCGTCGAGGTCTGTCTCGCCAAGGACATCCATGACAAGGACTCCAAGCTCAACCTGCCGGCGGGCAAGCACGTCCTCGAAGGGGAGCAGGCGCTCGCCTTCGTCCGCACCCGTCACTCGGTGGGCTTCGGCGGCGACCTGAGCCGGATCGAGATCCAGCAGCAGTTCCTGAGCTCGCTGATCCGGAAGATGAAGTCCAGCGACACCCTCTCCAGCCCCAGCAAGATGTGGGACCTGGCCGAGGCCGCCACCAAGGCGCTCACGGTCGACAGCGGGATAGGGAAGATCTCCAGGCTCCGCGATCTCGGTATGGAGCTCTCGAAGGTGAATCCGAAGAACATCACGTTCGCGACGGTGCCGGTGGTCGACAACACCGACGGCGCGACCGTGCTGCTCAATGAGTCCAAGGCCAAGCCGCTGTTCTCGATGATGCAGAACGACACCTCGCTCACCGAGGTGAAGCAGAAGGAGCAGGACGCCAAGAACAAGCAGCAGGGCCTGCTCACGGGGACCAGGGCGGCCGCCTCCGAGGTACGGGTCGCGGTCTTCAACGGCAGCGAGACGCAGGGCGCGGCACTGGCGACCCTGACCTGGCTGCAGAACGAGGAAGGCGTACTGAAGTCGAGCAATGAGGGCAACGCCCCGCAGAAGCTCGGCAGGACGACGCTGACGTACGCACCGAACCAGGCCGATCAGGCCCGCAAGCTCGCGGACCTGATGGGTCTGCCGGCCGCGGCACTGAAGCCGGGCACGAAGGATGCCGTGGGGCGTGCGGCGATGACGCTGACCCTCGGCTCCGACTACAAGGGCGCAGGGGTGCCCATCACCGGTCCGGCCAAGGCGCCGGAGGGTGTGCAGAAGGTAGAAGCAGACAAACAGGTATGTGCCAAATGACGCCGGAACACCGGGTCATGGGGAGAGCCTGAACGACAGGGGGGACCCGGGGTGGGACAGAACAGGGTGCGGGGGGAGGGGACGCGGGACCGCGTCCGGCAGGCCCGTGAACTGGGATGGGACGACAGCCTGTACGGCGAGGGAGGGGAGGCTCCCAAGGGCCGCACGGACACGATCGGCCGCCAGGACCGGCACGACCAGCCGGGCGGCGACGACACCGCGACGGAGAACGGCGACGGCGGCGCGGAGAGCGGCCACCGGCGCGGTGGCCCGAGACGGCGCGAGAAACGCGGCAAGCGCCGGATACTGCGGTGGGTCGCGTCCGTGCTGTCGCTGCTGATACTCGGCACGGCGGGGGCCGGTTATCTGTACTACGAGCACCTCAACAGCAAGCTCAAGAAGGACGACCTCACGCTCGGCGGCAAGATGCGCGAGCACCAGGCCAACGCCGCGGGTCAGACGCCGCTGAACATCCTGCTGATCGGCTCGGACGCGCGGAACTCCAAGAAGAACCAGGAGCTCGGCGGCGCCAAGGAGACGTTCAACGGCGTGCCGTTGGCGGACGTACAGATGCTGGTGCACGTCTCGGCCGACCGCAGCAACATTTCGGTGATCAGCATGCCGCGCGACACCGTGCTGAAGATACCGGAGTGCAAGGACCCCGACACCGGCAAGACGTACCGCGCCACCAGGGAGGCGCCGACCAACGAGTCGCTGGGCCGTGGCGGACCCGGCTGCACGGTGGCCACCTGGTACGAGCTCACGGGCATCACCATCGACCACTTCATGATGATCGACTTCGCGGGTGTGGTCTCCATGGCCGACGCCATCGGCGGCGTCCCGGTCTGCGTCGAGAAGAACGTCTACTCGCGCAACAAGAAAGGCCAGGGCTCCGGCCTCAAGCTGGAGGCGGGCACACACCCGGTCAAGGGCGAGCAGGCCCTGCAATGGCTGCGTACGCGCTACGGCTTCGACGACGGCACCGACCTCGCCCGCACACGCGCGCAGCACATGTACATGAACTCGATGGTCCGGGAGCTGCGCAAGAACACCAAGCTCACCGACCCGGCCAAGCTGCGCAACCTCGCCGAGGCCGCCATCGACGCGCTCACCGTCGACAAGGGCATCAACACCGTCAAGGACCTGTACGACCTGGGCGAGGAGCTCAAGAGCGTTCCCACCGGCCGGATCACCATGACCACGATGCCGAACTTCTACTCCACGCGCTTCGAGGGGAAGGTCGAGCCCCAGCCAGGCGATGCCGAGCAGCTGTTCCGGATGGTCCGCGAGGACATTCCGCTGGACGGCAAGGCCCCGAAGAAGCGGCCGACCACCACCCCGGCCGTGTCCAAGGACCCGGCGGCGGCGACCGGTGAGATCGCGGTGATGGTGCAGAACGGCACCGGGGGCGACGGACAGATAGCCGAGAAGGGCCGTGCGACAGCGGTCGCCGGGGTCCTGACCGGTAAGGGGTACGCCCTGGCCAAGGCCGACAGCACGACCAACCCGCAGAAGAAGACGGTCATCCGCTTCTCCAACGCCGAGCTGGAGGGCGATGCGCAGGCGGTCGCCAAATCCCTCGGGATTCCGCTGACTTCGGTGAAGAAGTCGACCGAGGTCACCGGCATCAGCCTGATCGTGGGCGCGGACTGGCGTCAGGGAGATGCCTATCCGAAGTCGGCGGGGCAGCAGGACAACAAGACGCCGACGTCGGCGAAGCCCCTGAACGGCGAGGACAAGACGGCGTGCATGCCAGTGCAGGCCGGCTTCACCTGGTAGGTCGTACGCGAAGGGCCCCGGGCACGCGATGCGTACCCGGGGCTCTTCCTGCGTATCAGGCGGAGGCCGTCCGCACAGCCGGACGGCGGCTCGCGATGACCTTCTTCGCCAGCGATCGCGGGCTGGTGAGGAAGCCGTACCCCCACGACATGTGCATCGTGGCCAGCGCGACGGGGATCTGCAGTCGCGCCTTCAGCGGCAGGCCCCTGCCCGCGGGGACGGATCCGGCGGCGATCGCGGCCAGATAGCCGGCCGGCACCACAAAGCCCCACGAGCTGAGGGCAGCGCCGAGCACGAGGCCCGCGGCGATCGCGCAGAGGGCGGTCGGCGGGGCGAGGTAGCGGAGGTTGATGGAACCGGAGTGGTAGCGGGCGACGACATGGCGCCAGCGGCCGTAGTCCTTGTACTGCTTGGCCAGCGCCTTCACGGAGGGGCGCGGCCGGTACTGGACCTTGAGCTCCGGCGAGAACCAGATGAGGCCGCCCGCCTCGCGGATGCGGAAGTTCAGCTCCCAGTCCTGGGCGCGGATGAACTCCTCGTTGTAGCCGCCCTGTTGCTCCAGCGCCTCGCGCCGGAAGACACCCAGATACACGGTTTCGGCCGGGGCCGCCGTGCCGCCGGTGTGGAAGGCGGCGTTGCCCACGCCTATTTTCGAGGTCATGGCGGCCGCGACCGCGTGCTCCCAGTCGTTCTCGCCCTCGGCGTGCATGATGCCGCCGACGTTCTGCGCGCCGGTCTCCTCCAGGAGCCGGACGGCGGTGGCGATGTAGTTGGCCGACAGCATGCCGTGCCCGTCGACCCGTACCACGATCGGATGGCGCGATGCCTTGATGGCGGCATTCAGCGCGGCCGGCGTGCGGCCGGTGGGGTTCGGGACGGTGTGGACGCGGGGGTCCTCCCGTACGAGCTCGGCGGCGATCTCGTCGGTGCGGTCCGTGGACGGTCCGAGCGCGATCACCACCTCCATCTCGCCGTCGTAATCCTGCTCGAGGATGTGACGGACGGAGTCACGCAGATGCCGCTCCTCGTTGAGGACCGGCATGATCACGGAGACAGCGGGTGTGGCGTTCATCGGTCGCCACGTTACCGCGAACGGGGGACACGGACGCGCGGCGGCCGGGTCGCTGCCCGTTGTCGCAGATCGTATGGGCCTACGGTGCTCGCGATCCCTGTCACTCGCGGAGGTGTCCCACGTGCCCACGCCGCCCCGCTCCCGCCGTCCGCAGCCGACCGCTCAGCCCAGGACCGGACGGCCGGCCGGGAAGAGACGGCCGGCCGGGAGCAGACGGCCGGTGAAGCGGCCCCGCTGGGGAATGCGGGTGGCGACATCGCTCTCGGTCCTGGTGCTGAGCGCGGGCGGCATCGGGCATGCGGTGATGACGAGCGTGGACACCGGCATCGGCCGCATCGACCCGTTCAGGGACATGAAGAACCGGCCCGACGGGGGCCACGGCATGAATCTGCTCCTCGTCGGCACCGACGGGCGCGACAAGATCACGCCGCAGGAGAAGCGGAAGTACCGTCTGGGCGGCGCGCCCTGCCGCTGCACCGACACGATCATGCTGGTGCACATCTCGGCGGACCGGGAGCGCGCGAGTGTGGTGAGCCTGCCGCGGGACAGCTACACCGAGATCCCCGAGCACACCGTCGCCGCCACCGGCAAGCACCACAAACCACACCCGATCAAGCTCAACGCGGTGTACTCGGAAGGCGGGCCGGGCCTGACGGTGCGGACTGTCGAGCACATGACCAAGGTGAAGATCGACCACTATCTGGAGGTCGACTTCACCAGCTTCATGAAGACGGTGGACACGCTGGGCGGGGTGGAGATCTGCAACGCCAGGCCGCTGAAGGACTCGTACACCGGTCTGAATCTGGGCGTCGGCACGCACAGGCTCACCGGCGGCCAGGCGCTGCAGTATGTGCGCTCGCGCCATATCGACGGGACCGCGGACCTGGGCCGGATGCAGCGCCAGCAGCGCTTTCTCGCGGCTCTCATCCACCAGGCGAGCAGCAGCGGCGTCCTGCTGAACCCGGTCAAGTTCCGGGATGTCGCCTCGACGATGCTGAACTCCGTACGGGCCGACCGGGGCTTCGGACCGGAGGAGATGCTCGCGCTCGGCGAGGCGATGCGCGACTTCACGCCCGCCTCGTCGGAGTTCACGTCCGTGCCGGTCCGCCCCGCCGGCAGATGGACCAAGGGCCTCGGCTCCACGGTGAAGTGGGACCGCGCGAAGTCGGAGAAGCTCTTCCAGATGCTGCGCGAGGACAAGCCGCTCGCGCCGCACCCGCCGAAGACGCGGAAGGCGACGGTGGTCGATGTGCCGCCGCGGCAGATCCGCGTGCAGGTCTACAACGGCACGCCCACCGACGGACTCGGCAGGACGGTCGACACTGCCCTGCACTCCACCGGCTTCAACACCACTCGCACGCCGCTGAACGGCGGGAGCCGCGAGGTGCGCCGCACCTATGTGACGTACGACCCACGCTGGGACCGCTCGGCGAAGTCGCTCGCGGCCGCGCTGCCGGGGTGCGAGCTGCGGGCGGTCAAGCGGCAGGGGCCGACACTGAAGGTGACAGCGGGGCGGGACTACAAGGGCGTCACGCCGGTGCGGGCGGAGGAGGTGTACCGGGGCAGGTTCGCCGCGGCCACCGGAGACCAGGTCGTCTGCCCGTGAGGCCCGGTCAGTCCTCGATGCCCTCGGCGGCGCGCTTCTCCCGCAGCTCCTTGATCGCGCGGCGCCGGGCGAGGCGGTGTGTGCGGCGGATCTGCGCCTCCTGGTAGCGCCGCCGGTCGCGCTCGGTCTCGGGGATCACGGGCGGTACGCGACGGGGCTTGCCGTCGCCGTCGACCGCCGCGAAGACGAGATAGGCGCTGCCGACCTGCTGCGCCGGGGTGGACTCGTTCCAGCGCTCGGCCAGGACCCGTACGCCGACCTCCATCGAGGACCGTCCTGTCCAGTTGACCTGGGCCTTCACATGAACCAGATCACCGACCCTGACCGGCTCCAGGAAGACCATCTCGTCCATGGAGGCGGTGACCGCCGGCCCGCCCGAGTGGCGCCCGGCGACCGCGCCCGCCGCGTCGTCCACCAGCTTCATGATCACGCCGCCGTGCACCGTGCCGAGGAGATTGGTGTCACTGCCGGTCATGATGTGGCTAAGGGTGGTACGGGACGCTGCGGTGGGCTTGCCCGGTATCTCTGTCTCCGGGCGCTGGGCCTGATCTGTCATGCGGACCACCATATGCCGGGCCACATTGCATCAGCTTCGCAACAGCCCTGGTGCTATTCCCCACACGCCCTGTGAGGCACGGGGGCGATGACTGCACACTGGTCCGCATGAACGATTGGCCCGATGGGTGGTCCGACGACCGCGGCAACGGAAACGGACGCGGCTATGGACGCGGCAGCTCGGGCGCGCAGCCCGAGGGCGCGCGCGTGATGCGCCATGTCCAGCGGCCTGCCCCTCCGCAGCGCGGCGGCGTCCCGCCGCAGTCGCGGGGGTACGACGATGGCTATGACCAGCAGGCGTACGACAGCGGCTACAACACGGGCCAGGTCTACGGCTCCCCGGGCGGCGGCCAGGGCGGCGACGGAGGCCCTCCGTACGGCCGTCCGCCGCGCAGCGGCCCGGCCCCGGACTGGCGCCGCCGGCTCAAGATAGGTTCGCTGACGCTGGTCGTACTGCTGCTCGCGGTCTCCATAGGCACGTACTTCTGGGCCGACTCCAAGCTCAAGCGCGAGGTCGACCTCGCCAAGGTCATCGAGCGGCCGGGCAGCGGCGAGGGCACGAACTATCTGATCGTGGGTTCCGACAGCCGTGAGGGCATGTCGGCCGACGAGAAGAAGAAGCTCCACACGGGCTCGGCCGAGGGCAAGCGGACCGACTCGATGATGATCCTGCACGACGGCTCGAACGGCCCGACGCTGATCTCGCTGCCGCGCGACTCGGACGTGGAGATACCGTCCTTCAAGGGCTCGGACTCCGGCAAGCTGTTCCCGGCGAAGGGCCGGCACACCAAGTTGAACGCCGCTTACGCGGAGGACGGCCCGGAGCTGCTGGTCCGCACGGTGGAGCACAACACGGGCCTGCGCATCGACCACTACGTCGAGATCGGCTTCGCGGGTTTCGCGAACATCGTGGACGCGATCGGCGGCGTCGAGATCGACATCCCGAAGGCCTTCAAGGACAAGAACTCGGGCGCGGACTTCCAGGCGGGCAAGCAGACCCTCAACGGCGAGCAGTCGCTGGCCTTCGTACGGACGCGGTACGCGTTCGCGGGCAGCGACCTGGACCGTACGAAGAACCAGCAGAAGTTCCTCGCGTCCCTGGCGAGCCAGACGGCGACGCCGGGCACGATCCTCAACCCGTTCAAGCTCTACCCGACCATGGGCGCGGGCCTGGACACGCTCATCGTCGACAAGGACATGTCCCTGTGGTCGCTGGGCAAGATGTTCTTCGCGATGAAGGGCGTCACGGGCGGCGAGGGCAAGTCCATGAACATGCCGATCTCGGGCAGCACGGGCGGGAACCTGGTCTGGGACAAGGAGAAGGTCAAGCAGCTCGTGCAGCAGCTGAAGAACGACGAGAAGGTCACGGTCACCTCGGACCGCTGACCCCCACGGCGGTGCCGCCGGAAGCGGCGGCCCGCTGTGCGTGAGGGTCGCGCAGGGTCCGGATCTCGCGGGTGAACATCGGCAGCGCGGACAGGGCGATGCCCGCGCTGCCGACCGCCATGGCTCCGGTGCTGCCGAGCGCCCCGCCCAGGACACCGCCGAGCGCAGCGCCGAGCGGGAGCACGCCGAAGGTGAAGGTGCGGTACGCGCCGTTGCTGCGCGCGAGCGCTGTCCTGGGGATCAGCAGCTGCCGGATCGTGACGGACAGCACATTGGCGCTGCCGAGCCCGATGCCGGAGAGCAGCTGGCAGGCGGCGAGCAGCACTCCGTACGACAGACCGCGCCCGGGCAGCAGGGGCAGCGCGAGCGGCACACCCGTGGACAGGACGAGCGATACGGCGAAGGCGCGGCCGTAGCCGAGCCGGGCCGCGACCCGCAGGCCGAGCATTGCGCCCAGGAAGGCCCCGGCGCCACCCGCGCTCAGCGCCAGGCCGTAGCCGCCGGCGGACAGTCCGCGCTCCTTGACCGCGAGGACGACCAGATTGACGACGAGGATCTGCGCGGACGCGTTGTAGAGCGCTGCGTGGGCGGTGAGCGAGCGCAGGAACGGGCTGACCCGGATCTGCCGCACCCCTTCCCCGATGCCGGGCCTGGCGTCCTGGGCGGCGGGCTCGGGCTCGGCCCGCCGGGCGCCCGCGATGCCGAGTGCGCTCGCGACATACGAGAGGGCGTCGGCGAGGACGGCGAAGGCAGGCCCGAGGAGCTGCACGAGCAGACCGGCGATGCCCGGCCCGCCGACCTGTGCGGCCGTCGACGATCCCTGCAAAGCGCGGTTGGCCGCGGCGAGTTCGGCGTCTTCGACCAGGTCCGGTACGTACGCGAAGCTCGCGATGTCGAAGACGACGCTCGCCGCGCCGACGACGAGGGCGACCGCCACCAGCAGCCCGAGCGACATCGCGCCGAACCCCCAGGCCACTGGCACCGCCCCGAGCGCGGCGGCCCGCAGCACGTCGGCCGCGATCATCACGGGGCGCCTGCGCCGGTGCTCCAGCCAGTGCCCGGCGAGGAGCGGCAGGGCGACGCTGGGCAGATAGCCGGCGGTGGCGACGGCGCTGACGCCGGCGGCTCCCGCGTCGAGGGTGAGGGCCGCGGTGAGGGGGAGGGCGACGGCGGTGACGTGCGTCCCGACGGCGGAGACGGTGTGTCCGGCCCAGAACAGCCGGAAGTCCCGGTCGCGCGCCAACGACCCCATGGTTACCCCTTAACCACAGTTATCAGGTAACCGCCAGTCCATCATGAAACCCGGCCCCGGTGAAGCCCGTGGCGGGCGGAAATGACAGAGGCACCCCGAAGGGTGCCTCTGTGCGTGAACTTCCCTGCGGTTACGGCAGGTTGCGGGCCATCACGATCCGCTGGACCTGGTTCGTGCCCTCGTAGATCTGGGTGATCTTGGCATCGCGCATCATGCGCTCGACCGGGTAGTCACGGGTGTAGCCGTAGCCGCCGAGCAGCTGGACCGCGTCCGTGGTGACCTCCATCGCGACGTCGGAGGCGAAGCACTTCGCCGCCGCGCCGAAGAAGGTCAGGTCGCCGTCGACACGCTCCGACTTGGCGGCCGCGGAGTAGGTGAGCTGGCGGGCGGCCTCGAGCTTCATGGCCATGTCGGCGAGCATGAACTGGATGCCCTGGAAGTCGGCGATCGGCTTGCCGAACTGCTTGCGCTCCTGGACGTAGCCCTTGGCGTAGTCCAGCGCGCCCTGGGCGATGCCGAGGGCCTGGGCCGCGATCGTGATGCGGGTGTGATCCAGGGTCTTCATCGCCGTGGCGAAGCCGGTGCCCTCCTCGCCGATCATGCGGTCCGCGGGGATGCGGACGTTGTCGAGGTAGACCTCACGGGTCGGGGAGCCCTTGATGCCGAGCTTCTTCTCCGGGGCGCCGAAGGAGACACCTTCGTCCGACTTCTCGACGACGAAGGCGCTGATGCCCTTGGAGCGCTTGGTCGGGTCGGTGACCGCCATGACCGTGTAGTACTCGGAGACACCGGCGTTGGTGATCCAGCGCTTCACGCCGTTGAGGACCCAGAAGTCCCCGTCGCGTACGGCCTTCGTCTTCATACCGGCGGCGTCGGAGCCGGCGTCCGGCTCGGAGAGGCAGTACGAGAACATGCCGTCGCCCTGGGCCAGCGGGCCCAGGTACCTCTTCTTGAGGTCTTCGCCGCCCGAGAGGATCACGGGGAGGGAGCCGAGCTTGTTGACAGCCGGAATGAGGGAGGAGGACGCGCAGACGCGGGCCACCTCCTCGATGACGATCACGGTCGCCAGCGCGTCGGCGCCGGCGCCGCCGTACTCCTCCGGGACGTGGACCGCGTGCAGATCGGCGGAGACCAGCGCGTCCAGAGCCTCCTGCGGGAAGCGGGCCTGCTCGTCGACCTCGGCGGCGAACGGCGCGATCTTCGCCTCGGCGAGCGAGCGGATGGCGTCGCGGAGCATGTCGTGCTCTTCGGACGGGCGGTACAGGTCGAAATCAGCCGATCCGGCCAAGGTCTCTCACTCCCCAGTGACGCTAACTACCGTTAAGTAACCTGATTTTAGTGGTCTTGCTGCTCCCAGGCATACGTGAGCTTGACGACAGCGGGAACCGTCCCCCCGCAGAAGACCGCCCGCGAAACCCCACCGGCCACCGGCAGCAACCGCCGACGCCCCCGCCCACGGTCACCATGACCACGGTACGTGCCCCGGCTATGCTCGGGCAGCGCACCTGAGCCCGCACTTCACTGGAGCACCGCATGGCCCTCAAGATCACCGTGATCGGCACCGGATATCTCGGCGCCACACACGCCGCGGCCATGGCGGAGCTGGGTTTCGAAGTGCTCGGCCTCGATGTCGTTCCCGAGAAGATCGAGATGCTGTCGGCCGGCAAGGTCCCCATGTACGAGCCGGGACTCGAGGACCTGCTCGCCAAGCATGTCGCCGGGATCGAGGGATCGAGCGGCCGGCTGCGTTTCACGACCTCCTGGGAGGAGATCGGGGAGTTCGGCGACGTTCATTTCGTCTGCGTGAACACTCCGCAGAAGCACGGCGAGTACGCCTGCGACATGTCGTACGTGGACCGCGCCTTCACCTCACTCGCGCCGCAGCTGAAGCGGCCGGCGCTGGTCGTCGGCAAGTCGACCGTGCCGGTCGGCAGCGCGGCCCGGCTGGCGGAGCTGCTCGTCGAGCTGGCTCCGGTGGGCGCGGACGCGGAGCTGGCGTGGAACCCGGAGTTCCTGCGCGAGGGCTTCGCCGTCCGGGACACGCTGCACCCCGACCGGATCGTGGTCGGCGTGGAGAGCGAGCGCGCGGAGAAGCTGCTGCGCGAGGTGTACGCGACGCCGGTCGGCGAAGGGTCGCCGTTCGTGGTGATGGACTTCCCGACCGCCGAACTGGTGAAGACCTCCGCGAACTCCTTCCTCGCGACGAAGATCTCGTTCATCAACGCGATGGCGGAGGTGTGCGAGGCCGCGGACGGCGATGTAGTGAAGCTGGCCGAGGCGATCGGTTACGACGAGCGGATCGGCTCCAAGTTCCTGCGGGCCGGGATCGGCTTCGGCGGCGGATGTCTGCCGAAGGACATCCGCGCGTTCATGGCGCGCGCCGGTGAGCTGGGCGCCGACCAGGCGCTGACCTTCCTGCGGGAGGTCGACTCGATCAATATGCGGCGGCGCGGTCACATGGTGGAACTGGCGCGGGACGCGGTGGGCGGTGACTCCTTCCTGGGGAAGCGGGTTGCCGTGCTGGGCGCGACGTTCAAGCCGGACTCGGACGACGTACGGGATTCACCGGCGCTGAATGTGGCGGGCCAGATCCATCTGCAGGGCGGCCAGGTGACGGTGTACGACCCGAAGGGCATGGAGAACGCGCGCCGCCTCTTCCCGACGCTGGCCTACGCGGAGTCGGCGCTGGACGCGGTGCGCGGCGCGGATGTGGTGCTGCACCTGACGGAGTGGCGCGAGTTCCGCGAGCTGGACGCGGTGGCGCTGGGCGAGGTCGCGACCAGCCGGATCATCCTGGACGGGCGGAACGCGCTGGACAGCGCGCACTGGCGCGAGGCGGGCTGGACGTACCGGGCGATGGGCCGCCCGCGCGCCTGAGCGGCCACGTCGGGGGGCGAGGCGGATCGGAGCGTGCGGGCCCGTGCCCGCGGTCGGCCCCCGGGTTGTCAGGTCGGGTCGGCCCCCGGGTTGTCAGACCGAGGCGTCCGGGTCCGACCGGCGCGCCCTGTAGGTGCGCATCTTGGCGCGGGCGCCGCAGACCGACATCGAGCACCAGCGGCGGCGGCCTGCCGGGCTGCGGTCGTAGTACGCCCACTGGCAGTCCTCGGCCTCGCATGCCTTGAGGCGTACCCAGGTCCCGTCGGCGGCCGCGGCCGCGAGTGCCTCGGCGATACGGGAGACGAGCGTGTCCGGGATCGCCGGACGGAGCGCGGCCGTGCCGTCCTCGGCCACCGTCACCAGCAGGGGCGCCTCGGCCAGGAAGCTGTCGAGTACCGCCGGCGAGCGGTCCGGTGCGCGGTGGCCCGCGTGCGCCAGGCAGGCGGCGCGCAGGGCCTCGCGGAGTTCGCGGGCGGCGGGGACGTCCCGCTCGGCGAGACCGAAGACGGCGCGGCCCTCCGTCGTGTCCAGAGCGTCGGTGCCGGTCTCGACGTCCAGCGTGTTCACCAGGGCCTCGACCAGCGACAGGCTGCCCGGTGCTGGCGCCTTCTCATTCATGGTTGCGACGTTACCTCCAATAGGAGAGCATCAAGTAACCGTTACCTGTTACTAGTGCTTAGCGGTAACCGGTACACCGACCGAGGAGGAAACCATGGCCATCGCCACGCTGGGGACCGTCGTTCTGGACTGTCCCGATCCCGTCGCACTCGGCCGTTTCTACGCCGCGCTGCTGGGCGGCCGGGTCCAGGACGACGGCGAGGGCTGGGTCGACCTGGCAGAAGCCCCGGGCACCCCGCTGGCCTTCCAGGCCGCGCCCGGCTTCGTACCGCCGAAGTGGCCGGCTCCCGACGGCTCGCAGCAGTTCCACCTGGACCTGACGGTGGAGGATCTGGACGCGGCGGAGAAGCGGGTACTGGCGCTGGGCGCGACGGTGCTGGACGCGGAGGACAGGGCACGGTCCTGGCGGGTGTACGCGGATCCGGCGGGCCATCCGTTCTGCCTCTGCGCCTGCTGAGGGGCGGCGCGCGCTGAGGGGCGGCCCGCGCGCCGGGGTTCAGGCGTCCAGCGTCGGCAGCGTTGCCGTCGACGGCCCGCGGCGCGGCTGCGTGGCGCGGGCCAGGAACTCCGCGTCCCGTAGCACCCGGGACACGTTCGACCAGGTCAGGGCCTCGATATCCGGCTCCGGCCAGTCGCGGTCGAGGAGTTCGGCGATCACCCGGGGGAAGCAGGACACATCGCCCAGTCCCGGGGCGTGCGGGGTTCCGGTGTCGTAGGCGCCGCTGAGGCCGACCGACTCCGGGCCCGCCACCTCGCGGACGTGGTCCAGGCGGTCCGCCGTCTCACGGATCGTCGTGGCCGTGCACGCGACCATGCACACGCCACGGTTGGCACGCAGCAGGCCCAGCACATCGTCAGGGACCCGCGCCGGGTGGTGCGAGACGACCACAGGCGCCCCGGCGACCGCGAGCGTACGGCGCATCGTGTCGGCCGAGCAGCCGGCGAGGTCGACGAGGACACCGAGGCGGTTCATCTCGCGAACGACCTCGTGGCCGAAGCGGGTCAGCCCGGTGCCCTGCGTCCAGCTGGTGCCCGCGAGGGTGAGGCTGCGGACGCCGAGGGCGTGGAACGCCCGCAGCGTGCCCAGCGAGTCGCTCAGCGCCGGGCCCGCCACCGGGCCGAGCAGGGTGGCGACGCGGCCGCAGTTGCGGGCGTCGGCCAGGTCGTCGGCACTCAGCGCGAGGCGCAGGCCCTCGGGGCAGGAGGCCACCAGGGAGCGGACCAGGTCGATCTGTTCCAGGGTGGCGCTCAGTGCACGTTCCCCGGTCAGCTCGGGCGGCACGTGCAGGGACAGGAACTGCGCGCCGACGCATCCGTCGCGCAGCCGCGGGATGTCGGTCTCCAGCACGCGCTCGCCCAGTTCGATGTCGTACTCGTACCCGGAGGCGTATTTCAGCGCCCGGGCCAGTCCGCTGTGACCGTCGGCTATGGGGTGCGCGGCGAGGAGTTCGCGGGCGCGTTCAAGGCTTCCGGCAGGCTCTGCCTGCGCGGGCCGCCCGGCCGGCACTCCCGTGCTGGGCGGGAGCGGGCTGTCGAGATCACCGACCGCGGCGGTGGCGGCATGGGGGTCGTCCTCGAGATCTGCCATGTCTGGGTGCTCCGAGCTTCGACGGCGGTGCCGTAGGGCCACCGTGGCACGGGAGCGGCGAGGGTTCACGGCAGGGTGGTGCGTTCGGGGGTACGGCGCCTCGTTCCCGTACCCCCGAACGCACTCAGCCGTCGAGCTGCTCGATCGTCGCGTTGGACGGTCCGCGGCCCCTCTGGAGGTCGCGGGCGACGTCCTCCGCCGCGCGCAGAGTGCGCACCGCGTTCTGCCAGGTGAGCTTCGCCAGATCGGCGTCGGACCAGCCGCGGCGCAGCAGCTCCGCGATCAGGTTCGGGTAGCCGGCGACGTCCTCGAGCCCGGCCGGGGTGAAGGCCGTGCCGTCGAAGTCGCCGCCGATGCCGATGTGGTCGATGCCGGCGACCTCGCGCATATGGTCGAGATGGTCGGCGACCGTCGCGGCCGTCGCCATCGGCCGGGGGTTCGCCGCCTCGAAGGCCTGATGGACCTTCATCGCCTCCCGTGTGGTGTCCAGGTGGTGGAGGCCGTGCGCGCGCATGTTCTCGTCCGCGGCCAGGGTCCACTCGACGGCCGCCGGGAGGATGAACTTCGGTACGAACGTCGCCATGGCGATACCGCCGTTGGCAGGCAGCTGGGCCAGCACCTCGTCGGGAATGTTGCGCACGTGGTCGCATATGGCCCGGGACGAGGAGTGCGAGAAGACGACCGGCGCGACCGAGGTGGCGAGCGCGTCCCGCATCGTCGATTCGGCGACGTGCGAGAGGTCGACCAGCATGCCGACACGGTTCATCTCCCGTACGACTTCATGGCCGAAGGCCGACAGACCGCCGACGCCCACCTCGTCGGTCGCCGAGTCCGCCCACGCGATGTTGTCGTTGTGGGTGAGCGTCATATAGCGGACGCCCAGCGCGAACAGGGCCCGCAGGGTGGCGAGGGAGTTGTTGATGGAGTGGCCGCCCTCGGCGCCCATGAGCGAGGCGATACGGCCCTCGCCACGCGCCTTCTCCATATCGTCGGCGCTCAGGGCCGCGGCCAGGTCCGCCGGATAGCGCTCAAGGAGCTGGCGCACCCCGTCGATCTGCTCGAGGGTCGCGCTGACCGCATCGTCGCCGGCCATGTCGCTGCGTACGTACACGGACCAGAACTGCGCGCCGACCCCGCCGGAGCGCAGCCTCGGGATGTCGGTGTGCAGTCGGCCGGTCTGGTCGGCGGAGATGTCGAGGAGGTCCAGGTCGTAGCGGACATGCTGGCGCAGCGCCCAGGGCAGGTCGTTGTGGCCGTCGACGACGGGGTGGGCGGCGAGGAGTTCGCGCGCCGCGATCAGAAAGTCCGTGGCTGAGTCCATTGCCTCTTACTTCCCGAAGCCGAAGGCGCCCGCACCCTCGACCTTGGTGCGCAGCCGTTTGCCCTTCTCGGTGGCCTGGTCGTTCAGCTCCTGCTGGAACTCCCGCATACGGGCGAGGAGTTCGCTGTCGTGGGTAGCCAGGATGCGGGCCGCGAGCAGACCGGCGTTACGGGCGCCGGCGACGGAGACGGTGGCCACGGGCACGCCCGCCGGCATCTGCACGATGGAGAGCAGGGAGTCCATCCCGTCGAGGTACTTCAGCGGCACCGGCACGCCGATCACCGGCAGCGGGGTGACGGAAGCGAGCATGCCCGGCAGATGGGCCGCTCCCCCGGCGCCCGCGATGATCGCCTTGAGGCCGCGGCCGTCGGCCTCCTCGCCGTACGCGATCATCTCGCGCGGCATCCGGTGCGCGGAGACGACATCCACCTCGAAGGGAATCTCGAACTCTTCGAGGGCCTGCGCGGCGGCCTCCATGACGGGCCAGTCGGAGTCCGAGCCCATGACGATGCCGACGAGGGGGCTGGCTGCGGGGCTGGTCATTCCGTGATCGTTCCTCTGAGATAGCCGGCTGCGTGACGGGCGCGCTCCAGCACGTCGTCCAGATCGTCGCCGTAGGTGTTGACGTGCCCCACCTTGCGGCCGGGCTTCACGTCCTTGCCATACATATGGATCTTGAGCTGTGGGTCGCGGGCCATGCAGTGCAGATAGGCCGCGTACATGTCGGGGTAGTCGCCCCCCAGCACATTGCACATGACCGTCCAGCCGCTCCGCGGGCGCGGGTCGCCGAGCGGGAGGTCGAGGATGGCGCGGACATGGTTGGCGAACTGCGAGGTGACTGCGCCGTCCTGGGTCCAGTGGCCGGAGTTGTGCGGGCGCATGGCGAGCTCGTTGACCAGGATGCGGCCGTCGGTCGTCTCGAAGAGCTCGACCGCGAGATGGCCGACGACGCCGAGGTCCTTCGCGATCCGCAGGGCAAGCTCCTGTGCCTGTCCCGCGAGCGCCTCCGGCAGATTCGGCGCGGGCGCGATCACCGTGTCGCAGACGCCGTCGACCTGCTGGGACTCGACGACGGGATAGGCGACGGCCTGGCCGTGCGGGGAGCGGACGATGTTCGCCGCGAGCTCGCGGGTGAAGTCGACCTTCTCCTCCGCGAGGACGGGGACACCGGCCCGGAACGGGGCCTCGGCGTCGTGCTGCGTACGGACGAACCAGACGCCCTTGCCGTCGTAGCCGCCGCGCACCGTCTTGAGGATGACGGGGAAGCCGCCCACCTCCTCGGCGAACGCCGACACATCGGCGGGGTCCGCGACGATGCGGTGGCGCGGGCTGGGCGCACCGAGCTCGTCGAGCTTGGCGCGCATCACGCCCTTGTCCTGCGCATGCACCAAGGCCCCGGACCCCGGACGGACGGGGATGCCGTCCGTCTCCAGGGCCCGCAGGTGCTCGATCGGGACATGCTCGTGATCGAAAGTGATCACGTCACAGCCCCGCGCGAACTCACGCAGCGTGTCCAGGTCGCGATAGTCGCCGATGACGACCTCGCTGACCACCTGGGCCGCCGAGTCCTGCGGAGTGTCACTGAGGAGCTTGAATCTGATGCCGAGGGGGATGCCCGCCTCGTGGGTCATACGGGCGAGCTGACCGCCGCCGACCATGCCGACTACCGGGAACGTCACCCTCTTAGGGTATCCGCCGCCCACGGTGGCCCTGCCTCCTGCGGGCCCGGGCCGCCGTAGCCCTCGTCACAACATCGCCACTCCTTTGCAAACGTCCGCAGGCAACTCCTGGGAGTGCTGGTTAGCATGGCTGAGTTGACGACACCGACCCGAACGGGGCTGAGCGATCACCATGAGTGAACGAAGCGCACTGCGTGTGCGGCTCGAACAGCTCACGCGCGAGTTCGCGAAGTTCGGCGCGGTTGGTGGTGTGGGGCTCCTGGTGGACCTGGGAGTCTTCAATCTCGTACGGACTCTCACGGACCTGCCCGTCGTACGGGCGAGCATCGTGGCCACGGTCGTCGCCATCGCCTTCAACTATCTGGGCTTCCGCTACTTCACCTACCGGGACCGCGACAAGGGCCGCAGGACCAAGGAGCTGACGCTCTTCTTCCTGTTCAGCCTGGTCGGGCTCGTGATCCAGAGCGGGGTGCTCTACGCCGCGACGTACGGGTTCGGCTGGGACAGTCCGCTCCAGAGCAATGTGTTCAAGTTCCTCGGTATCGGCATCGCGACGCTGTTCCGCTTCTGGTCGTACCGCACCTGGGTGTTCCGGGCGCTGCCGGCCCGCGAGGCCGTACAGACCGCGGAGTCCTTCCTCGGGCAGCGGCAGCCGCAGCCCGACCGGGTCGCGCGCTGAGTCTGCTCGCACGCCGAGCCCGGGCATGCGCCGAGCCCGGTCCGGCGCCGAGCCGAGGCCGCCCCCTGCCGCCCGACGGCTATCTGACCGTCGGCGTGTGGCCGTCATGGTGGCTGCGCTGCACGCGGCTCAGGAAGAGTGCGAAGACCGGCGGGTACTGCTGGAGCAGCTCGAGCCGCCCGCCGTCCGCCTCCGCCAGATCGCGGGCCACGGCCAGTCCGATGCCGGTGGAGTTGCGGCCGCTGATGGTCCGCTCGAAGATCCGCGCGCCGAGGTCGGCCGGCACTCCGGGGCCCTCGTCGGTGACTTCGACGACGGCCTGGTTGCCGGTGACGCGGGTGCGGACGGCGACGGTGCCGCCGCCGTGCATGAGCGAGTTCTCGATCAGCGCGGCGAGGACCTGGGCGACCGCGCCCGGAGTGCCGACGGCGCGCATGCCCTGCCGCCCCGAGCAGACGATCGCCCGGCCCACGCTGCGGTAGGCCGGCCGCCACTCCTCCAGCTGCTGCTTGACGACCTCGTCCAGATCGAAGACGACGGCGGAACCGGTGCGCGGATCACGGGAGTTGGTGAGCAGCCGCTCCACCACGTCGGTGAGCCGTTCCACCTGGGCGAGCGCGATGCTCGCCTCCTCCTTCACCGTCTCGAGGTCCTCGGCGACGGTGATCTCCTCCAGCCGCATGGAGAGCGCCGTCAGCGGCGTACGGAGCTGGTGCGAGGCGTCCGCGGCGAGCCGGCGCTCGGCGGTCAGCATCCGCGCGATGCGCTCGGCGCTGGAGTCGAGGACGTCGGCGACCCGGTCGAGCTCGGGGACGCCGTAGCGCTTGTGGCGGGGGCGCGGGTCGCCCGAGCCGAGACGCTCGGCGGTCTCGGCGAGATCGGTGAGCGGCGAGCCGAGCCGGTTCGCCTGGCGTACGGCGAGCAGTACGGCGGCGATGACCGCGAGCAGCGCGACTCCGCCGATGATCAGCAGAGTCCGGCCGACCTCTCGGGTGACGGAGGAACGGGACTCCTCGACAGTGACGGACTCACCGCGCTCGCCGCGCGCGACGCCGCGGATGACACTGCCGGAGGGGCGCTTGCCGATCTCGATGGGCGAGCGGCCGGGGATCTGGATCAGCGCGTAGCGCTTGGCACCGCTCTGTTCGGCCAGGATGTCCGGATTGACGGGCTCGCCGCCGATGAGGCGGCTGTCGACGATGCTGATGAGCCGGAGGGCCTCGGAGTCCACGCTCTCCTGGGCGCTGCTGCTGATGGTGCGGGTCTCGACGAGGACGAGGGAGACCCCGAAGACGGCGATGACGACGAGCACGACGGCGAGCGTGGAGTTGATGAGGCGGCGACGCAAAGTGCCCTCCGGGCGGGACGCGGGGTACGGGGAGTGCCCGTACTTCAGCGTAGGCGTCGTGGCGCGGTTTCTGTCCGGGGCGGGCTCCGCCCCCGTGCCTCAGCTCTTCTCGAAGCGGAAGCCCACACCCCGGACGGTGGCGATATAGCGCGGGTTCGCCGCATCGTCGCCGAGCTTCTTGCGCAGCCAGGAGATGTGCATGTCCAGCGTCTTCGTGGACGACCACCACGTGGTGTCCCAGACCTCGCGCATCAGCTGGTCGCGGGTGACCACCCGGCCCGCGTCCCTGACCAGGACCCGCAGCAGGTCGAACTCCTTGGCGGTGAGCTGGAGCTCCTCGTCGCCCATCCAGGCCCGGTGCGACTCGACGTCGATCCGTACGCCGTGGGTGGCGGGCGCCGGGACCGGCTCGGTGGCGCCGCGCCGCAGCAGGGCACGCACCCGGGCGAGCAGCTCGGCGAGCCGGAACGGCTTGGTCACGTAGTCGTCGGCGCCGGCGTCCAGGCCCACTACGGTGTCCACCTCGTCGGCACGGGCGGTCAGCACCAGGACGGGCACGGTGTGGCCTTCGGCACGCAGCCGCCTGGCGACCTCCAGGCCGTCCATGCCGGGCAGTCCGAGGTCGAGGACGACCAGGTCCACGCCCCCCACAAGTCCGGCCTCGAGCGCGGTCGGACCGTCCTCGCGCACCTCGACCTCGTAACCTTCCCGGCGTAGGGCGCGGGCCAGCGGCTCCGAGATGGAAGCGTCGTCCTCGGCGAGCAGTACACGGGTCATGTGGGTGATGGTAGTCCGCGTTACTCGCTGGTTGGGGCGTGATCGTCAAGGCCTGCGGGTCTGGGATGCAATCATGGTTGCCGCCTTCGAATCAGGGCAGCGGTTGCCTATGGATCCTGTGATCCATGTCTCAAGTCCTTTCATATGCCACTGTGTCGTGTCGTATGGTGGCGAGACGCCTGTAGTAGTACACGGGACCTTTGGCCTGCCGAGCGCGCCAAGGGTCTCTCTGCTGCCGGAGGTTGGCTCTGCCGGCCTCGAAGACAGTGAATGACCTATGGACCGGGCCTGGTGCGCGACACAGCGCGCGAGGCGTGGATCCCGGTGCGGACTGCCCCTCGACTCCCGCTTCTGCGGAGTGAACCCCTCAGGCGTGGGGTGGGGCACACCCGTTGCCGGTGCCGGCCACCCCCACACCGGGCGCGTACCGCTCACAAAGCACCGCGTCCCGAGCAAGCAAGGATCGACCATGGCGTCCAGCCTGACGAAGGACCCGGCCAGCTCCGCTGAGTCCGAGAAGACCTTCCTCGGCCACCCCCGCGGCCTGGCCAACCTGTTCATGACAGAGATGTGGGAGCGTTACAGCTTCTACGGCATGCGGGCCCTGCTCGTGCTCTACCTGGCCACGAACGTGGCAGACGGTGGACTCGGCTTCAACGACGCGACCGCCGTCGCCATCTACTCCGTCTACAACGCGATGGTGTATCTGCTCGCCCTGCCGGGCGGCTGGCTTGGTGACCGGGTCTGGGGCGCACGCAAGGCCGTGGCCGTCGCGGGCGTAATCATCATGACCGGCCACTTCCTGCTGGCGGTCCCCGCGGAGATCTCCTTCTTCGTCGGTCTCGCGCTGATCGCAGCCGGTTCGGGTGTCCTGAAGGCCAACATCTCCACGATGGTCGGCCACCTGTACCCGGACAAGAACGACCCGCGCCGTGACGGTGGCTTCACGATCTTCTACATGGGCATCAACCTTGGTGCCTTCGCCGCCCCGCTGACGATCGGCTGGGTCGGCCAGAAGGTCAGCTGGCACCTCGGCTTCGCCATGGCCGGTGTGGGTATGGCCATCGGTCTGCTCTTCTACTTCCTGGGCTTCCGCCACCTGAGCGAGGAGTCGCACAAGGTCCCGGCCCCGCTGTCTGCCGAGGAGCGGGCCGGCACGATCAAGAAGTCGCTGATCTGGCTGGGCGTCGCGGGTGCCGCGTACGCCATCGTCGGCCTCGCCGGTCTGTTCACCATCAACTGGGCGCTGTGGCCGCTGACCATCCTGGGCCTCGTGCTGCCGGCGTACTACCTGCTCCGCATCAAGCGGGACAAGGACCTGTCGGACGTCGAGCAGCGCCGGATGTCCGGTTACATCTGGTTCTTCGTCGCCGCCGCCGTCTTCTGGGCGATCTACGACCAGACCGGTTCGACGCTGTCGCTCTTCGCGAAGAACGACACCCAGTCGACGCTGTTCGGCTTCAGCTTCCCGGAGAGCTGGTTCCAGTCCCTGAACCCGCTGTTCGTGATGGCTCTGGCCCCGCTCTTCGCCTGGATGTGGGTCGCGCTGAACAAGCGCGACAAGGAGCCGACCACGCTCTCGAAGTTCGCCGCAGCCCTGGTACTGATCGGTGCCTCCTTCGGCGTGATGATGGTGGCGCAGGGCATGGCCGCGGGCGACGCTCGCGTCTCCCCGATGTGGCTGGTCGGCGTGTACTTCATCCAGACCATCGGTGAGCTGTGCCTCTCTCCGGTCGGCCTGTCGCTGACCACCAAGCTGGCCCCGCAGAAGTACGCCTCCCAGATGATGGGTGTCTTCTTCCTGGCCGTCACCGCCGGCGACTCGCTCATCGCGCTGGTCCAGCTGATCGGCGCGCCGACCGATACGCAGGGCTGGTTCGCCAGCCAGGGCGTGCTCGCCGCGCTCGCGGGCCTCGCGATCTTCATGTACCGCAAGAAGGTTCAGCCGCTCATGGGTGGCGTGCACTGACGCGCGGCAACCACTGAGACGGGACTGGCCCGGCACGCCTAGCGTGCCGGGCCAGTCCCGTCTCACCCTGTGTCGGTCACTTCGCCTGAACGCCGAACCCACGCAGATAGTTCTTGAAGCCGCAGCGAACATTGGACTTCTGGCCGGGGCCCACCCACGGGCCGTACACGGTGTGCGTCACCACGTGCTCGCGGGCCCCCTGCACCTGGTCGCACGTAAGCTTCACCCGGTGCTTGCTGACAGCCTTGCCGCCGCCGGCTTTGCACGTCGAGTAGGCCGTGGGACGCCCGAGCTTGTCCATCGACGCGTAGCCCTTACAGCTGTACTTGCCGGCCGCCTGAGCCGGAGCTGCCGCGATCAGTCCGGTCCCCGCAGCCCCCATCATCACGGCGAGCGTTCCCGTGGCGAACTTCTTCCCCCAGCGCATTTGCTTCCTTTCCGCGGCCGGGCAGCGCGACGGAGGGTCATGTCTCGTCAAGCTGCAATTCCGGCCGATCAGCCAACTTCGCCTTAGCTCAGGCGAATGCAGGGAACGTATCCACTCGGATCATGGCGAAGCAACCTGCGCGGGTCGATCTGAGCAACATTTGAGCAAGATCCACTTTCGGCCCGCCCGCCCGGGGCGGGCCGGAAGTGTGCTGCTCAGGGGCAGGTCAGCGGATTCCCCGCAGTCGGCGCCACGGGGTGAACGTGAACACCGCCCCGCCCAGCAGGATCACCGTTCCGGCGACCAGGGCCAGTGCGCGCAGCGCGCCGTTGTCCTCGGCGCCCGTCTGGGCGAGGCCGCCGCTCGTGCTCGCAGAGCCGCCGGAGGCCGCGCCGCCGGACGTGGTGCCGCCGCCGCTGTCGCCGCCCGACGCGCCGCCCGGCTGGGCCGCGGTGTCGAGCTCGAGGGAGACGGCCGCCGAGCCCTTGACCGTGCACGGGATGCTGATCTTCTGGCCGCCCAGGGTGACGTCGATCGTGAGGGTGCCCGGGCTGAGCGTGGACTTGCCGCTGGCGCCCGGTTTGTACGTCCCGGTCATATCAGGCAGGTCCACCGGCTTTCCCTGCTCCAGCGGGTCCTTGTTGGCGGGGCCCGTGACGGGGACGGTGCCCTTGTCGACGCCGCCGAGAAGAACCGCCATGGACGGCTTGAGGGCACCCGCGGGGAGCGCCGCCGGACTGTTCATGACGCCCTTGGCGGTCTTGACGACCAGGTCATAACTGCCGCCGTTCTTCTTGGCGTTGATTGTCACCTTGGAGTTGATGTTCGCCGGTCCCGGCGACTTGCACGCGAAGGTCACCGCGACCTCCTTGCCGGGGAAGTCGCTCCGGCCGCCGTCGCCACCGCCGGAGGTCGTACCGCCGGAGCTCGTACCTCCGGAAGTCGTGCCGCCGGAAGTGGTGGTGCCGCCGGAGGTTGTCGTACCACCCGAGGTGGTTCCGCCGCTCGACGTGCCGCCGGACGTACCACCGCCGTCCGACACCTTGATCGTCGCCCCGGCCTTGACCGTCTCCTTCGGCGTGCACTTGGTGTCGGTGGACATCGGCTTGGAGACGTTGATGTTGTACGCGTCGGGCGTCAGCGTGACCTCGCCCGCCTTGGTCAGCTTGACCTTGCCCTTCATGTCGGACAGCTTCATCGGGCTGTTCTTGGGGATCGGCGGGTTCGTCCGCGGCCCCTCCATCGCGATGTCCGCGGTCTGCGCGCCGGCCGCCTTGAGCGTGCCGGTGGGCTTCACCGTGTCCTTCTCCAGGTCGAGGATGTCGGGGTTCTTCGAAGCCGCCTCGACGAACCTCCACACCACTTCGACCTCATCGCCCACCTTGGCCTCGGCCGGCGCGGTGATCTCGACCTTGGTGGTGCCCTGCACGGGTGGCAGGCCCGAGATGGGCGGCGGGATGCACTCCGTCCTGTACGAGACCTCGGCTGCCTGGGCGGGGCTCGCGGCCAGCACAATCCCCGCGCCGCCGAGCATCAGCGCGACTCCGGCCGCGCTCATCCTCCGTTGCGTGCTCACGAATGTCCCTTCGTCGTGGACCGGTTCTCTGACGGTGCGGAGTCAGGTGTGAACCACGGCAGAGCCGCCGTGGTGGTTGTGGTGCTCTTCGGCGCCGCGGGAGGCCGCGTGCGGGACCGGGAGCCGGGGCGGCGGAACGCGGGCAGTCGGACGGTGCGGTGGCGGCCGTTGCCGCGCGGGCGGAGGCGGTCCACGATCGCCATGCCGATACGGAAGACGGCGGCCGGTACGACGACGGCCAACAGCAGCCAGAAAATCGTGACGCCCCACGGCCGGCCGATGCCCCACGGCTGTTCGACGAGCACCTTGGTGCCGTACTTCACGGAGACCTGATAGTCGCCGTGTGCCCCGGCGGACAGCTGGACCGGCAGCTTGACCTGCACTTTCTGACCCGGCGCGATGGTGCCGCGCCACTGCTGCTCCTCCCACTGCGGGGCGAAGACGCCGTGCGCGGTGCCGACCTGGAACACAGGGTCGCGCACGGGTGCTGAGCCGAGGTTGCCGACGGTGAACTCGAGGCGGCGGGACGGCGGGGCGCCGAAGAAGACGAGGACACCGGAGTCGCCCTCGAGCCGGGCGGCGGCGAGGACGGCCAGCCTGCCCGCGCCGGTCTGCCGCGGCAGCGGCGCGGTGGGATGGCCGGCGACGGTGAACGGGGCATCGACGACAGTCTGTTCACCGGTCACGGTCGCCACGTGCACCACGCAGGGGCAGGGCTTGGGCGGCTCCGCGACCGGCATCTCCTTGCTGAAGGACCCCTTGGCGTCGGTGGTGACGGCGCGGCCGTCGGAGTTGGCGCAGGAGTTGGTGCCACCGATCACGCCTCCGGCGGGCAGAGCCTGCCCGCAGATGAGCATCATGAGGAGCGTGCCCGGCCGCCATCCGGTGCCGCTGATGGTGATGTCGCCGCCCTTGCCGGCCTGCGCCCGGGAGAGCTTGACCTCGGGCTTTGCGTCGGCCGCGGAGGCGGGGAGTGCGGGCAGGAGCAGCAGAGGGAGCAGGGCGAGGAGCAGGGCGGTGAGGAGGACGGGAGGGAGGACGAGCGTCTTCGGGGCGCCGGCCGTGACGACTCCCCCACCCCGCACCTTCCCTGAATCAGGGACAAGCCCCCGGCCCTCCGCCACGTCGGCTCCGGGCACGCCGGCTTCGTACATCGTCATGCTCCCGACCTCGCCAACTCATCCTCGCTGCTGGTCTGTTCAGGCGTCGGGCCGGGATCCGCAGGATGCCGGCGGTACATCAGCCAGGATGTGGTGCCGACCGCTGCCACCAGCGCCACTGCCCCCGCCGCCACCCACAGCCACGGAACGAATGTCGCCGATGCCGTCGCCTCGCTCCGCGCGGCGCCCTCTGCCGTGACCTGGACGCGGACGTCCACGGAGTCCAGCGACGGCGGGTCCGGCCACTTCTCCGCAAGGGATACGCGCCGACCGGGCAGCAGCTCCACCGAGAGCGTGCGGGGCGGCCGGCGCAGCACCTCGCCGAAGAGGCCGTCCGCCCGGACTGCGAGGCGCGGGGTCAGGGCCGTGTTGCCGCGGTTCACCAGGCTGTAGCGGATCGCGCCACGGGAGACCGACACGTCCTCGACCGTGAGCGCTGCCAGAGTCGGGCCGCTCACGCGCAGCTGGATCCGTACGCCCGCCTCACGGTCGCCGGACTCCACCACGACCGCACCCGGGTGGTCTCCGGGGAGCGCGCCCGCAGGGACCGTGACCGAGAAGGGGACCTCCGCCCTCGTACGTGGCGGGACCGTCAGCCGGTTCGCGGCGAGCGTGATCCAGGTGCCCGCGGCACTGGAGCGCCGCGCGCCCCGTACCGCGGGCGCACCGCCCGCGGTGTTGATCAGGTCGGCGGACCGGAGCCGCACGGCGAGCGGTTTCGCGCCCCGGTTCGTCACGGACAGCTTGTCCTCGAGGACGGTGCCGGGCACGCCCTCCATATAGACGTACCGTCTGCCACCGCCCGCCGCCGGTTCCGCCGTCCACGTCGGTTCGTCGGACGCCCACGCGGCAGGGGCACACAGCACGCAGAGCGCACACAGCAGCGCGGCGACGGCGGCGAGGCATGAGCGCACGTGCACGGGTCAGCTCGCGGTGCGCTGTCCGCGCCGGGTCAGCCACAGCACCCCGGCCGCCCCGGCCAGCAGGACCGTCCCGCCGAGCGTGCCGAGCGCGAGGGCCGAGTCGAGCGGGCCGGTCTTGGGGAGTTCGCCGCCCGACTGGGCGTTCTGCATGCCGCCGTCGGAACTGCCGTCGCCCGAACCGCCGCCCGCGGCCTTGACGTCGAGTTCCAGCGAGGGCTTGGGGTTGTTCCTGGGCGTGCACGTCGTCGTCGTACCGAGCGCCTTGATCGTAAGCACTCCCGCGGTGAAGGTGGCCCTGCCGCTCTTCTTCGGGGTGTACGTCCCCGTCAAGTCATTGATCTTGATGGGGGTGTTGGCCGGGATCGCCGCCTCGTTAGCGGGCCCGGAGACCGCGACCGAACCTTCCTCCGCGCCTCCCAGCCTGATCAGCGCGCTCGGCTTCATCGCGCCCTTGCCGAGCTCCACCGGGCTGGAGGAGACGCCCTTCTGGAAGGACATCGTCAGCCGGTAGCCGGCACCGCTCCTGACGCTCTTGATGTCGATCGGCGAGACCGCGCCTTTTGGCCCGATCGGGGTCTGACACTGGTAGTCGACGTCAACGACACTGGCATGGGCGGCAGGGGCGGCCATCAGCACCACCGAGCCCGCCACCGCTGCTGCCAGCGAGAGAGCTGTCCGCTTCTGGTACGACACCTCGAGTTCCCCTCATGCCGGAAGTTACTGCCGGATGTCCCCGAAGTTACTGACGACACATCAGATCGGGCGCTCAAGGTACGCCTGGGACCTTGGGGAGGGAAGACAAAGAGCACGCCGTATTGACGTGCTCTACAAGAGATTCAAAACCTGTCGTGGACCGCCGCGCGGCGAGCTAGGACGGTGCGGCGAGCTCCGCCCAGACCGTCTTGCCCGGCGCGCCGGGCACTCGTACAACTCCCCAGTCCAGGCAGAGACGTTGGACGATGAACATCCCGTGTCCGCCGGGCCGTCCGGCCCGGTGCGGGGTACGCGGGGAGGGCTGGCCCGCGCCGCGGTCGGAGACCTCCAGGCGCAGCACTTTCCCGTCGCAGCGGACTTTCAGCTCTTCCGGGCCCTCGGCGTGCAGGCAGGCGTTGGTGACCAGTTCGGACACGACCAGCAGCACATCCTCCGCCGCCGCCCGCCGGTCGGCGCTGGCGGCGGGCAGCCAGCCCCAGTCGCGCAGCGCCTGACGGGTGAAATCGCGGGCCAGCGGAACGATGCCGCTGGCGCTGCCCAGGGCAACACTGCGCACCGCGCCGGGTGCCCGGGAGGCAGGGCCGGCGCCGTTCGGCTCGGGGCCGGCGTCGCCCGGCGGTTGCTGCCGGGTGGTGCTCATCAGCGCTTCACCTCACCGATTCACCGATTTGCCATGACATGACTACACAGAGTGCTGAGTTATCAACCTTCCGCGGGGTTCTCCTGCCCTGCCGAATGATGACAACACCTACCACGCCTACGCGGCGCGCGTGATGCGGACAACAGGGGGGACGATCAGCCGGAGAGGGCCGCTTCGAGGGAATCATGCACCGTGAAGACCGCCTCTGCTCCGGTGATCTCGAAAACCCTGGCCACCACGGGCAGCATCCCGGCCAGATGGACCCCGCCCCCGGCCGCCTCGGCCTTCAACCGCGCGCCGAGCAGCACATTGAGCCCGGTGGAGTCGCAGAACTCGAGCTCCGAACAGTCGATGACCAGTCGTACCCGGCCCTGATCGAGCGCTTCGTCCAGTGGCGTGCGCAACAATTCGGCCGTGTGGTGATCCAACTCACCCGCCGGTTTCACCACCTCGCTGTGACCTTCGGTCCGAACCTCGACCTGAAGCCGGCCCAGGTTCGCACTGCCGACCGTCCCGCGGTCCATGCCCGTCCCTCTTCGCCGTGTCGCGCTGCGTCGTACGCCGCGTCGCCGTCATGTCATCGGAGTGCCGTTCCCTGCGTCGAGCACCGTCGGTGGACGGCGCGGACGCCCGACGAACAGTACGCCTTTAGTACGCCGACGGGTAGCCGAACTCTCTACCAAATCCGACACATAGGACATATGACACTTGCAACTGTCCATGCCGACCGGGTAGGCCTAGTAAAGACACAACCGACACGGCCGGCTTTGGAGGCGCCGCTCACCGCAGCAGACAGGTATTGGCATCGGCGGCCATATGCCGAGAACGATGGAGGAGACCATGGCACCCCGGCTCGACGCATCGCGTACCCCCACCGTGCCGTCGGCACTGCCCACCCCCGCAATCGAATCCGAGAACCTGGAGAGCCCGGACGGGCTGGACGGGCTGGACGGACTCCCGGTGATCCCCCCTTTCAACGAGGTGGGGCCCCTGGACGCGCGCGCCCTGTCGAAGACGCTGTTCGGGCGCCTCGAGTCCCTCGAGGAGGGCACGCACGAGTACGCCTACGTGCGTAACACTCTCGTCGAACTCAACCTGGCGCTGGTCAAGTTCGCCGCCTCCCGGTTCCGCTCCCGCAGTGAACCGATGGAGGACATCATCCAGGTCGGCACGATCGGCCTGATCAAGGCGATCGACCGCTTCGAACTCAGCCGCGGCGTCGAGTTCCCGACCTTCGCGATGCCGACCATCGTCGGCGAGATCAAGCGATTCTTCCGCGACACCAGTTGGTCCGTGCGGGTACCGCGCCGCCTCCAGGAGCTGCGGCTCGACCTCGCGAAGGCCGGCGACGAACTCGCCCAGCAGCTCGACCGCGCGCCCACCATCGGCGAACTGGCGCAGCAGCTCGGCATCAGCAACGACGAGGTCGTCGAGGGCATGGCCGCGAGCAACGCGTACACCGCGAGCTCGCTGGACGCCCAGCCCGAAGAGGACGAGACCGAGGGCGCGCTCGCGGACCGCATCGGCTACGAGGATCACGGACTCGAGGGCATCGAGTACGTCGAGTCGCTGAAGCCGCTGATCGCAAGCCTTCCGCCACGGGACCGTAAAATCCTCTCCCTGCGTTTCGTCGCCAATATGACGCAGTCGGAGATCGGCGAGGAGCTCGGAATCTCGCAGATGCATGTGTCCCGGCTGCTGTCCCGCACGCTGGTCAGGCTCCGGAAGGGCCTGACGCTGGAGGAGTGAACGGGGACGCGCCGCCCAGGCCGTTGGAAGGGCCCATTCCGTCAAGGAATGGGCCCTTCCCCGTTATTGACGGGGCAGTCCCGATTGGTCCACATTGAGCCAGGGGTAGGTGGGGGGACGAACATGGCTCTTGGGGAGGGCTGCCCTACGGCGTACGCACCACTGGAAGCGCTGATGGGCCGCCGTCTGGGCAGGGAATGTCTGTACGTGCCGTCGTGCCGTACCGGGCTCTATGTGGCACTGCGCCACTGGTGCCCGCCCGGCGGGCGGGTGCTGATGTCGCCGGTCAACGACGACGTCATCTTCTTCGTGGTGCTCGCCGCCGGACTGCGGCCCGTCCAGGCCCCGCTCAACGCCGGGGACGGGTCCATCGACACGGCCGCCGTCCCCGACTCCGTATGGCGCGGGCTGTCCGCCGTAATCACCACCAATCTGTACGGAAATCCAGATCCCGTCCCCGAACTCCGCGCCCGCTGCGACCAGTTGGGGATCCCGCTCATCGAGGACGCCGCGCACGCGATCGGCAGCGAGGTGGCCCGGCGGCCGGTGGGCACCTTCGGTGACGCCTCCGTATTCAGCCTCTCCAAGCACACCGGGGCCAAGACCGGCGGATTCCTCGCTGTCGCGGATCCGGCGCTGCGGCCGGCACTGGAGCGGGCACGGGACGAACTCCTCGAACCGGCACGGCTGTCGGCGGAGATCTCCTACGGCCTGCGACCGTACGCCGAGGCCGGTGTACGCGGACTGCGACTCGTCCGGGCGGCCCGCGCCACCCAACGGCTGCTCGGTCTCGAGGAGCGCGAGGACATCCGGATGGAACTGCGGCCGGGCGAGCTCAAGCAGGCGATGTCCGCCGCACCCGCGCTCGCGGACTTCCACTCCTGGATACGCGTGGACATGCACGACTACCGGCTCAGACCCGGCGGGCTGCGGCTGCGGCGTACGCAGCGGCTGCTGACCCGCCTCGACCAGCGGCTGGCCGCGCACCTCGCCGGCACCCGGCGGCTGTCCGCCACCGAGTGGGCGCTGCCGCGGCCGGGACCGGCGCAGCCGCTGTTCCGGGTGCCGCTGCTGGTCGAAGACCGTGACGCGGCCATCGCCGCACTCGCCCGCCGCCGGATCACGGTCGGCTACCTCTACGACCCGCCGCTCGACGCGTACGCCGGCGAGGTCTTCACCGACCCCTCGCCCGCGCCGGCCCCGGCCGCCTGGTTCGCCCGGCACGCCCTGCCCGTCGATCCGCTCCGCGCGGAACAGGTGATATCCGTCCTCACGGAACTGCGCGCACGGCCCGCCCGACCGCCCGGAAGAGCCGAAACCGCGCCGCCCACACAGGGCGAGCACGGTGTCTGACACCACCCGGCTGCGCAAGCCGTCGGATGCCGTGCCGCCGGCCGAGCCCGCCGCCCCGGACCTGTCCGGGGCGGCCGAAGCGCCGGTGAGCGCGGCACCCAGCGGTGACTCCATGTTCCGCAACGCCTACGCGCTGATGCTCTCCACCGGCGTCTCCGCCGCGCTCGGCCTCGGCTTCTGGCTGGTCGCCGCCCGGTACTACACCAAGGAGTCGGTCGGCGAGGGCTCCGCCGCCATCGCCGCGATGCGGCTGCTGGCCTCCATCACCGCGACCACGATGATCGGCGCGGTGGTGCGGTACGTGCCACGGGCCGGACGGGCCACCGGGCCGCTGGTGTGGCGGGCGTACGCGGCCAGCTCGCTGGTGGTGTGCCTCGCCTCCGTGGCGTTCCTGTTCACGCTGGACCTCTGGGGGCCTTCGTACGCGCCTCTCGGCGGACTCCCGGCGGGCGCGGTCTTCACCGCGTCCTGCGTCGCCTGGGCGCTGCTGACCCTCCAGGACGGGGTGCTGACCGGGCTGCGCAAGGCCGTGTGGGTGCCCGTCGGCAACGCCGTCTTCTCCATCGGCAAGCTGCTGCTGCTCGCCCTCTTCGCCACCGCCATGCCCGTCCTCGGCATCTTCGTCTCCTGGGCCGCGGCCATCGGCCTGTCCGTACTGCCGCTGGGCTGGCTGATCTTCCGCAGGCTCATCCCGCGGCAGGCCGCGGCCGACAGCGACCGCGAACCGCCCAGCCTCCGCGAAATCAGGCGCTTCCTCGCCGGTGACTCGGTGGGGTCACTGTTCTCGCTGGCGATGATCAATCTGCTGCCGGTGATGGTCGCGATCCACTTCGACGCCGCGCACAACGCGTACTTCTACATCGCGTACACCGTCGGCGGGACAATGGAGTTCATGGCCATCAACATGGCCTCCTCGCTGACCGCCCACGCCTCGCACAACCCGGAGACGCTGGCCGCCGGGGTACGCGGCGCACTGCGCCGGATGACCGTGCTGCTGGTGCCGGTCGTGCTGTTCCTCGTCGTTCTCGCCCCGCAGATCCTCGCCCCGTTCGGCCACACCTACGCCGAGCACGGCACCACGGTGCTGCGGCTGCTGGCCGCGGCCGCGCTGCCGCGGGTGGCCGTCGAGCTGTACATAGGAGTGCTGCGCGTACAGGGGCGTACGGGCGTGCTCGCGGCGTTGCAGGGCGCGATGTGCGCGCTGGTGCTGGGCAGCGCCGCACTGCTGCTCGGCACCGTCGGGATCCCCGGAGCGGGCCTGGCGATGCTGCTCTCGATGACGCTGATGGCCGCGGTGTCGGCGCCGGGGCTGCGCGCCGCGCTGGCGGGCCGCGAGCCGAAGCCCTCGCGGCTGGGCCGGCTGCTGCACCGGGGGCCCGGGAAGGAGATCGAGTACGGCACGAACTGGGCCCGGAAGGCCGCCGAGCGGCGCGAGCGGGCCGACCGGGACGAACGGGAGTTCGGATCCGACTGGGCGCACCGGACCACGTACCTGCGGGGCGGGCACGACACCGCGACACCCGCACTCGGCATTCCTGTGTACGTACACGAGCCCGCGAACGAGCGGCCCGCCGCACCCGACGGCGACGAGGTCCGGCTGACCAGCTGGCTGTGGCTGTGGCTCGGGCTGGCCGCCGCGCTCTTCTGGATTCCGCTCTCCCGCGCCGAGGACCTCGGCCGGCACGGGCTGTCCGGCGGCGAGCTGCTCGACGCGCTGCCGCCGGTCACGCTCACCGCGGGCATCCTGCTGGTCGTCGTGTACTGCGCGGCCGTCGCGCTCCAGCGGCCGCGGCCCGCCCTGACCGGCGCGGCCCTGCTGGTGACGGTCGCCGCGCTGCACACCTCGCCGCTGCTGCTCGGCATCCGGCCGGAGCCGGCCGCGGGCTCGTGGGCCGAAGCGTTCGCGGACTTCCTCGCCGATGCGGCGGGCCTGGACGGCCCGGCCGGCGTCCTGAGCGTGCTGCCCGCCGCGCTCCAGGTGCTCTGCCTCGGGCTCGCGGCGGTGGCGCTGCGCGCGACGGGCGCGGGCGAGCGGCTCACGGCGGGCGCGGTGTGGGTGCTGGCGGTGGCAGGGTGGGCGGCACAGGACACGGTGGCGGCCGCCGCGCTGCCGGTGTTCGCCGGATTCGCCGGCCTGTACGCGGCAGCGGCGGCCGGTGCCGCAGTACGGCGCCGCCGCACCGGCCCGCGTGCTGTCAGCGGGTCGGCACCGCCTGCTTGAAGTAGCGGTCGGCGCCCGCCTTCCGGTAACCCTCCAGCGCCGGGCCCTCGTTGACGGTGAGGTCGCATCTCGCCTCGGCGGAGGTCGCCCGGTTCCAGTGGACCATCGCCTTCACCTTCGGCATGGTCCCGATGACTTCGGGGATGGCCGAGTACCAGCCGCGCTGCCGGTCCGGGTCCGCCGGGTCGGGCGCGGTGGCGAACTCCGCCAGCATCAGCGGTTTCTTCGCCGAGATGTTCTCCAGCAGCCAGTCGTAGGTGGGCCGCTGGGTCTCGTCGAAGTCGTTCCAGTCGGTGGTGTCGTGGCAGCCGAAGTAGTTGTACTGGTCCATGCCGATCCAGTCGACGTAGTCGTCGCCCGGATAGAGCTGTTTCATCACGTCGGCGCTGCCCAGATAGCCGGAGACCGTCCACACCCAGACGACGTTGCCGGCGCCCAGCTTCCGGAACCGGTCGTGCAGATGCCGGTAGGCGGCGACATACTCGGCCGGGGTACCCGCGCCCTCCTTGATACGGGCGTCTACCTCCTGGTCGAAGGAGAAGAAGACCCGCTTGCCGTACGCCTTGAGGCGGCGGATCTGCGGGTCGATGATCTCGGCGTCGTACTTCCCTGAGGCGATGTTCTTCCAGCCGAGCTGGGTCTCCGTGTAGTTCGCGTGGTGCGGTTCCTTCCACACCGTGGACTCCCAGGCCAGCATCAGCAGGCGGTCCCTGCCGAGCTCCTGCTCGTCGGCGGTGAGCAGTTCGCCGTCGGCCTTGCCGCCCGACATGTCGTGGTACGTGTAGACGAGATCCAGCTTGCGGCCGATCTTCTTCTCGAACGCGTGCACCGGTTTCGTGAGGGAGCTGTTCCGGTCGTACGGGATGTAGGCGCCCCACCAGGCCCCGCACCGTGCGACCAGCTTCTCGTCCGGTGCGCAGGACCCGGCCGGCAGCTCGCCGGACGCCGCGTTCCGGGGCAGATCCCGGCCCGCCGAGCGGGCGTCGTCCCCCTTCCCCGCCGTACCGTCGAGGTCACCCGCCCAGACACCGAGCCCGGCGACCAGCAGCGCCACGGCGACCAGGACGACGGCGGTGTATGCCCGCTTGCGGGGCCCCGCGTGGCGGGCGTTCATCAGCCACCGCCCGCGGGCCTGCGTTTGACCCGCTCGGCGGCGCCCTGAGTGGCGGCGGGCAGCGGCAGGCCGGGCAGCGCGGCGACGATGGTCGCGAAGGCGGCCAGCGACACCAGGAAGGCGGTGGCCGAGAAGGCCCTGACCAGGTAGAGCGAGGTGGCGGTGAGCACACCGAGCGACAGGCTGATCGGCGCGGCCAGCGCGAACGCCTCCAGACGGGCGCCGGACCGCAGTCCGCTGGGCTGCGGATAGAGCATGGCGAAGCCGGGCCCGAAACAGACGAAGAGCAGCACCGGTACCCATCGCAGCGGCGAACCGCCGGGCAGCAGGGTCGCGGCGAGGGCCACCCAACCGGAGACCGCCACGGCCGCTCTGAGCTGGTTCTGATGGACCTTCATCGGGTGATCCCCCCGCTTCGGGAGCCTCGTGGGTCTCCTGGCCGGTATTCGAGTACGACGCCGTACGGCTGCTCCTCGACGACCTTGAACAGCGGTGACGCCGACAGGCGCGAGCGCAGTGCGGCGAAGCCGCCGGGCGGCAGCAGGCCTTCGCCCGCGGTGTAGATGTCCTGGGTCCGGGTGAGGATGACGTACGCCTTGGTGCCGCGCGCGATCCCCTTGGCCAGATATCCGGCCGGGTCCTTCAGCATCTTCTCGTTCTCCGGCAGTTCCTGCTCGGCGAAGAACCAGTGCTCCAGCCGGTCGTAGCGGTGCAGTGCCTGCGGGAACGAGCCGGTGGTGGCAAGAATCAGCGTGCCCCCCGCGGCCCGGTCGATGGTCCGGGTGACCATCGCCGTCTCGGCGGGCGGCGTGTAGTACATCTTCTCCTTGCCGTAGTACGACGGCATGAAGCCCGCGACCAGCGCCAACAGCACCAGCGGCAGTGCGACGGCTGCGATCCGGCGCCGGACGGTACCGGCCCGGGTCAGCGGCCTGCGGGCCCCTACGACAGCGGGAACGAGTGCCGCCGCCGCGAAGAACGCCGCGCCCGGAAGCCCGAAGAGGTAGACGCGGAACAGCATTTCGCCGCCGTAGTCGTTGACGGCGAACATCGGTACGGGAGCGGCAGACACCAGCAGCAGCGGCAACGCGCTCCGGGTCAGCCGGCGCCGCGTCACCACCGCGATCCCGGCAAGAGCCGCGACCGCAAGCACCATCACCACATTGGCGCGCCCGGCCAGCTCGGGCCCGGGCCCGGTGAGCTGTCCGGCGTACCCCGCCCGGGAGTTCTGCATGAGATCGCCGATCGAGTCGCGCAGGGTG
This sequence comes from Streptomyces sp. NBC_01750, assembly GCF_035918095.1. Classification (NCBI taxonomy): domain Bacteria; kingdom Bacillati; phylum Actinomycetota; class Actinomycetes; order Kitasatosporales; family Streptomycetaceae; genus Streptomyces; species Streptomyces sp. NBC_01750. The sequence goes on from NZ_CP109137.1 coordinate 3,610,268, forward strand.
CTCAGCGTCTCGACGAACAGCGGCCGCCCCATCGTCAGGTCCCAGATCAGCATCAGCAGCCCGGCGACGACGAGCAGCCCGTAGTTGCGGTAGCGGCGGGTGAGGGTGAGGCCGAGCAGCGAGACGCACAGCATGACCGGCGTGAGCTGGTGAGAGGCGTTGATCGCGGCGATGAGCGGGGCGAGGATGGCGATGCAGACGGCCCGCTGGCGCACCCCGGTGGGCGGCGGCACGGGGGCGGCCACCGGATCGAGACAGGTACGGTCGCGCAGTCTGCCCGCGGAGCCCGGCCGTACGAAATGGCGCAGCACCACGGCCAGTACGGTCAGATGCAGCAGATAGGCGAAGCCCTGCGGGGCCAGATAGTCCTGCCCGACCCAGTTGGCGGCCTGGAAGATCCACAGGGCTGTCCACACCAGCCGCCAGTCCTCGGTGAAGGTGCGGTAGATCAGGACCAGCACCGGCATGACCAGCAGGCCGAGCACGATCGGCGCCCAGTTGAGGTAGGCGGTCGCGCCCTGGACGCCGAAGGTGCGCACCAGGGCGGCGTTGAGTGAGAAGAAGCCGGGCCACTGGTCGTACGCCGACATGTTGCCCGACAGGGCGGCGTTCGGCCGCAGTTCGCCGTTGAGCAGCAGCTGGTTGATGACCGCGTCGTGCTTGGAGGCCCAGGGGTAGCGCACCGAGTCGTACAGCACGGCGGGCGCCGCCTTGAGCGCGAAGAGCAGTCCGACGCAGTAGATGGCGGGCCACCAGGGGGCGGTACCGGCGCGGCGCAGACTGAGCAGGAAGCCGCAGGTCAGAACCAGTAGCGAGAGGTAGAAGGCGGCGGGGAGCCGGTCGAGGAGGCCGTAGTCGCCCATGGAGCGGAATCCGATGCGCGGCAGCGCGTACAGCCAGAGGCCGATGCCGAGGAGCAGCGGCAGCCAGCTGAGAAGAAGGTCGGGTCGCAGCAGGTCGGGCGGCCTGCGGGTGCGCGGCCGGGCGGTGTCGCCGGGTGATTCCTGGCCGGTGGCGTCCAGGGCGGGCGAGGGCGAGCTGCGCCCTGTGAGCGGTGCGGGCACGCGTTGACGCACAGTGCGACTCCCCCCACGGATGTGGTCGCGGCCGTCACGCCGCTGTCCCTTCAGCGAAGTATAGGAACTGATTTCGTGTTTGCGTGGCTCTCTGCCCCGGTTGCCCAGCTGCCCCCGCTACCCCGCGAAGACCGGGCCCTTCAAGACCGCGCGGGCCCGCCGGTAGAGCCGCCACCCGACAGTCGGCAGCGAGTCGGGGAACGGCGCGACCGGCGCGCCGCGACCGTCCATCCACGCCTCGACGTCCGCGACGGTGTGGCTGCGGCGCAGTATGAGGCGGGCGATGCGGTACGTCTCGTCGGTGTCCGAGCTCAGTGCGTGCCGCACCGCGACCGCCGACGCATAGCCCGCGCGGGCGGCGGCCTCGCGCACCGCGCGGCTGTTGTAGCCGTGCGGATAGGCCAGGTGTGTCACCCGATGGCCGAGGACGTCCTCCAGAACCCCCTTGGGCTCGCGCAGTTCACGGTGGAGTGCCTGCGGCGGAAGGGTGTCCAGCTGCGGGTGGGTCACGGTGTGCGCGCCCACCTCCATTCCGTGCTGCTCCAGCAGTGGCGCCTGCGAGAGGGTCATCATCGGCGCGGGCGGCAGCAGACTGCGCCGGCCCGGGGTGATGGCCCCGGTGGTGAGATACGCGGTGGCGGGCAGTGCGCGTGAGGCGAGCGCCTCGGCGGTGGACCGCGGCAGATCGGCGAAGCCGTCGTCGAAGGTGAGGACGACGGGCCGGGACGGCACCGGGGCACGGCCGGCGAGCTGGTCCGCGAGCGCGCCGATGGTGACCGGGGTGCGGCCGCTGGCCACGATCGCGTCCAACTGCGCGCCGAACTCCCGTGGCGTGACGGTGAACTCGGCGATCCAGTCGGGCGGCTCGTCCATCACTGCGTGGTAGAGCAGTACGGGGATCCGGGGCATTGTCGTACCAGCGCCTCTCACCGTTCGTCCCGTTGCGGCCTGCTGCCCCACGGGAGCGGAACGCCGCGTACTCGTCGGCGTGCCTTGGCATACCCGATCGGCCCGGCCAGCATGCCGCGCCGCTCGAGCCGGGAGAGATGGCGCGGCCACTGATAGTTCTGCACCCCGTGCTCCCCGGGCACCGCTGCGCCGCCCGCGTCGCGGTGTGCGGTGATGGAGCGGGCGTGCGCGAGTCCGCGCGGCAGCTTTCTGAGCAGCGCGGGCAGCAGCGCGGGCCGGCGGACCAGGACGGCAGTGAGATACGCGGTGAGGCCTGCGCCGTAGCCGTACGCCTGGTTCTTCAGGTCCTGCCAGCTCTCGCGGTGGTGGTGCCAGACCAGCGCGTCGGGGGTGTAGCGCAGCCGGTGCCCGGCGGCGAGGACGCTGACGAAGGCGTACAGGTCGTCGCCGCCCCTGGCCGGAGTGCCGGTGCCGGTGGCGGGGTCGAAGCCGCCGATCTCGCGCAGCACCGTGGCGCGGAAGGCCATATTGGCGCCGGAGCCGAAACTGCCCGCGGTGAACGGGAAGAGCGGTTCGCCGGCGGGCGGGTGTGCCGGGTCGTACTGGCGCGGTGTGAAGCCCTTGGCGAAGCCGCCGTGGCTCTCGAGGAGGATCTGCGCGGGTGTGCGCAGCCGGGCGGGCAGGATCAGCCCTGTCGCACAGCCCAGGCCCGGATCGCCGGCGAAGGGCGCGGTCAGCGCGGTGAGCCAGTGCGGATCGGCGACGACGTCGTCGTCGGTGAAGGCGATGACCGCGCCGTCGGCGGCGGCGACCCCGCGGTTGTGGGCGACGGCGAGACCCGGTACGGGCTCACGGACGTACCGGACGCGCTCCCCGTATTTGTGCTCGACCAGGTCGTGGGTGGCGTTGGTGACGGGCGCGTTGTCGACGACGACGATCTCGAAGTCCGGGTGGTCCTGGGCGAGCAGCGAATCGAGCGCGCGGGCGAGCTGATCGGCGCGCTCGCGGGTTGCGACGACGATGGTCACCCGGTCCTGTGGCCCAGGTGGGCCGGGGGCGTGTGCGGGGTCCTGTGGCCCAGGTGGGCCGGGGGCGTGTGCGGGGTCTTGTGGCCCAGGTGGGCCGGGGGCGTGTGCGGGGTCTTGTGGCCCAGGTGGGCCGGGGGCGTGTGCGGGGTCTTGTGGCCCAGGTGGGCCGGGGGCGTTGGTGGTTGCTGCCCGGTGGGTGGTTTCCTCGTGGGCACCCGGAGGGGTTGCCGCGCCGTGGGTGGATTCCTCGTGGGCAGCCCAAGAGGCCGGCGGCACATCGTGTGCGAGCTTGGCGCGGGCGGCCGCGGCGACGACATCGGCCGGGTCCCGCCCGGGCGGGACGGTGCAGACGACGGTGGCGACGGGCCTGCCGCGGAGCCGGACGAGTGCGTAGACATCACCGCCCCGGACGGGCTGACCCCCGCCCGGCCCGGGTCCGAACCGCAGGACGGCGCCGTCGAGGCCGTCCAGATCCAGCTCGGCCACCTGGATCTCGGCCGGCCACTGTCTCTGCGGTCCCGGTGGCCTCTGTGGTGTGCTCGGCATGCGAATCCCCCGCCTGCTCGGATGTTCCGGCTGTTCAGTTGCCCCGCAACTTGCCGACCTGGTTCAGCGCCTTCTGCGCGTATCCGGCCAGCCGCGGCCTGCTGCGTACGAAACTGTGCGCGCGGCGCGACGGTTCGCGGCTCAGCCAGTACAGGGCCGCCCGCGCCCCCGGCAGGGCCGAGGAGCCCTCGTGGACCCGTAGCTCACCGGTCTTCAGCGCGTCCTTGTACTCGGCGGCCCCGCGCCCCAGGTCGAGCATTCCGATGCCCTCGGCGGCGGCGGACTCCGCCATCCGCAGATGCAGGATCAGACCCGGCGAGTACTTGGCGAACTCGACGTCGTACGCCGGGAACCAGCAGGACAGCACGGTGCGCGAGCGCAGCCCGAAGTGTGCGGCGACGGGCCGGTCGGCGACATACAGCACGGACAGCACTCCGGAGCAGCCGGACGTGCGTGTCGCGTGCAGCAGCCGGACCAGGGTGTTGATCCACTCCTGTGCGAAGCGGTCCCGGCGGCCGGTCCTGCGGTACTGCGCGGATTTCCACTCCATGAGCGCACGCAGCGCGGCCGGGTCGCGCTCGTCGAAGACGAACCGCACCTGGCCCGCCTGCCGCCCCAGCCGGCGTTCCTTGGCCAGGGTGGTCTTGAGGAACTTGGGCGACTGCGCGCGCAGGACCTCCTCGTACGCCGGGTATCCCGCGCCGATGTCGATCACGGGAGAGGCGTATTCCTCTGCGGCATCAGGCACGAACATGCCCTGGCTCGCCTCGAGGTTGTCGAATTCCCACGCCGACAGCCCGCAGGCGCGCAGCAGCTCACGGGGCGCGATGGTGAGGCCGGAGCGGAGCACGGCGCCCTGGCAGTCGGAGACCCCCAGACCGATCGCGCGTCCGTGGCCCAGTGGCCCTCGTTCGTACGGAAAGAAGCCGACGGGCTCCCTGTCCTCCCACAGCACCGCCACCCTGGCCGCGGGCCGCACGCGGCCGACGGTGAGGGTGAACTCCGGCTCCATGAACGGATTGGCGGGTGCGCCGGTCTTGGCGCGCAGCTCCCGCCAGGCCTCGATCTCTCTCTCGCCCAGCTCGTCCGGTTTCACGACACGAATGCGTACACCGCTCAACTCGACCCCCCCGGTCCCTCCCCATGAGCTTTTCCCCAGGACAGGACGCTACCGGCCCATATCCCGACAGGGTAGGGAGCATCGCACTTCTTGTGACCGTTCCGTGAAGGAGTAAGAAAAGGGGATACGCGAGGTGTTCGAGTGCCGGAATCGACTATTCAGCACTCCGGCAGGAGTTGAACGACCCGTATTCGAACAAGGCCGGCAGCTCGTACTATCTGAATGCTCCCGGTCACTCAGGGGCGTTCGACGTGTACGGATCCGGATCCCGGCCCTGCGTCGCGGTGATCGCGGCCGTCTCAGCCGCACTGGCCGGCTGGATCGCATGCCGCAGTCAGGAGAGCCCAGTTGACCACCTCACGTGACACCGCGCACCGGATGGACCCGGCCGGAGGCTGCCCGCACGCGGACAACGCCCGGCTGCTCGCCGGGGGCGCGGTCGCACCGGTCGTGCTCCCCGGCGAAGTGGCGGGCATGGCGGTGCTCGGCCATGCCGCGCTCAAGGAGTTCCTCGCCCATCCCGACGTAGCGAAGGGAGCGGCGCACTTCACCGCGCTGCGCGACGGGGAGATACCCGACGGCTGGCCGCTGAAGACCTTCGCGACGGTGCAAGGAATGACCACCGCCGACGACGCGGACCACCGGCGGCTGCGCTCGCTGGTGAGCAAGGCGTTCACGGCCCGCCGGGTGGGGGAGCTGAGGCCGCGGATCGAGACGGTGACGGCACAGCTCCTCGACGGCCTGGGCGAGGCGGCCGCCGCGGGCGGGGGCGTCGCCGATCTGCGGACACACTTCGCACTGCCCCTGCCGATGGGGGTGATCTGCGAACTCCTCGGCGTGGACGCCGAGCACCAGGACCGGCTGCACCATCTGTCGAACCAGGTGGTGAACACGTCCATCGGCCCGGAGGAGGCGATGGACGCGAACCGCGAGCTGGTGGCGGTGCTCGGGACGGTCGCCGCGACCCGTATGGAGAACCCGGGCGACGATCTGACCAGCGCGCTGATCGCGGCCCGCGAGGAGGACGGCGACAGGCTCAGCCGGCACGAACTGATCGGCACCCTGCTGCTGATGATCATCGCCGGGCACGAGACGACGCTGAACCTGATCACCAATGCCGTACGCGCGGTGTGCGCCCACCGGGACCAGCTGGAACTGGTGCAGTCCGGCAAGGCGACCTGGTCGGACGTGGTCGAGGAGACGCTGCGCTGGGACAGCCCGGTCAGCTACTTCCCGTTCCGCTATCCGACCCGGGATCTTACGGTCGGCGGAACGGTGATCCCCAAGGGCACTCCGGTGCTTGCCGGTTACTCGGCAGCCGGTCGTGACAAGTCGGCGCACGGCCCTGACGCGGACCGTTTCGACATCACCAGGACCGGCGGCGCCCGGCATCTGTCGCTGGGCCACGGCCCGCACTACTGCCTGGGTTCGCCGCTGGCGCGGATGGAGGCGACGATCGCGCTGGAGCGGCTGTTCACGCGCTTCCCGGAGCTGGATCTGGCGGTCCCGGAGGCGGAGTTGCGCAGGCACGCGAGCTTTGTGGGCAACAGCGTGCGGGAGTTGCCGGTACGGCCCCGGGCCTGAGGCGCATGCTCCGGGCGGGCGTCAGTGCCCGCCCAGAGCGGCGGCCACGGCCGCCTCGGCATGCAGCCGGGTCGTCGGAAACACCGGCACCGGGCTGTCCTTCTCCCCGATGAGCAACTCGATCTCGGTGCACCCCAGTACGACGCCCTCCGCGCCGGCGGCGACGAGTTGGCCGATGACGTCCCGATAGGCGGCTCGGGACTCGTCCCGTACGACTCCGCGGCACAGCTCCTCGTAGATCACCCGGTGCACCAGGGCACGCCCTTCCGTGTCGGGCGTGAGCACCTCGAGTCCGTGTCCGGCCAGCCGGTCCCGGTAGAAGTCCTGCTCCATGGTGAACGCGGTTCCGAGCAGCCCGACCCGGCTGAGCCCCTGCGCGCGTACGGCATCGGCGGTGGCGTCCGCGAGATGCAGCAGCGGGACGGAGACGGCGGCCTCCACCTGTCCCGCGACCTTGTGCATGGTGTTCGTACAGATCAGCAAGAGGTCCGCGCCCGCGGCCTGGAGCCCCTGTGCGGCCTCGGCGAGGATCTCACCGGCGCGCTCCCACTCCCCCGCGACCTGGAGCTCCTCGACCTCGGCGAAGTCGACGGAGTGGAGAACGCACTTGGCGGAGTGCAGCCCGCCGAGGCGTTCCCGTACCAGCTCGTTGAGCAGCCGGTAGTACTCGGCGCTGGATTCCCAGCTCATTCCGCCGATCAGCCCTATGGTCCTCATCGGCTCACTCTGTCACGCCCCGCCGTGCCGACTCGGCCGTCAGTGAGAAAATGGGACAAAGACCCTTTCTCGGGGATACCCCGTGGGAGGCAACAATGATGGCGTCGCAAGGAACAGAACCTGCCCTGCCCGCTCAGCACAGGGACCTCTGGTCCGGGATAGCCGGGCTGGTGGCCGGAGCGCTGCTGATCGCCGGGCAGGCTCTGTGGATGGGCACACCGGACACCAGGGGAAGCGGCGCGCTCAGGCGCGTCTTCTTCTACTACATCGACGACAGCAATCAGGGCCTGTCGGAGGCCACGGCCCTGGTACTTCTGGTGTCGGGCCTGCTCTTCCTGTTCTTCGTGGTCGCCCTCGCCCGGCTGGCCGGCAACCGCTCCCACCTGGTGCTGGTGGGCGGCACGGCCTTCACCGCACTGCTCATGGTCGGGGCGGTCGCCGGGAACATCTTCGGCATCACGGCGAACCACTCCGCGGCGTTCCCAGTGCTCCCGGAGACCGCGCTGCTCGCGTTCCTGCTGCTGAACGTGGCGTACGGAGCGATGATCGCGGCGATGGCGGGGGCGGCGGTGATGCTGTTCGCGCTCTGGCGCGCGGGCCAGCAGACCCGGACGATCCCGGCGTGGCTCGGCTGGGCGGGCTTCGTGGTGGCGGTGGTGTCGCTGGCGGGGCCGTTGACCGCGTGGCTGACGCCGCTGCTGCTGGGGGTGTGGTCGCTGGGCGGGGGCGTCGTGCTGATCATGAACGCGCGTCTCGAACATGCCGCGGAGACGCCGGCCGACGGCCCGCCCCCTGAGGGCACGGGGCCGACGGACGCGGCGGGTGCCGGGCCGGCGGGCGCGGCGGGCACCGGACCGGCGGGCACGGCGGACACCGGGCCCTCGGACAAGGGGAGTTAGCCTTCGGTTCCGCGGCAGGAATCCCAGGCATCGAGGAGCACGCTCGTGGTCAGTGTCAGTGTCGAGACCGCCCAGCAGACCGAAGAACGTCTCCAACGCGTGGTCTCGGAGGCCGACTTCATGGTCCATGAGGGGCTCTGGTCCTTCGAGGAGTTCCCGGCCGACCGGCCTCCGGCTCTCACGGCCGACACATTGGCGATGGTCCGTGACGCCGACAGCTGGTGCCGCCTGGTTCCCGCCCCGTCGGACGGTGGTGATGCCGAACGGTTCGGGATCTTCTCCTTCCACTTCCCCGACGCCACGGACAACAGCGGATTCGTCGGCTGGTTGGCCACTCGTCTCAAAGCGCGGCTGGGCACGGGGGTCTTCGTCGTCTGCGGCAGCAACCGTGGCCGTGGCGGCATCTACGACTACTGGGGGTGCCCGGCCGACCTGACCGCCGAGGCCATCAAGGTGATCGCCGAACTCCGCGCGGCCTGAGTGTTCTTGCACCGGGGCCGCAGTTTCCACATCCCGGCGAGCTGTCAACCGGCGCACGCTGATCGTGCGCGCTGTTGCGGGGCCCCGGCCGTAGTCTCTGAACAAGCAGCACGACGAGAGGACGCGCCCATGCCCCCAGCCATCGCCGTCACCGGAGCAGGCGGACAGATCGGCGGGCGTCTCGCTCGGCGGCTCTCCGGGCGGGGGGTGGGCGCGCGGCTGCTGGGGCGGGATCCCGGACGGCTTCCGGACCTCGCCAGGTGCGTCAAGGCGCCGTCGGCGGCATACGGGGACGGGGAGGCCATGCGCCGGGCGATCGAAGGGGCCGACACGCTCTTCCTGGTGTCGGCACACGAGGCGGCCGACCGGGTGCGGGAGCACATCACCGCCGTGGACGCGGCCGTCGCGGCGGGAGTCGAGCGGATCGTGTACGTGTCGTTCATCGGCGCCGCGCCCAATGCCACCTTCACCTTCGCGCGCGATCACTGGCACACCGAGGAGTACATCCGGGGCACGGGGCTCGCGTACACCTTCCTCCGCGACAACCTCTATATGGCCGTGCTGCCCACCCTGGCCGCCGCGGACGGGGTCATCCGCGGGCCCGCCGGGGACGGGCGGGTCGGGGCGGTGGCGCACGAGGACATCGCGGATGTCGCCGCTGCCGTGCTACTCGGGGAAGGGCACGACGGGGCGACGTACGACGTCACCGGACCCGAGGCGCTCTCCCTCGACGAGGTCGCCGCGGAGCTGACCCGGGTCAGCGGGCGTCCGATCACCTACGTGGCCGAGACGCGCGCGGAGGCGTACGCCTCACGGGCCGGGTACGGCGCGGAGGAGTGGGAGGTCGCCGGCTGGGTGTCCTCCTACGAAGCCATCGCCAACGGCGAGACGGCCACCGTGTCCGACGTTGTCCCGCGGCTGACGGGCCGTCCGGCGCAGAGCTTCACCGAGTACCTGGCCGAGCATCCGGGCAGTTACCGGCACCTCTTGCCCTGACGCCAGACCTCCGAGACGAGCGGCACGCCCGGCCGGTAGGCCAGGTGGACATGGCTCGGGGCCTCGAGCAGGGCGAGGTCGGCGCGGGCGCCGGGGGTGACGCGGCCGATGTCGGTACGGCGCAGGGCCGCCGCGCCGCCGGCCGTCGCGGACCAGATCGCCTCGTCCGGAGTCATGCCCATGTCCCGTACGGCGAGCGCGATACAGAACGGAACGGAGGACGTGAAGGACGAGCCCGGGTTGCAGTCCGTGGACAGCGCGACGGTCACGCCCGCGTCCAGCAGGCGGCGGGCGTCGGGCCACTGTGCGCGGGTGGAGAACTCCGCGCCGGGGAGGAGCGTGGCGACGGTCGCGCTGTTGGCGAGCGCGTCGACGTCCGCGTCGGTGAGGTGCGTGCAGTGGTCGGCGGAAGCGGCGTCGAGCTCGACGGCGAGCTGCACGCCGGGGCCGTAGCTGAGCTGGTTGGCATGGACGCGAGGGTGCAGGCCCTTCGCCTTGCCGGCGGTGAGGATCGCGCGGGCCTGGTCGCCGTCGAAGGCGCCCTTCTCGCAGAAGACATCGACCCAACGGGCGTACGGAGCACAGGCGTCGAGCATCTCGCCGGTGACCAGGGCGACGTACGCCGCGGGGTCGTCGGCGTAGTCGGGCGGGACGATGTGCGCGCCGAGGTAGGTGACCTCGTCGGTGTGGAGCGCGGCGATGCGCAGGGCGCGAGCCTCGTCCTCGACGGTGAGCCCGTAGCCGGACTTGGTCTCGAAGGTTGTGGTGCCCTGGCGGAGGGCCTCGCGGAGGTAGTGCGTGAGGTTCGCTTCGAGAGCCTCGTCGCCGGCCGCGCGGGTCGCGGCGACGGTGGTGCGGATGCCGCCGGCGGAGTAGGCACGGCCGGACATCCGGGCGTTGAACTCCTGAGTGCGGTCGCCGGCGAAGAGGAGGTGGGAGTGGGAGTCGACGAAGCCGGGGATGACGGCGCGCCCGGCGGCGTCGACGGCGTCATCGGCTGCCGGGGCGTCGGCGGTGGGCCCGACCCAGGCGACGTGGTCGCCGTCGACGACTACTGCGGCGTCCTGGAGGAGGCCGATGGGGGTTCCGTCGCCGAGGGCGGGGTCGTTGGTGACGAGGCTGCCGATGTTGGTGATGACGGTGGTGGTCATGGGTTCCTCTCCGAGGGTCATTGCCCTTCCCCGCCCCTTCCCGTGACTGGGGGCTTCGCCCCCGGACACAGGGGCGGGGTGGGGGAAGTTCAACGTCATGCGCGCAGGGCCGCGATCGCTTCCGACAAGGCCGACGGGACGTCCGGGACCAGGGTGTGGGAGCCGTCGCGGACCACGTGGCGGCCCGCCACGACCGTGTGCCGCACGTCCGCGGCCGTCGCCGCGAACACCGCCGTCTCCGCGGCCAGTCGCGGCAGCGGCCCCGCCGTGCGTACGGTGTCGAGGGCCACCGTCGTGAAGTCGGCGAGCGCGCCGGCCTCCAGGCGCCCCGCCTCGTCCCAGCCCAGCGCCGCGTGCCCGTCCTCCGTGGCGGCGCGCAGCAGCGACGCGGCCGTCCAGTGGCCGCGCGTACGGGTTCGCAGGCGTTCGTCCAGCTCCATCGCGCGGGCCTCTTCCAGCAGGTCGATCACCGCGTGGCTGTCGCTGCCGAGCGAGAGCGGGGAGCCCTCGCGCTGGAGGTCGGCCGCGGGCCCGATGCCGTCCGCCAAGTCCCGCTCGGTCGTCGGGCACATGCAGGTGCCCGTCCCGCTCCCGCCGACCAGCGCGATGTCCTCGTGCGTCAGATGCGTGTTGTGGACGCCCGTCGTCCGGGGGCCGAGCACACCGTGGTCGGCGAGCAGCCGGGCCGGTGTGCACCCGTGCGCGGCCAGACAGGCGTCGTTCTCCGCGGTCTGCTCGGAGAGGTGGACATGAAGGGGGGCGTTCCGTGCGGCTGCCCAGGAAGCGACGGTGGACAGCTGCTCCGCCGGAACCGCCCGTACGGAGTGGATCGCCGCCCCGATCCGTACCGTGTCACCGTCCTTCAGCAGCGAGGCGCGCTGCGCCCACGCCTCCGCCGTGCCGTCGGAGAAGCGAAGCTGATGCGCGGTCGGCGGCTCCCCGGTGTGCTTGTTCCCGATGGCGGACGACAGATACGCCGTGTCGAGCAGGGTGATCCGGATGCCCGCGTCCGCGGCGGCGGCGATCAGCGCCTCTCCCATGGCGTTGGGCTCGGCATACGGGGTGCCGCCCGGCGCGTGATGCACATAGTGGAACTCGCCGACCGCCGTGATCCCCGCCAGCGCCATCTCCGCGTACACCGCCCGTGCCAGCGCGTGGTACGACTCCGGTGTCAGCCGTGAAGCGACCCCGTACATGAACTCGCGCCAGGTCCAGAAAGTCCCCGACCCGACCTGGACGAGGCCGCGCAGGCCCCGGTGGAAAGCATGCGAGTGGGCGTTCGCGAGGCCGGGGATCGTGAAGCCCCGCAGCACGACCGCGCCCGGCGGCGGGGCGCCGACCTCGGTGCGTACGGCGGTGATCCGGCCGTCCGTCACGTCCAGGGCCACGCCCGGCTCGACATGTGTGCCGAGCCAGGCATGTTCCAGCCAGTACGTCATCTGCACGCGAGACCCTCCAGTACGTCGGCGAGCGCGATGACCCCGGCGACGCAGTCGTCCTCGGCCGCCGACTCGGCCGGGGAGTGCGAGACGCCTGTCGGGTTCCGTACGAACAGCATGGCTGTCGGGATGGCGCCGGACAGGATTCCCGCGTCGTGTCCCGCGCCCGTGCCGAGCACGGGGACGGAGCCGCCGAGGATCTTGTTCATCTCGTCGCGCAGCGCGTGCTCGAACTCGATCACCGGGGTGAAGGACTCGCGCACGACACGCAGGTCGACGCCGTCCCGCTCGGCCCGCTCCTTCGCCGCCCGCTCGATCGCGGAGACGACCGTGTCGAGCGTGGACTGGTCGGCGGCGCGCGAGTCCAGCCAGCCGCGCACCAGCGACGGGATCGCGTTGACGGCGTTCGGCTCGACGGAGATCTTGCCGAACGTGGCGACCGCGCCCGCGAGTTCGGCCTCGCGGCGGGCCGCGAGGACCGTCTCGGCGTATGTCAGCATCGGGTCGCGGCGGTCGACGAGCCGCGTCGTGCCCGCGTGGTTGGCCTCGCCGTGGAAGTCGAACCGCCAGCGGCCGTGCGGCCAGATCGCGGATGCGATGCCGACGCGGTCACCTGACAGGTCGAGCGCCCGGCCCTGCTCGACATGGAGCTCGACGAACGCGCCGATACGGGCGAGCCGTTCGGGGTCGGGACCGATGGTGGACGGGTCGTACCCGGCCTCCGCCATGGCCTGCGGGAGCGACACCCCGTCGCCGTCGCGCAGCCCGTACGCCGCTTCGCGCGTCAGCTGTCCGGAGGCGAGACGCGAGCCCACGCAGGCGAGACCGAAGCGGGCGCCCTCCTCGTCGCCGAAGTTGGTGATGGCGATCGGCTTCGTGAACCGGGCTCCTCTGGCGCGCAGTTCGTCGAGTGCGGCGAAGGAGGAGACCACGCCGAGCGGGCCGTCGAAGGCACCGCCGTCGGGGACCGAGTCCAGGTGGGAGCCGGTGACGACGGCACCCTCGGCGAGCGGGTCGCCGAGCCAGGCCCACTGGTTGCCGTTGCGGTCGAGCTCGTAGGTCAGGCCTCGGGAGTCGGCCTGTGCCTTGAACCAGGCGCGGCAGTCGGCGTCGGCGCCGGTCCAGGCGTAGCGGCGGTAGCCGCGGGTGTCCGCGTCGCGGCCGATGGGTTCGAGGTCCCGCCACATCTCGTGGAAGGAGGCCCCCGCCGGTCCGGCGGGGGTGTTGCCGGGAGCGTTCACGGTCACGCCTGGTCGCCCTCGCGCATCGGGACACGCACACCGAGCTCGTCCGCGACCGACTCCGCGATGTCGTAGCCCGCGTCCACGTGGCGGATGACGCCCATGCCCGGGTCGTTCGTCAGTACGCGGCGGATCTTCTCGCCCGCGAGCTTCGTGCCGTCCGCCACCGAGACCTGGCCGGCGTGGATGGAGCGGCCCATGCCGACGCCACCGCCGTGGTGGATCGACACCCAGCTCGCGCCCGAGGCCACGTTGACCATGGCGTTGAGCAGCGGCCAGTCGGCGATGGCGTCCGACCCGTCCAGCATGGCCTCGGTCTCGCGGTAGGGGGATGCGACGGAGCCGCAGTCCAGGTGGTCGCGGCCGATCACCAGCGGGGCGGCCAGCTCACCGGAGGCCACCATGTCGTTGAAGCGCTCGCCCGCCTTGTCGCGCTCGCCGTAGCCGAGCCAGCAGATACGCGCCGGCAGACCCTGGAAGTGGACGCGCTCGCCGGCCATCTTGATCCAGCGGTGCAGCGACTCGTTCTCCGGGAAGAGCTCGAGCATCGCCTTGTCGGTCTTGTGGATGTCCGAGGCCTCGCCGGACAGGGCCGCCCACCGGAACGGGCCCTTGCCCTCGCAGAACAGCGGCCGGATATACGCGGGCACAAAGCCGGGGAAGGCGAACGCCCGCTCGTAACCGGCCAGTTGGGCCTCGCCACGGATGGAGTTGCCGTAGTCGAAGACCTCGGCGCCGGCGTCCATGAAGCCGACCATCGCCTCCACATGGCGGGCCATGGACTCGCGGGCGCGCTGTGTGAAGTCGGCGGGCTTCTCGGCGGCGTACGAAGCCATGTCGTCGAAGTCGATGCCCAGGGGCAGGTAGGCCAGCGGGTCGTGGGCCGAGGTCTGGTCGGTCACGATGTCGATCGGCGCACCTTCGGCGAGCATGCGCGGCAGCAGTTCCGCGGCGTTGCCGAGCAGGCCGATGGAGAGCGGCTTGCGGGCGTCGCGGGCCTCGACGGCGAGCTGGAGCGCGTGCTCCAGCGAGTTCGCGCGCACGTCCAGGTAGCGGTGCTCGATACGGCGCTCGATCGCGCGCGGGTCGACGTCGATGCAGATCGCGACGCCGTCGTTCATCGTCACGGCGAGCGGCTGCGCGCCGCCCATGCCGCCCAGACCGGCGGTCAGCGTGATCGTCCCGGCGAGCGTGCCGCCGAACTTCTTGGCGGCGACCGCCGCGAACGTCTCGTACGTGCCCTGCAGGATGCCCTGCGTGCCGATGTAGATCCAGGAGCCGGCCGTCATCTGGCCGTACATGGTCAGACCCAGCTGCTCCAGCCGCCGGAACTCCTCCCAGTTCGCCCAGTCGCCGACCAGGTTGGAGTTGGCGATGAGCACCCGCGGCGCCCATTCGTGCGTCTGCATCACGCCGACCGGACGCCCGGACTGGACAAGCATCGTCTCGTCCTGCTTCAGCGTCTGCAGCGTGCGCACCATCGCGTCGAAGGAGCGCCAGTCGCGGGCCGCCTTGCCGGTGCCGCCGTAGACGACGAGCTTGTCGGGATGCTCGGCGACCTCGGGGTCGAGGTTGTTCTGGAGCATGCGGAGGGCGGCTTCCTGCTGCCATCCCAGGGCGCTCAGTTCCGTACCGCGCGGTGCCCGTACGGGGCGGGGTCCTGACATGGCAATGCCTCCTCGCGACTGCGACCATGACTGTTGGCTTATCTATTCACATCTTGTCCGTCTGAATAGTCTTAGTCAACAGCTGCGATGCGGCTTGCCGGGTGATTGGCTGGCGCACATGCCTTCAGACCGTCGGGATCAAGCCGTACGAGCGGCAGTGGAGCAGGGACTTCTCAGCGAGGCACAGCCGGTCGCCGCGCTCCTCGACGTGGCCGGCATCCGCGCCTCGGCCGCCGCGCTGCGGGCCGCCTTCGCCGCCGTCACCGACGCCCCCGTACTGCACGCCTTCGCCGTGAAGGCCGCGCCGCTGGTCCCCGTGCTCGCACTGCTGCACGCCGAAGGCATCGGCGCGGAGGTCGCGAGCCCGGGCGAGCTGGCGCTGGCCCGCGCCGCCGGCGTGGGGAGCGACCACACGGTCCTCGACTCTCCCGCCAAGACGCCCGCCGAACTGCGCGAGGCCCTCACACTCGGTATCGCCGTCAACGCCGACAATTGGCAGGAGCTCGCGCACATCGACGCCCTCGTCCAGGGCACCGCCATCCGGTCCCCGCTCGGCCTGCGCGTCAATCCACAGGTCGGCGGCGGTGCCATCGGAGCCCTGTCGACGGCCACCGCGACCTCCAAATTCGGTGTCGCGCTGCGTGACGAAGGCGCCCGCGACCGGGTCGTACGCGCGTATCTCGACCGCCCGTGGCTGACCAGGCTGCATGCTCACTCCGGCTCGCAGGGCATGCCGCTGACCCTGATGGCGCAGGGCATCCTGGCCGTGCACGAGCTGGCCGAGGAGATCAACGCCGCGGCCGGCCGGCAGCAGATCGACACCGTCGACATCGGCGGCGGCCTCCCGGTCAATTTCGCCTCCGACGAACAGTCGCCCACCTTCGCCGAGTACGCCCGGCTGCTGAAGGAGCAGGTCCCCGGGCTGCTCGACGGCCGCTACGGCCTCGTCACCGAGTTCGGCCGGTCCCTCCTCGCCAAGCACGGCACGGTCCTCGCCCGCGTCGAGTACGCCAAGACCGCCGGGTCGCGCCCCATCGCGGTCACCCACGCAGGCGTCCAGATCGCGACCCGTACCGTGTACGACCCCTCCTCGTGGCCACTGCGCATCGTCGCGTACGACGCCGGGGGCCGTCCGAAGGCGGGGGCGGCCGTCGTGCAGGACATCGCGGGACCCGCCTGCTTCGCCGGCGACCTGCTCGCCGAGGCGCGCCCGCTGCCGCTGCTGGAGCAGGGTGATGTGATCGCGGCGCTGGACACCGGCGCGTACTACTTCTCGAACCACTACGGCTACAACAGCCTGCCCCGGCCCGGCGTCCACGGATTTGTCACCGCCGCGGACGGGCCGGTGCGGTTCACCACCGTCCGGGACCCGCAGAGCCTGGAGGAGATCGTCGCCGAGTCGGGCGGCGCGCACGCGGACGCACTGACCGCCCCCTGAACCTCCCGGGCCCCTGCCGCTCACGCCGCATCCTGCCGCGCGCCATGGGCACGGTGCTTTCCGGGCGCCGTACGCCCTCGCCGGGATCATCTTCGTCTCGGTCCTGGCGATCGGCCTCGGGAACTGAGCCGACCGCCCGCGTACGGGCATGCCTGAGGGCCCGCTCTCGGCACTCAGGAGCAGGCGGTGGCCCGCGGACCTTATCGGGGCAGCGGCATGTTCCGATGGAAAATGCCCCAACTCCCCCCAGCAGTGGCCACGTTGCGTAACCTCTCCGTCACTGCCGCACATCAGTGCGCGGCGCGCCGTGGCGGAGAGGGGAATCCGCGTGCCCGGAATCGACGAGTGCCTGCTCGAAGCCATGCTGGTGCCGGGCGCACGCGGAGCATCCATCGTGGACTGGATCAGCGGGCTCGCTCTCGGCGCGGTCGGCGAGTCGCCGGGCAGCGACCACGAGGCCACCGCCGCGGAGACGGCCGAACTGGCCCGGATGGCCACCGAGTACACGACGTTCGCGCCGGCGGAGCCCACGGCGTACGGGAGCGAGGGCGCGGGCCGGGGCAAGGGCGACAGCAAGAACGAGGGGCCGCCCGTCGAGGACCTCATCGTCACCACCCGCACCGGCTATCACGTGATGCGTTTCGTGGAGACCACCTTCGACAGCAGCGTGTTCCTCCATCTGTGGCTCGACCGGGATCTGGGCAATCTCGCACTGGCCCGGCTGCGCCTGCAGAACCTGGCCGAGAGGCTGGTGCTCGGATGAGAGCGGCCATATCCCCGATGCTCGTCAGACTCGCGGACGAGCGGGCCACCGGCGTTCTCGTACGCGACCACGGCGCCCTCTATCTGGCCGACGGCCAGGTCGTGCACGCCGAGAGCCCCGACGCGCCCGGACTCGACGTCCTGCTGACGGCGAGCGGCCGGCTGGAGCCCGGGAGCTGGGCGGAGGCGGTGGCGCAGGCGGGGTCGCGCCGCGAGGTCGCCCGCTTCCTCGTCGACAGCGGCCAAGTGGCGGGCGGCGAGCTGGAGATCTGCCATCTCGGCGCGCTGTTCGACGCGGCCTTCTTCGCCCTGGCGCCCGCCAGTGGTCCGAGCCGCTTCCGCTACGGCGTCGCCCACTGGATCGGCCGGGTGCGGCCGGTGCCCACACAGGTCGTCGAACGCGAGGCCCAGCGGCGCAGCCGGCTGCTGGACTCCGTATGGCCCTACCCCGCGGTCGACACCGCGCCGCTCGAGCGCTCCCCGCACACCGCGGGACGGGCGGTCGGCCCCCGCCGGCAGTCGTTGCTGGACCTCGCCGACGGCGTACGCACGCCGGCCGCGGTCGCCCGGAAACTGGGACGTCCCGCCTTCAACACCCTGCTCGAGGTCCGGAGGCTGGCCGCCGAGGGGCTCATCGCGACGCCCGGCGAGCCCGCTGCCGCCCCCGAGACCGCCGAGCCCCCGTCCGTCCTGGACTCCGCCCTGCTCCGCCGGCTCCGCGACGCCCTGGAGGCAACCCTGTGACGCACCGCTCCGCCCACCAGGTCCCTTGCACACCGTCATGAGGCGCGCACTGAGGCTGCGCGCCGAGAGGAGACAGCTCATGACGGCCGAGGCCGACGTGCTCGCTGAACTGAAGAAACTGCGCGTGCGCGTGCCGCAGCTGACCGGCGTACTCGCCGCCAGCACGGACGGACTCGTGCTGGCGGCGGACTCCACGGACGCGGAGAGCGTCGCCGCGCTGACCGCCGCCGCCCTCGGCGTCGCGCTGCGGCTGACCGAGGCCACCGGGCAGGGGGGCTTCCGCGAGCTACTGGTCCGGGGCGAACGGGGATACGTCGCGACCTACGCGGCAGGCTCCTCGGCCGTCCTCACCCTCCTGGCCGAGCCACGCATCAACGTGGGACGGCTCCACCTCGAGGCCCGCCGCTCCGGCGCCCGCATCGGCGAGCTGGTCGACGGCGCACTCGAACGACCGGAGAACACCTGACCCATGACCGACACACCATCACGAACACCCAGCAGACGGAAAGGAAGTGCGCATCTCATGGCCAACACCGAACGCGCCCTCAAGGAAGCCACCACTGTCATCGAGGGCGCCATCGGCGCCGCACTCGTCGACTACACCAGCGGAATGGCCCTCGGCACTGTCGGCGGCGGAAAGGACCTGGACCTGTCGGTCGCCGCGGCGGGCAACACCGATGTGGTGCGCGCCAAGGTACGCACCATGGAGCAGCTCGGGCTCAAGGACGGTATCGAGGACATCCTGATCACCCTCAGCTCGCAGTACCACCTGATCCGGCTGCTCAAGGGCCGCGGGACCAACGGTCTCTTCCTCTACCTGGCACTCGACAAGGACCGGGCGAACCTTGCCATGGCCAGGCACCAGCTGAGGAAGATCGAGGCCGAGCTGGAGGTCTGACCGCCCCTGTGTCATCCACCGCCGGGACGGGCTCCTCATGAAGCCTGTCCCGGCGTGGAGCAGCGGGGCCACGGGGCGGAGCCCCGCTGCTCACCAACAGGCCCGGCTACTCCACGAACAGGCCCCGCGCCGCCGCTCTCGTGTCGAACTCCTCCAGACGCGCCTGCGCGTCCGGCAGGTCGTCGCACATCGCCTCCAGCAGCACCCGGCCCAGCAGCATCGGCGCGCACGCCGTGTCGAAGGCCAGCCCCGTGCCGACCGCCGCGGGGATCAGCAGGTCGCTGTGGCCCGCCACCGGTGCGAACGCCGAGTCCGCGACCGTCACCACCTTCAGACCCGCCGAGCGCGCGTACGCCAGCGCCTCCACGACCTCCTTCGGGTGGCGCGGCAGTGCGAAGCAGAGCAGCGCGCTCGCGCCGGCCGTGCGGGCCGCGTCGATGCGGTCGGCGAGCAGCGTGCCGCCCTCGTCGAGGAGGCGCACATCCGGATGCACCTTGGCCGCGAAGTACGCGAAGCCGCGGGCCTGCGAGGACGCGGCGCGCAGGCCGAGCACCGGGAGCGGGCGGGACGCGGCGAGCAGCCGGCCCGCGCGCTCGACCGGGGCCGGGTCGGCGAGCAGTTCGGCCAGATGGGAGAGGTTCTCGATCTCGGCCTGCACCGCCTGCTGGTACTCGTTGTACCCGTCCTTCCCGCCCTCGCTCTCCGCGGGCGCGACCTCCCGCAGATACTTGCGCAGCGCCGGATAGCCGTCGAAGCCGAGCGCGACGGCGAATCGGGTGACGGACGGCTGGCTGACCCCCGCCAGTTCGGCGAGCTCCACGCTGGACAGGAACGGCGCGTCACCGGCCCGGCGCACCATGCTGTGTGCGATACGCCGCTGGGTGGGAGTGAGCCGGTGCCCCTCGAAGAGCTGCTGCAGCCGTGCGGCAGGGCTGTCGCTCATGCCATCCCCCTCATCAGGTCCGTCATCTCCGTCGCCAGGTCCGTGAACCGGTCGAGCAGCGCGGCCGCCGCCGTCACATCATCGGTCAGCGGCCGGTCGGCGAGCTCGTCGTCCAGTACGGCCTCGGCCAGCTCGAAGGCCCTGCCCACCGGAAGCTCCGGATCGGGCCGCAGCCCGCGCTGGCGCAACGCCCGTACGGCGGCAACGAGTTCGCAGCCGACGACGAGCCGGTACGCGCCGCCCGCCCGCAGAGTCTGGCGCGCCGCCAACGAGGCGAAGCTGGCCTGTTCCTCGACGCCCCGGGACAGTACCGCGTGGCCGAGCGAGGCGGGTGCGGAAAAGGCCCGCAGATCGCCGAGGGCCGCGCCGGCGGCGTACTCGAGGATCATCACGCCGGAGCTCGCAGCCTCCGCGTCCGCGAGGAAGGGCCGCAGCCGGGTGAAGGCGGGCTCGTTCAGGGCGGAGAGCCGGGAGGTGGACAGTCGCGCGGTCTGACTGATCGCGAGCCTGAAGTGGTCCAGGTCCAGGGCGAGTTGGGCCATGTAGAAGCCGCCGTGGTGATACGCGGCCATGTCGGCGGCGCGGATCAGCGGGTTCTCGGCGGCCGCGTTGATCTCGACGGCGAGGGTCCGCTCCAGCGCGTCCGCCGCGTCCTGCGCCGGCCCGTGGATCTGCGGCAGACAGCGGAATCCGTACGGATCCTGTATCCGTCCGAGCGGCGGCGTGGGCCGCTCGGGCGCGCCGAGCAGCTGCCGCATCCTGGCGGCGACGGCGTACGTGCCGGGGTGCGGCCGGGCCGCGTGCACGGGTTCCGCGTACGCCTCGTACGAGCCGTCGACCGCGAGCAGCGAGAGCGCGGCGACCAGCTCGGTGGCCGAGACGAGTGCGCGCAGCTCGTCCAGGGCGAGCGCGGCCTGCCCGAGGGTGAGGGCGTTGGAGCTGATCAGGGCCAGGGCGTCGTTGTTGTCGAGGGCCTGCGCCTCGGGCGGCGGGCCGCCCTCCCAGGGATGTTCACCGGCCAGCGCGAGGCCCATCTGGGCCAGGGCCGCGATATCGCCGGTGCCGACCGAGCCGAACTCGTTGACGACGGGGTACGCGCCGCTCTCCAGCGCCTCGCAGAGCGCGGTGACGACGCCGGGCCGCAGCCCGGCACCGCCCGCGAGCAACTGGTTGGCCCGTACGGCGAGCATGGCGCGGACCTGTCGGGCCGGCAGCGGATCGCCGATCGCGCCGGCGTGCGAGCGCAGCAGCCGCAGCCCGTGATCGGCGGCGGCCCCGGTCGGCACGTCCTCGTTCCGGTTGGCACCGACGCCGGTGGAGCGCCCGTAGACCCGGCCCGAAGCGGCGAGCTCCCGCGCCGCGTCCCAGGAGACCTCGACGCGCTTGATCGCCTCGGATCCGGGTACGGGACGGGCCGCGCCATCGGCCAGTCGGACGATGTCCGCGACCGGGAGGCTCTGTCCGTCGAGGACCACGATGCCGGTGGGCGAGTCCACGATGTGGGACGACATCACGCGTAATCCCCTCCTTTTCGGGCGGCTCATCTTGCTTCCCGAGCATCCGTCACCAGTGATTTACCCCGGGGCATTGACAATTTATTCAGACACCGAGAACTCTGCATGACCATATGCAGGCCGGGCAAGGGACGAGTGATGATCAAATTCGAAGCAGTGCTGCGTCTCTCCGGGGGGCACCCCCGGACCCCCGGAGCGCTTCCCAACGGCACCACGGCAGCCGGTATCACCGTCCTGGCGGTTCCTCCGGGTGCGGTAAGACCACCACGCTCCGCATGATCAACCGGATGGTCGATCCGACCTCGGGCACGATCCGCGCGGGCGGCAAGGACGTCCTGACGCAGGACGCCGCGGAGCTGCGCCGCTCCATCGGATACGTCATCCAGCAGTCCGGCCTCTTCCCGCACCGCACGATCCTCGACAACATCGCGACCGTGCCGCTGCTGCTGGGCTGGGGCCGGCGCAAGGCGCGGGCGCGGGCGGCGGAGCTGCTCGAGAAGGTCGGCCTGCCGGCCGGCCTCACCGGGAAGTAAGGCGCCCGTACCGGCTCCGACCCACCCCGGCGCAGCGGCAGGTCCTGACGGGGTGGGGCGAGGACGGTCCCGCGTCCCGCCCTGCCGCGACGGGCTCTTCTCCTTGTCCGCGCCGTGGTCCCGCCGCGTGCGCCGTGGACCCAGCGGTACCCGCTGTCCATCCACCGGGTACCCCCAGGGAAAAACAGGGGTTAGCCCCACTGACGCGACCGCCCGCCGCACGTAGCGTGAACGGCTATGGAAGCCCGCGACCCTGAGCTCAAGAAAGAGCTCGACGCCACCCTGCACGCCCGCCGCGAGCTGGGGGAGGAATACGAGTCCGCGCTCGTCGAATCGTTCCTGGAGAAGGTCGAGCAGCGGCTCGACGGCACGGTGGACCGCCGTGTCCGGCGCCAGCTCGCCGAGCAGCAGATGGTGGTCGCCCGGGGCGCCCGCCCGCCGCACTCCACGGAAGCGAATTTCGGGGAGCGCTTCGGCTTCGGCATCATCTCGATGATCCTGGCCATCCCGCTGTCGGCGATCGGCGTGGTGAACGCCGACTTCAAAGGGCTGGTGGTCACCTGGCTCGGCATCGTCGGCGTGAACGCGGTACACGCGGCCAGGGGCTGGCCGTGGATCCGCCGGCAGCAGCCTCAGAAGTCCGACTGGGAGGACTAGCACCCGTACGCCTGCCGGGCAGCACGGGCCGCTGGTGGTCCGCACCCCGGAACCGGGCTCGGCCACGGCGCCCCGGAGGCGACCCGGGCCGAAAAGTCTTGGCGGGGACCGCCGCACCCCCGGCGAGCCGGAGGGCGGGACGACGGCGGTCCCCGCGTGGGACACGGTCCCGGGTCAGGGCCGGTCGCCGCGTCCAGGGCGTCTTGGGAGGTCCGGGAGCCGCTCCGGAGGTCCTAGACGCCGCTGTGGTGCCGGCCGGGTTACCTGCCCGGTCCCCCTGCCGACATCCACCAATGTGCCTGACTCGTGTTAAGCGGGTGCTGCGCGAACGTGACGCGCTCGTACCTTTTTCGCGACCGGGAGGTCCGGGAGGTTGCCTCCCGGGAAGGCACAGCGGAAAACGTGCGCGGTTGCGCCGCTACTTGCCGCCCATCGCCAGGAACGCCAGCAGGTCCTGACGGCTCACCACACCCGTCGGCTTCCCCTCGACCAGCACGATCGCCGCGTCCGCCTCGCCGAGCACCTTCATCAGGTCGCCGACCGGCTCGCCCGAGCCGACCTGCGGCAGCGGCGAGGACATGTGCTTCTCCAGCGGGTCGGTCAGCGAGGCGCGCTGCGTGAACAGCGCGTCCAGCAGTTCCCGCTCGACGACCGAGCCGATGACCTCCGCGGCCATCACGTCCGGGTGTCCCGCCCCCGGCTTGACGATCGGCATCTGCGAGACGCCGTACTCGCGCAGCACCTCGATCGCCTCGCCGACGGTCTCCTCCGGGTGCATGTGCACCAGGCTCGGGATCTTGCCGCCCTCCTTGTGCCTGAGCACCTCGGTGACGCTCGCGGACGGGCCCTCACCCTCCAGGAATCCGTAGTCCGCCATCCACTCGTCGTTGAAGATCTTGCTGAGGTAGCCGCGGCCGCTGTCCGGCAGCAGGACGACCACGATGTCGTCGGGGCCGAGCCGCTCGGCCACGCGGAGCGCCGCGACCACCGCCATGCCGCACGAGCCGCCGACGAGCAGCCCCTCCTCCTTGGCGAGGCGGCGCGTCATCTGGAAGGAGTCCTTGTCGGAGACGGCGACGATCTCGTCGGTCACCGTCCGGTCGTACGCACTCGGCCAGAAGTCCTCGCCGACACCCTCGACGAGGTACGGCCGGCCGGAGCCGCCGGAGTACACGGAGCCCTCCGGATCCGCGCCGATGATCTGGACCGTCCCGTCGCTGACCTCCTTGAGGTAGCGGCCGGTCCCGGAAATCGTGCCGCCCGTGCCGACGCCCGCGACGAAGTGGGTGATCCGCCCGTCCGTCTGGTCCCAGAGCTCAGGACCGGTGCTCTCGTAGTGCGAACGGGGGTTGTTCGGGTTGGAGTACTGGTCGGGCTTCCAGGCGCCCGGGGTCTCCCGCACCAGGCGGTCCGAGACGTTGTAGTAGGAGTCAGGGTGGTCCGGGTCGACGGCCGTGGGGCAGACGACGACCTCGGCACCGTACGCACGGAGCACATTGATCTTGTCCGTGGACACCTTGTCCGGGCAGACGAAGATGCACTTGTAGCCCTTCTGCTGGGCCACGATCGCAAGCCCGACACCGGTGTTTCCGCTGGTCGGCTCCACAATCGTGCCGCCGGGCTGCAGCGCGCCGCTCTGCTCGGCCGCCTCGATCATGCGCAGGGCGATCCGGTCCTTCACCGAGCCGCCGGGGTTGAAGTACTCGACCTTGGCCAGGACGGTCGCCTGGATGCCTGCGGTCACGCTGTTCAGCTTCACCAGCGGGGTATTGCCGACAAGACTGATCATCGAGTGGTGGATGCGCACAATGTTTCTCCGGGATCTCCGTAGTGGTGCCGCCAGCGTAAGCGGACGAGCGCGGGATTGGGCGACGGTACCTACGGGGCAGTTAGCTGATGACCGCCGATGGCTGACGTTCGGCTACGAGGTGGCTACGAGGAGGTGGCTCGGACTGTGTCGAGGGCGAGGGTGGCACGACGCATCGCCGCTGGTGCGGCCTACGGCGGTGGCAGCATCGGGCTGCTCGGGGCGGCGGCCGTGGGGCTGGTGCTGGCCGAGGTACAGCTGGCGAAACGCTCGGTGGGCGGAGGCAAGGCCCCCGTCCCGCCGCGCGGCGACGGCATGTACGGGCTGGACTTCGGGCGCTCGGATCCGCTGCTCCTGGTAGTACTCGGCGACTCGACGGCGGCCGGTCAGGGCGTGCGCCGGGCCGGCCAGACGCCGGGGGCGCTGCTCGCGTCGGGCCTGGCGGCGGTGGCGGAGCGGCCGGTGGAGGTACTCAATATCGCGCTTCCGGGCGCGATGTCGGACGATCTGGACCGCCAGGTCACGCTGCTGCTGGCGGACCGGACCCGTACGCCCGACGTCTGCGTGATCATGATTGGCGCGAATGACGTCACGCACCGGATGCCACCCACGCAATCCGTCCGGTATCTGTCCTCCGCGGTGCGCAGGCTGCGTACGGCGGGCGCGGAGGTGGTGGTGGGCACCTGCCCCGATCTGGGCACGATCGAGCCGGTGTACCAGCCGCTGCGCTGGCTGGCCCGCCGGGTCTCGCGGCAGCTGGCCGCGGCCCAGACGATCGTGGTGGTGGAGCAGGGCGGCCGCACGGTGTCGCTGGGCGACCTGCTGGGCCCAGAATTCGCGGCGAACCCGCGCGAGATGTTCGGCGCCGACAACTACCACCCCTCGGCGGAGGGATACGCGACGGCGGCGATGGCGATGCTGCCGACGCTCTGCGCGGTGCTGGGCCTGTGGCCGGAGTCGGACCACCCGGAGGCGGACCGCAACGAAGGCATGCTGCCGGTTGCCAGGGCGGCTGCGACAGCGGCGGCGGAGGCGGGCACCGAGGTCACGGCCGCGAGGGCGCCATGGGCACTGCTGAAGCACCGCAGGCGCAGGCGCCTCCCGGCGCCGTCACCGACGACCGAGCCGGCGGCATCGGAGGCACACCGGGCGTAAACGGACACCGGAACGTCCGGACTGAGCGGACGCTTAGAAAAGAGGTCCGCATCACACGGTCCGCACGGTGACCCAGGCGATACGTACGGGTAACTTCCCAGACAGTCCTGCGTACCCTCGCCCTCATGGAGTCCGTGATGCCCGAAGCCGTGATCGTCTCCGCTGCCCGCTCACCCATCGGTCGCGCCTTCAAGGGGTCCTTGAAGGAGGTACGGCCGGACGACCTGACCGCCGAGATCATCAAGGCCGCGCTCGCCAAGGTGCCCGAGCTCGACCCGCGCGACATCGACGACCTGATGCTCGGCTGCGGCGGTCCCGGCGGCGAGCAGGGGCACAACCTGGGTCGCATCGTGGCTGTGCAGATGGGCATGGACCACCTGCCGGGCTGCACCATCACCCGCTACTGTTCCTCGTCCCTGCAGACCTCCCGCATGGCGCTGCACGCCATCAAGGCCGGCGAGGGCGACGTCTTCATCTCGGCCGGTGTCGAGACGGTGTCCCGCACCGTCAAGGGCTCCTCCGACGGGATGCCGGGCACCCAGAACCCCCTCTTCGACGAGGCCCAGGCCCGTACCGCCGCCGTCGCCCAGAGCGAGGGCGCGGGCTGGCACGACCCGCGCGAGGACGGGCTGATGCCCGACGCGTACATCGCGATGGGCCAGACCGCCGAGAACCTGGC
This sequence comes from Streptomyces sp. NBC_01750, assembly GCF_035918095.1. NCBI lineage: Bacteria > Bacillati > Actinomycetota > Actinomycetes > Kitasatosporales > Streptomycetaceae > Streptomyces > Streptomyces sp. NBC_01750. The sequence goes on from NZ_CP109137.1 coordinate 3,636,251, forward strand.
CCGCCTGAAGGGCGTGACCCGCCGGGAGATGGACGAGTTCGGCGTACGGTCGCAGAACCTCGCCGAGGAAGCCATCAAGAACGGCTTCTGGGAGCGCGAGATCACTCCGGTGACGACCCCGGACGGCACGGTCGTCTCCAAGGACGACGGCCCGCGCGCCGGAGTCACCCTGGAGGCCGTGGAGGGCCTCAAGCCCGTCTTCCGTCCCGACGGCCTGGTCACGGCCGGCAACTGCTGCCCGCTCAACGACGGCGCCGCGGCGCTCGTCATCATGAGCGACACCAAGGCACGGGAGCTCGGCCTTACCCCGCTGGCGCGGATCGTCTCCACCGGTGTCTCCGGCCTCTCCCCCGAGATCATGGGCTACGGACCCGTCGAGGCCAGCAAGCAGGCCCTGTCCCGCGCCGGACTGTCCGTCGACGACATCGACCTGTTCGAGATCAACGAGGCCTTCGCCGCCCAGGTGATCCCCTCCTACAAGGACCTCGGCATCCCGCTGGACAAGCTGAACATCAACGGTGGCGCCATCGCCGTAGGCCACCCCTTCGGCATGACGGGCGCGCGGATCACCGGCACGCTCATCAACAGCCTGCAGTTCCACGACAAGCAGTTCGCTCTGGAGACCATGTGCGTGGGCGGCGGCCAGGGCATGGCGATGGTCATCGAGCGCCTGAGCTGAGGCACTTCTCGGGCCCTTCGGAGCTCAAGTCGTGACTGAATCTCCCCCAGGATGTGACCTATCCCCTGGGGGAGATTCGTTTCCCCAGGTCAGAGTGGTTTTCCCGCTAAACACGGGGGCAAAAGTCCTGTCCAATTCGTGACGTAATGCACTGACAGGACGAGCGGGTTCACCGCAAGCTGATGTAGGAAGTCGGGGGGGATCGATGAAACCGGGAGTAAGTCAGTGAGCGCCATGCCTCTTGTCCTGCTGCTTACCACGGCCACCGCCACGGCCGTGGGGGCCGCCGCCCTGCACGCCGCACACCGTCTGCGCGGGCAGGTAACCGCTCTGCGCGCGGAGCTGGCCGCGACGCACGGCAGCAGCCGCCTCGCGGTCGTACCGCAGGCTCGCTCCGCCCCCGCCGCCGAGATACGCGCCGCCGTCGCGGAGGCACTCGCCGAGGAGCGGGAGCGGGAGCTGGCCGAGGCCCGTGCCTTCTGGGCGGCGCAGGAGACCCGCGACGCGGCGGACGCCCCCTCGCTGCTCGGCGGCCTGTCCTCGCCCGGCGAGGAGCTCCCGTTCTACGTACCACGCCAGGCGGACTTCGTCGGCCTGGAGGCGATGGACTTCGAGGCGGCCGAGGCGTTCGACGACCTGGCGGACCTGCCCGAGGTGACGGAGTTCGCCGAGGACTCCCCGGAGCTGGCCGCCGCCCGCCGCCGCCACCCCTCGCACCCCGACTTCGTGCCGGTCCAGACACCGGTGGTCACCGACCACGAGCGCACCGTGGCGCGCCTCGAGGAGCTCGCGGAGACGGGTACCGAGCTCACGGACGTACGTCCCGGCCCGCTCGGCACGCTCGACGTCTACGCCTTCGCCGACGGCACGACGCTCTGTCTGACCCCCGGCCACCGGGAGACGGCGGAGAGGCTCGCCGAGGCGGTGCGCGTGGGCGACGGCCCGGTGCTGCTGGGCGGCTCCGGTGTCTCCGGCGCTTACGCCCTGACCTTCGCGTGCGGCGAGGAGAGCGTGTACATCCTCGCGGACCGCGTGATCGCGTCCCTCTAGCCCGGTCCCCCGGCCGGGCTACAGCCCCGCCCGGGCCGCTGCCGCCCGCACCAGACTCACGGCCTCGTCCACCTGCGCCAGGGAACCGGACGGGGCCGCTCGCAATGCCTCGGCCAAATCATGCCCGGCCACAATCAGTTGATCCGCAACCGCGAACAGACCCACGTCGGGCATGATCCGCGGCGCCCTGTCCGGGGTTTCGATCCGCTGGGCCCGCAGCGCCAATTCCCTGGCCAGTGCCAGCCCTTCGGCGGCCGCACCACGCCGCAGACGGCTCTGCGGGGCCGCCCGCAACCGGTCGGCGAAGCGGTCCACGGCGGCCGTCAGCTCAGTCGTATCAAACACGCCGCGACCCTACGCGCCGCCCCCGGACTGTTGCCAATACGCGAACGCTCAGGCACGGTGGCGGGAAGGAGCACACGCGCAACGCGTCCGGAGGCGCCGATGTCCCAAGTCTTCTCCGATGAGACCCATCGAAATCTGCTCTCCCGAATCCCCCACTGCACCGGTCGTGAAATCTCCGACTGGCTTCGCACCGTCGATGAAGGGCCATCGCTCTTCCGCTTCGAGGAGAAGGTCAGCTGGCTCCGGAGCGAGCACAACCTCGCCTACGGACATGCCAAAGCGATCATCCATGAGTACGACCTGAGGCGGGCAGCCCGCAAACTGCTCTAGCCCGCTCCAGGAGTGCCGAAACCGCCGAAGGGCCCACAGGCGGTTGCCTGCGGGCCCTTCGCACAAGTACAGCCGGCTGCGTCAGTCGTCGCCGTTGAGGATCGACAGCAGTCGCAGCATCTCCAGGTAGATCCACACCAGGGTCATGGTGAGGCCGAAGGCCGCCAGCCAGGACTCCTCGCGCGGAGCGCCGTACGTGACCCCGTCCTCGACCTGCTTGAAGTCGAGGGCCAGGAAGCACGCGCCGAGGAGGATGCCGATGACACCGAAGAGGATGCCGAGGCCCCCGCTGCGGAAGCCGAGGCCGTCACCGCCGCCGAACACGGCGAACAGCAGGTTCACGGCCATGAGCAGCAGGAAGCCGATGGCTGCTGCCATCACGAAGCCGTAGAAGCGGCGGTTGACCCGGATGAGCCGGGTCTTGTACGCGATGAGCACACCGACGAAGACACACATGGTGCCCATGACGGCCTGCACCACCGTGCCCGGGCCGATGTAGGTGCTGACGGCGCTGGAGATCACTCCGAGGAAGACACCCTCGAAGGCCGCGTAGGCCAGGATGAGCGCCGGCACCGGCTTGCGCTTGAACGCCTGGATGAGCGAAAGGACCATGGCGACCAGGGCCGCGCCGATCGCGATGCCGTACGACTTGCCGATATTGGCCGCGTCGACGGGCAGCAGGACCCAGGCGAGCACCGCGGTGAGGACGACCGTACCGAGCGTCATGGCGGTACGCGCCACGACATCGTCGATGGTCATCGCATTGGGGCGGGCGGGAGCCTGCGGACCGGCGCCGTACTGCGTGTCCGCCGGTGCGTAAGGGTTGGTCGCGTACGGGTAGCCCGTGCCCTGGGCGTAGGGGTTGCTTCCTACGGCGGGGCCCCCGGCCTGCGGCTGCTGCGCGTTGAACCCCGCGTAGCCGTTGTCGCGGCTGAACCCCCGTCGCGAGAAGACCGGGTTACTGCTCCTCATTTCACTCCTCCATGGCCACCCTGCGCGGCCTTGACGATAAGAGTAATGCGAAGGCAAAAGGAACACTCTAGTGCTCGGGGAGGATCTTTCCAGGATCGTGACCGGGACCGCATCCAGGACGGCGCCCCGCCGGGGCGGTCAGCGGCAGGTGGAACGGGCGATGAAGTGCCCGGAGCCGGACTTGAACCGGCACGCCCCCGAGGGGCAGCGAGGTTTAAGCTCGCCGTGTCTGCATTCCACCATCCGGGCATGGCGTGCGGTCCGCTTCAGCCCCTGAGCCTATCCGGGTTGATCTACCTCCCTGCGGGCCCTGTGGCCCGATGTTGTCTTATTTTATTGGCTTCTGAGGGTGCGTCAGTGCAGGTAGGAGGGCATTCCTACCCGCCCCGCACGGCCGCCGGCCGCCCCCGCACCCACCAGGGAATGACGGAAACTCGCCTCCCCGCGTCTCAGGGACGCCGTCATACCAAAGGAGGAGGGACGGGCCGCGCGGTCCGACCCAAGTGGGCCCCGGGAACGGGCACCGGGACTGACGATCCGCGGCGGGGCGCCGGACAGGATGGGGTGGTCCCCTCAGCACACCTCGACAGGAGCTCACCTCGTGACCACCACCCCCCTCGCTCACCGCGCCACCGCAGTGGCCGCCCGCGCCACGGATCTGTCCAAGGTGTACGGACAGGGCGAGACCCAGGTGGTCGCGCTGGACCGGGTCACCGTGGACTTCCGGCAGGCGGAGTTCACCGCGATCATGGGCCCGTCGGGCTCCGGCAAGTCCACGCTGATGCACTGCGTGGCCGGACTGGACAGCTTCAGCTCCGGGTCCGTACGGATCGGTGAGACCGAGCTCGGGTCGCTCAAGGACAAGCAGCTGACCCAGCTGCGCCGGGACAAGATCGGCTTCATCTTCCAGGCGTTCAACCTGCTGCCGACGCTGACCGGTCTGGAGAACATCACCCTCCCGATGGACATAGCGGGCCGCAAGCCCGACAAGCAGTGGCTGCAGCAGGTCATCGAGATGGTGGGCCTGCAGGACCGCCTCAGCCACCGCCCCACCGAGCTCTCCGGCGGCCAGCAGCAGCGCGTCGCCGTCGCCCGCGCCCTGGCCTCGCAGCCGGAGATCATCTTCGGTGACGAGCCGACCGGAAACCTGGACTCGCGCTCCGGCGCGGAGGTACTGGGCTTCCTGCGCAACTCCGTACGGGAGCTGGGGCAGACCGTCGTCATGGTCACGCACGACCCGGTGGCCGCCTCCTACGCCGACCGGGTGATCTTCCTGGCCGACGGCCGGATCGTCGACGAGATGCTGCACCCCACCGCGGACGGCGTCCTCGACCGGATGAAGGAGTTCGACGCCAAGGGCCGGACCAGCTGAACGACCGCTGACACGCAGACTCCGGCTCTCACACAGGACTGACACAGACATGTTCCGTACCGCCCTGCGCAATGTGCTCGCGCACAAGGCCAGACTGCTGATGACCGTACTCGCCGTGATGCTCGGCGTGGCCTTCGTTTCCGGCACCCTGGTATTCACCGACACCCTCGGCAACGCCTACCGCAAGCAGTCGGCCAAGAGCTACGACAACGTCGCGGTCGCCGTCACCACGTACACCGGCCAGAGCGACGGCAAGAAGAAGGCCGGGATCGACACCAGGACCCTGGAGAAGATCCGGAGTCTGGACGGGGTCGCCGACGCCACCGGGCGGGTCTCCGGCTTCGCCGGCGTCGCCGACCAGGACGGCAAGCTGATCGGCAACGGCTGGTCCAACACCGGTGCGAACTTCGCCCCCGGCAAGGACGGCAAGGACGCCCAGTACACCTTCACCGACGGCTCCGGCCCGGTGAAGGACGGTCAGATCGCCCTCGACCAGGACTCCGCGGCCAAGGGCGAGTACCGGGTCGGGGACACCGTGCGGGTCGCGACCAACGGCCCGGTGAAGGAGTACACCCTCTCCGGTGTCTTCACCACCGAGGACGGCGGGGTCAACGCCGGCGGCAGCCTCGTCCTCTTCGACACTCCGGTCGCGCAGAAGCTGTACCTGCAGCCCGGCTACTTCAAGGACGTCACCGTCGCCGCCACGGCCGGAGCCTCCGACCAGAAGATCCTGGACGAGGTCGCGCCGCTGCTGCCCAAGGACGCCGAGGCACAGACCGGCAAGCAGCTCGCCGACGACCAGGCCAGGATGATCGAGGAAGGACTGTCCAACCTCAACACGATGCTGCTCGCCTTCGCCGCCATCGCACTCTTCGTCGGCGTCTTCCTCATCGCCAACACCTTCACCATGCTGGTCGCCCAGCGCACCAGGGAGCTGGCGCTGATGCGCGCCGTCGGTGCGTCGCGCCGCCAGGTCAAGCGCTCGGTGATGCTCGAGGCGCTGGTCGTCGGCGCGCTCGCCTCCGTGATCGGTTTCGTTCTCGGCATCGGGCTGGCGACCGGGCTGCGTTCCGCGATGAGCACCTTCGGTGCGAAGGTGCCCGCGGGTCCGCTGATCATCTCGCCGACCGCGATCGCCTCCGCCCTCGCGGTCGGTGTGCTGGTCACCGTGCTCGCCGCGTGGCTGCCCGCCCGCCGGGCCGCGAAGATCCCGCCGGTGGCGGCGATGAGCAGCGTGCACGCGGTGGCGACCACCAAGTCGCTGGTCGTACGGAACTCCATCGGTGGCGCGATCACGCTGCTCGGCGCGGCCGGCATCCTCGGCGGCGCGGCGGCCGGCAAGGACGGCCGGATGCTCATCGGGGCCGGCGCGTTCCTGGCGATGATCGGCATCATCGTGCTGATTCCGCTGCTGTCCCGTCCCGTGATCGCGCTGGCGCGTCCGCTGCTGCACCGTGTGTTCGGGGTGTCCGGCAAGCTGGCCGGCCAGAACGCGGTCCGTAATCCGCGCCGTACCGGAGCCACCGCCTCGGCGCTGGCCATCGGCCTGACCCTGGTCACCGGCCTCTCGGTGCTCGGCGTCACGATGGGCCGTGCCGTGGACAAGATGACCACGGACAACATCAAGGCCGACTACATGGTGACGATGGCCGGCGGCGGTGCGCTGGACAAGTCGGCGCTGACCGCGCTGGAGAAGGCGAAGGGCGTCAGCGCGGTCTCCCCGCAGCAGGCCACCTCACTGGAGATCAAGGGCGAATGGCACTCCGCCTCCGCCGTCACTCCGGGCGACGTGGAGAAGGTCTTCGACCTCAAGACGGTCTCCGGCTCCATGGCCACCCTCGGCAAGGGCCGGATCGCGGTCGCCGAGAAGACCGCGAAGTCCAACGGCTGGAAGACCGGTGACTCGCTGGCGGTGAAGTTCGGGAACGACAGTGACGGCGGCAAGGCCGAGACGAAGAACCTGACGGTCGGCGCGGTCTACACCGACAACGAGTTCCTCTCGCCGGTGCTGCTGTCCACGGACGTCGTCGCTCCGTACGAGGCGAAGCCGTACATCCCCGAGGTCTGGGTGAAGATGGACGGCGGACCGACCGAGGCGAACGAGCAGGCGCTGGTGAACGCGCTGGGTGACAGCCCGGCGATGAGCATCAAGGACCAGCAGGACATCCGGAACACGTTCGGCGGCTTCATCAACACCGCGCTGAACATCATGTACGGACTGCTGGCGATGGCCCTGATCATCGCGGTGCTCGGCGTCATCAACACCCTCGCGATGTCCGTCTTCGAGCGTCAGCAGGAGATCGGCATGCTGCGCGCGATCGGCCTGGACCGCGGCAAGGTCAAGCGGATGATCCGCCTGGAAGCGGTGGTGATCTCGGTCTTCGGCGCGGTGATCGGTGTCGGGCTCGGGTCCTTCCTGGCCTGGGCGATCGGCGAGACGATCAGGAAGGAGATCCCCGGGTACGCGCTGGTCGTGCCGTGGGACCGGATCGGGATCTTCCTGCTGCTCGCCGGTGTGGTCGGGGTGCTGGCCGCGCTGTGGCCGGCGCGCAGTGCCGCCAGGCTGAACATGCTCACGGCGATCAAGACCGAGTAAGTCCGGTACGCCACAAGGGGCCCCGCGACCTGGGCAGGTCGCGGGGCCCCTTGTGCTCCCGTCCGGATCCCTCGCGCCCGGAACACGTGTGTCCTGATCGCGGGCGCCCGGATCAGGTGTGTCCTGATCGCGGGCGCCCGGATCGCCGCCCGACGCCGTCAGGTGCCGGCGCAGTAGCTCATCAGCTGGTCGTGGTTGGTCTTGAACTGGTTGTAGAGCGCCACGTTGTCGATCTTGAGCAGTGTCTCGTCGTTGGAGCGGAGCGCCTGATACGAGTAGTTGTGACTGCCCGTCCAGACCAGCTTCTTGCCGGCCACCCCGTCGTATGTGCCGCTGACCATCAGGTACTTGGAGTGCAGACCGATCTTGGCGCCCGACGGCGAGTTCTCCCAGCACTCCACGCGCTTGGTGAGCTTGCCGGAGATGATGCCCTCCACGGTCTTGCCCAGCGAGCCCGGCGTATCCGCCGTTCCCGGGTTCCCGTCGTGTGCAAGGCTCACGGAGCAGCCGGCGCCCACGAGAGAGACGAGCTTGGTGGCGACCTCCTTGCGGTAGAAGAGGTTGGCCGCCATCCGTACTTCGGTGCCGCCGGCGCAGCCGACCTTGTCGAGGATCAGCTTGACGGTGTCGGTGGCGGCGTCGCCGTCGAACTGGGTGCCCGCGGTTTCCTTGCGCGGGAAGAAGTACGCCTTGTACGGGCCGCTCGACGGGGTCTGGTAGTAGTCGCTCAGACCGCTCGATGTGCCGTACTTGAGCAGGTCGGCGAAGTAGGCCTGATAGATGCCGTAGAGCCCGGAGTCGACGATCGTCACCGCGTTGTTGAAGAGCTCGGTGCGCTGGAGGCCGGTCATATTGGCCGAGGCCTGTACGACCACATTGTCCGCGCCTCCCACCCGGGAGAACAGGAAGATCTTGTTGTGGTTGATCGCGCCGTCGTCGCCGGGCAGCTTCCGGCTGCCGATGCAGCCGCGTCCGGCGGGACAGGCGTAGACCCACGAGGTCTTGGTGCGGTCGGTGCCCAGTCCGCCGGTGAGCGTGGCGTACTCGTTCCCGTCCGTTGTCAGGGTGGTGTGGTCGAGGATCACCCGGACCGAGACGCCGCGCTGCTTGGCGGCGACCAGCGCGTCACTGACGACATCGTCGGTGAAGTTGTACATCGACACCGTGATCGAGGTGCCCGACTGGGCGTCATTGATCAGGTTCACGATGTGGTCGCGGACCTTGTCCTGTTCGGCGGTGGTACCTGCCGGGTTGTTGAAGGTGGCGGTCGTGGTGACGGCGAGCGCGTCGGTTCCCGCGGAGGCGGTGGCCGTGGAGAGCGTGGCGGCGGACAGGAGCGCGGCGGTGAGGCCCAGAAGCCATCTCGTGTGGCGGCGCAAGTGGCTCTTCCTTTCATTATTACGCATACATGACAAATCAGACAGCGGGGTGCGCCCGTGCGCACACAAAAGAAGGCGGGGGCGCGGGGCCTTTCGGCCTCAGCGCCCCCGCCCCGATCTCCGAGCCTGAAGGGTCGAACGTATCAACCTCGCCCTGGTGAAGGGCAGTTGACCCCCGGTCGGCTCACCCGGTCCCGTTCCATTCGCGCGTACGCAGCGGCAGCCGGGAGTTGCCGCTCTCCGGCGTCCTCACGGCCAGGATCTGGTTGACCCCGATCCTGTTGCGCTCGAAGGAGATCGCGCAGGCGGCCATATAGAGCCGCCAGACACGGGCGCGGCCAGGAGTGCTCAGCCGCACCGCCTTGCGCCAGTTGGCCTCCAGGCCGGCAACCCAGTGGCGCAGCGTGAGCGCGTAGTGCTCGCGGATCGACTCGACGTCGCGGACCTCGAAGCCGGCTTCCTCGAGCGTGCCCACGGTACGGCCGAGCGGGGCCAGCTCGCCGTCCGGGAAAACGTACCGGTCGATGAACTCGTCCACCTGGTAGGTGGATTCGTCCCTCTCGGGACGGCGGGCGATCTGATGGTTGAGCAGTCGGCCGCCGGGCTTGAGGAGCGAGAAGAGCTGCTCGGCGTACTCGTGGTAGCGGACCTCACCGACGTGTTCGGCCATACCGATGGAGGAAATGGCGTCGTACGGACCGTCCCTGACGTCCCGGTAGTCCTGAACCCGGATCTCGATCCGGTCGGTGAGGCCCTCTTCGGCGATGCGCTTGCGGGCGAAGGCGGCCTGCTCATGGGAGAGGGTGACGCCGATTGCCTGGACGCCGTACTCGCGGGCGGCATGGATCGCCATGGCACCCCAGCCGCAGCCGACGTCGAGGAGCCGGTCCCCCTCCTTCAGGGCGAGCTTGCGGCAGATGAGGTCGAGCTTGTCGCGCTGAGCGTCTTCGAGACGGCTGTCCTCGTGCTCCCAGTACGCACACGAGTAGACCATCGACGGCCCGAGCATCAGCGCGTAGAAGTCGTTGCCGACGTCGTAGTGGTGGCTGATGGCCTGCTTGTCACGGCGCTTGGTGTGCAGCGGCCCCACGCGCCGCCGGACTTCCTCGGCGGGCGGGGGCGGCGGCGGCAGCGTCCCGCCGATCTTCAGCAGCCCGCGGGCGGCGGCGCGCAGCCGCGGGTCGCGGAGGGCGTGGACCCGGTCCTTGGTCTCGCCGCCGCGCTCCCACAGGACCCCTGCGAGCAGGTCGAGCGCGGTGTACAGATCGCCGTCCACATCAATCTCCCCGGCCACCCAGGCCCGGGCCAGCCCCAGCTCTCCCGGCCGCCACAACAGCCGGCGCAGCGCACGCCGGTGCCGGATGACGAGAACGGGAGTGCCTGGCGGCCCGGACTCGCTGCCGTCCCAGGCCCGGATGCGGACCGGTAGCGGGTCGCCGAGCAACTCCTCGGCAAGAGTGGTCAGCCGCAGCGCGGCGTCGGCCATGGCGCACACCTCCGTGACGGTGGATCCCAGAAATGCTGCGCACCACGCCCCGAAGCTGCGCGGTGCACTCCAGAGAACAATCCGACCACCCTGCGCGCTTCCCGACATCACGCAATGCCCGAGCAAATCACCTGCATGCCACACATACCCGTCCGGACGACGGGCCGGCTGCCTGAGGCCCTCCGCAACGGAGAGGTGTACCGCGCACGCCGAAGGGGCCGCCCGCACCACGGATGGCGGGCGACCCCTTCGGGGCAGGACGTGTTGCTGCGGCTAGGAGGCCTTGGCCTTCTCGGCTTCCGCCTTCTGCACTTCCGGCTTCGGTACGGCCGCCGGTGCCGGCTTCGCAGCCTCGTAGAACTCCTCGCGCGGCGTCTCCATCGCGCCGAGGGAGACGACCTCACGCTTGAGGAACATCGCAAGCGTCCAGTCGGCGAAGACGCGGATCTTGCGGTTCCAGGTCGGCATCGCCATGCCGTGGTAGCCACGGTGCATGTACCAGGCGAGCCGGCCCTTGAGCTTGATCTTCACCTTGCCCATGACGATCATCGCGACGCCCTTGTGCAGGCCGAGACCGGCCACCGCACCCTTGTTGGCGTGGCTGTACTCCTTCTGCGGGAAGCCCCGCATACCGGAGATGACGTTGTCGCCGAGGAGCCGCGCCTGACGCAGCGCGTGCTGCGCGTTCGGCGGGCACCAGG